>CAZRFP010000059.1:0-23843 GCA_964599535.1 uncultured Planctomycetaceae bacterium
GGTCGGCCTTGCGCTTCGAGAGCAGCAGGGTGCCGGTCTCAGTTTCGATCTGTTCGAGTAGGACTTCGATCTCATCGCCGGGGTCGATTTCGCTGGGATCGTCCCATTCGTTGATGGGGACATAACCCTCGCTTTTCAACCCGACATCCACGATGACTTCATTTCCGCTGGTGCCGATGATGCGGCCCTTGAGGATCGAGTCGGCCTTGTATTCGGCGGCCGTTGCGTCGAGCTTCCGGTCGAGCACGGACATGTCCGGCTCGCCGGTGCCGAAGACGGCCGAAAGCTCCCTGTTCAATTCGTCGTCTGAAACGTCAATCTGGGCGAGGGTGTCATTGTCGATATTCAGCATGAAGTAGACTTTCCTGAGTGCGACCCGCCGAGCGGTAGATGCCCGGCGTTGCTGCGAAACTCACGTCTCGAAGTGCGACGGCCCCGTCGTCGGCACGCTTCGAGCAGGCGCGCAAAGCGCGCCATCTGGTATAAGCACCGCTGGTCTCTCGAAACGCATCGAGAATTCCACCGCACGGCACAAAATGGGGCCAGTCCCGTAGTGTAACCGGACTGCCAAGGGCCTGCAAACCGTCAAGGAAACCCATCGCGGCGCGGATGCGCTCCGATCGACGGCGCCCCCCCTCGAACTCTAATATCGTCCGAACCCGACAGGGCATCTTACAACTCGAGCGAAGCTTGGCAGCGACCGGCATCGGGCCGTGTTGTTTCAGTTCGTTTGAAAATAGAGGCTATTCGATCGACGACGTGGACGCGGATGTTTCGTGTGGTCTATAAATAACAGGTCGGTATGCTTGGAAAGCCAACCCGAAGCCAACATCGGACAGTCGAGCGAATGAGCCTCATCATCATGGGAAAGTGAATCTCAAAATGGCCGAACCACGTCAGGCTGGCGACATCGTCATAGCGGGCGGCAGCGGCTTTCTGGGCATTTCACTCGCGACACATCTTTCATCGATTGGTGCAAGTGTCATTTTGTTGTCTCGCAGCGCACCCCGCGTGAGCGGAACATGGCGGCATGTGCAATGGGATGGTCGCAATCTTGGCGATTGGCACTCCGCTCTGAATGGTGCCGGTGGCCTCGTCAATCTGGTTGGACGCAGCGTTGATTGCATTAAAACTCCGGACCATCAGGATGAGATTCTGCGGTCTCGTGTAGAGGCGACGCGAGCGCTGGGCCAAGCCATGCGCGCCGTCGCCTCTCCGCCGCCGGTCTGGGTGCAGATGAGTACGGGGCACATTTACGGTGATCCGCCGGACGCCATCTGCACCGAAGACTCGTCCTTCGGTTACGGCCTTGCGCCGTTTGTCGGGCGAGCCTGGGAGGAGGCCTTTCACGAGAGCGCGCTGCCGACGCAGCGCCAGGTCATTCTGCGTACCAGTTTTGTCATCGGGCGTGATCGCGGGGCCGGTGGCGGCGCGTTGGCTCGCCTGCGCTTCGTCGCGAGGATGGGCCTCGGTGGCGCGGTCGGAAGCGGCCGACAGGGCATGAGTTGGATTCACGAAGCCGACATGAATCGCCTTTTCGAGCGCGGACTGTTCGATCCGGCCATGCAGGGTGCCTACATTGCGACATCACCGAATCCGGTATCGCAGCGCGACTTTATGCGCGAACTCCGAAAAATCCTTCGAGTCCCCATCGGGTTGCCGGCTATGGAGTGGATGGTCAGGATCGGTGCGAGATTGCTGCTTCGAACTGATCCGGAATTGGCGCTTTATGGCAGATATCTGGTCTCGCGGCGCCTACAAGAAGAAGGATTCGAGTTTCGCTTTCCTCAACTGCGTGATGCGCTTCGCGATGTACTTGGAAGCGTTTTGACCGGCCCGGCAGGGAACACGCTCTAACTGCAAATCCATAACTCCCTCACGCGAGAATGGTCTCTAGAGCCTGTATCAATGGCTCACTGTCCGGGTAAAGAACGGTTCGACACTCGTTCTTGAGATAGACTCTTATCGGGAAAACAGTGTGCCTGCAGTTCGACATGCTGGCGCGAAAGGCCATTGGTATGGCACGGGGCAATCGGATAAAGCCGCACAGAACATATTATTCCCGAAATGCAGAATTGGCGCGAAAGACCCTGCAAGCCGCTTCGATGGATAAAATAGGTGGACGTGATGACCGCAAGTCGCTCCGGCGGCATGCGACGCGCGTTCGGCGCCGAGGCGGTGCTGAGCCGGCCCGGTCGGAGATATGCAATGCTGAACGAGCCGATCGGTTGGCTTTCGATAGTCGTCGGCCTCGTAGCCGGCGCATGGCTCGGAACCGGCTACGACAAGCCCGACTGGCTCGGCGGCTATGGCTCATTTCGCAGGCGGTTGGTGCGGCTCGGGCACATCGCGCTGATCGCCCTGGGATTCCTCAACATTCTTTTTGCACAGAGCGTCGGACGAGCGGCATTGTCAGACGGCCAGCTCGCCGCTGCATCCTGGCTGCTGATTGTCGGCTGCATTTCCATGCCGGCCTGCTGCTTTCTGAATGCATGGCAACCGCGATTCAAGGCGCTGTTTGGCGTGCCGGTGGCATCGCTGATCGGCGGCTGCGTGATCGTCGCATGGGGGTTGTTCTCATGACGCATATCGGCTTGATCGCGATGAGCGGCGTTCGCGCCGAGAGTGCCGAACTGTTGGCAGCAGGTCTGACGATGCCCGGTGTCGTCGAGCGGAGCAAGGTCGTTGCATCGCTGCCGAGTCTATCGCTGCTCACGCTTGCGGGCATGACGCCGAACGAGATAGAGGTTTCATATCATGAAATTCAGGAGTTCGCGGGATTAACGGCACTCCCTGATTCGTTCGATCTGGTGGCGATTACGTCGCTGACCGCGCAGATCGACGAGGCCTACGCTGTCGCCGATGCTTATCGCGCGCGGGGTTCGTGCGTCGTCATGGGCGGCCTGCATGTGCTCGCCATGCCCGACGAGGCACTCAAACACTGCGATGCCGTGGCGATAGGCGAAGGCGAGATGCTCTGGCCCGAGATCGTAGCGGACTTTCGCGATGGGCGGCTTCGACGAAAGTACAAGCAGAGGCCTGGCACCTACTTCGATCTGGCCGATAGCCCGATGCCGCGATTTGAACTGCTGGATTCGGCGCGCTACAGCCGATACACCGTGCAAACGAGCCGAGGTTGTCCGCACCTGTGCGAGTTCTGCGCCAGCTCGGTTCTGCTGACGCCGCGCTATTGCGTCAAGCCCGTTGAGAAGGTCATCGCCGAGATTCGGCGCATCAAGTCGATCCGAGCCAATCCGTTCATCGAGTTTGCCGATGACAACAGCTTTGCATCTCGCGCTCATTACAAGTGCCTGCTCGCCGCGCTTCGTCACGAACGCGTCAAGTGGTTCACCGAGGCCGACATCAGCATCGCCGATGATCCCGAATTGCTCGATCTCATGCGCGAAAGCGGATGCAGGCAGGTGCTGATCGGCCTGGAAAGCCCGGTGGAAGCGGGCCTGCACGGCATCGAAGTGCGCCGCAACTGGAAGCTCAGGCGCCAGCCGTCCTATCTGTCGGCCGTGCGGTTCATTCAGTCGCGCGGGATCACCGTCAACGGCTGCTTCGTACTCGGTCTCGATGGGCAGACCCCCGCGATCTTTGACGAGCTCGTGCGCTTTGCGGAACTGGCCGGTCTCTACGATGTACAGGTGACCGTGCAAACACCATTTCCCGGCACACCGCTGTATGAACGGCTGAAGCGGGAAGGCCGTCTCTTGAGCGAAGACGGTTGGCGGAAATGCACGTTGTTTGACGTGAACTTCCAGCCGACGCACATGTCGCCGCGCGAACTGGAACTGGGAATGATCGATCTCGTCAAGCGGCTGTATGAACCGGCGTTCGTCGATGAGCGCCGGCGGCAGTGTTTGTTACAAATGAGCGGAAGAGATCGATCGGACAATTAACGTGTGCAGGAGAGTTTAGGGAAACAGTCCGACAAGGTACGCTTTGGGTCACACCGTGAACCGCTCGCGCACGAGCCAGTTGAAGTGCTCGATGAGCATCGGCAGATCCACCAGCTTATGCTCGCCGTCTTCAATGACCGGCCGCCCGTTGATGATAAGCCGATCGACGCGGGCCGTTCGGCGTTACGCCAATTCGAGAATCGCTGTTCGAAGCCGCTCGCCGCGCTGCCGGTTCAATTGTGCGACATGCGCGGCGCATCCAAGCAGGTAGGCTTTGAAATCCGGCCGGTTTTCGCGATTCTGTGCGGCCAGACCGGTTTGACGGGCGTTGTGGATGATGGCTTTGAGCCTGTCAAACTCATTTCGGGCGAAATTTACGCGCTCATTAACGACAGCGCCCGTCACGCGCTGGCGATGTCCGGAGCGCATGATTCGTCCCTTGCGGTGCTGAAGCCCGAAGCCCTCATCATGAATGATCTTCGCCGCCAGTGCGAGAAATCGCTTCAGGCCGCGTTTGAATGATTCGTCCCCGGAAAAAGTCATGTCGTCGGCATATCGCGTGTATGTGGCGCCGAATCTTCGCGCAAGGCCGCCAAGCCGGCGGTCCAATTGCAGGCACGCGAGATTGGCCAGCCTCGGACTGGTCGGAGCGCCTTGGGGTGCATGACGGAAAGGGCGGTAAATCGAGAATTCCTTCCGGTTCCAAATCGGCTCTGGATGGCCGATCTGGGGCCGATGCGTGCAGAGCCTCGCAAGCCAGCGTGCCACTTCACTGCCATAACCGAGCCGCCGAAAAATGCCATAGACTTGAGGTGTACGGACATGTTCAAAGAAATCGCGCAGGTCGAGATTAACGACAAGGGCGCGTCCGACATGCGGCGCGGCGTTGGTCGCGATATTGCGCTGCCTGACAAACCCATGCGCGGCATCATGCAGAGGCGCGGCATCAAGGATCTCCCGCTTGATCACCTGTTGCACCGCCTTGAGACGCGGCTTGGGGCTGCTGATCGTGCGTCGCCGTCCATCCCGCTTCGGCACAATCCACTCGATGTAATTTGATTTTCCGGGGCAAATACGATCGGAGGGATTGGCCAGCGCGACGAGGGACTTCAACTCCACACCCAGCAATCTCAGCAGATCGTCCGTACAGAGCAAAATCGGAAGCCCGTACTGTTGAAGTGCCTTCCTGTTCGGCGGCGACTGAGGCAGCAGTCGGGAACCTGGCAGGAGGACTTTTCGTTTGTTTGGAGACGCCTCCGGGACACCGAGTTCTTCGTTTACCTTCCTGCACGGCCAGTTTTTGCCGTGGCGCATTCTGGCGAGACTTACTCGCTCCTTTCTACGGCGACGCCATCGTTGGAAAAGCCACAGGATTAGAAAGGCTGCAAGAGTGCTGGCAGCTTTACTGATGGCCTTGATCTCCCAATCACCTGCAAACATGGCCGACTACCTGGAAGGGTCGAGATTCAATTCAATCGGCGCGGGGCGGTGTCTTACAACGCTCGGTCGCCGATGATGCCTATAGTCCATGCACTATCGCATCATCGGCATGTCAGGAACGGCCGCGAAAGAACTCGCTCGGGGTAACCCCGAACATCCCGTCTCCAGGACTCTAAAACGCCCGTCCCCGCGCCGATCTTCAACATTACATGATGGACAAGATCGGTGCAATTCAAGATGCCAGTGGTTGGGCGAAGCCATTCGGCCGCAACCGTTCGAATACGTTGCTGACTGAAAGGAGTGAATGAGCGACGTAAGGACAGAGAAAGCCAATTCATCAGCGAGCAAAGCGGTTTCGCACGAGCCTGTTGAAGCGCTCGATGAGCATCGGCAGATCCACCAGCTTATGCTCGCCGTCTTCAATGACCGTCCGTCCGTTGATGATAAGCCGATCGACGCGGGCCGTTCGGCAGAGCATCAGCGCGCCGAGCGGATCCTGTTCGATCGCGCCGGCCAGCGCGAGATCGTCGCGTCGAAACATCGCCAGATCGGCGGAACAGCCGGGGGCGATGTTGCCCAGCAGCGGCCGATTCAGGATCTCCGCGCTGCCGATCGTGGCAAGCCTGAAGGCTTCCGCAACGGACAGGCCGCGCGGCCCGTTGGCGACGCGCTGCAGAAGCAACGCCAGTCTCGCCTCGGCGAGAAGATGGCCTCCGTCATTCGAGGAACTGCCGTCGACGCCCAGTCCGACGCGCGCTCCGGCATCCAGTAGTCTGCGAATGGGCGGAGTGCCGCTGCCGAGGCGCATATTGGACGACGGGCAATGGGCGATGCCTGTACGCGCTTCGGCGAGGCGGTGGATGTCGGCCTCGCTCAAATGAACACAATGTGCGAGGTACACATCGGGACCGAGCCAGTTAAGCGAATCGAGCAGTTCAATGGGCCTCATGCCGAATCGCTCGATACAGTACTTCTCTTCATCGAGCGTTTCGGCGGCATGAGTGTGGAGCAGTGCGCCGCGCTCACGTGCCAGCGCGGCGACATCGCGCATCAGTTCAGGGCTGACGGAGAACGGCGAGCAGGGGGCCAGATCAATCCGCCGCATGGAATGCGGTCCCGCGTCGTGAAAGCGATCAAGCGCGTGCTCACAGTCGCGCAGTATGGCCTGCTCGTCTTCGACGCAGTCGTCCGGCGGCAGGCCGCCCTTGGCGCGGCCGACGCTCATGGAACCGCGGCATGCGTGAATGCGCATGCCCATTTCGTCGGCGGCATCGAGAACGGCTTCGATGCGTGCGTCACTGCCGGGCGGAAAGATGTAGAAGTGGTCGCTCGTCGCCGTGCAACCGGAAAACTGCAACTCGGCGATGCTGATCTGCGCCGCCAGCTTCACGGATTCGTAGTCAATATGCCGCCATCGCTCGTAAAGCTCCGTCAGCCAGCCGAAAAGAGGGGCGTCCTGCACGCACCTCAGACCGCGCGTGAGGGATTGGTAAAGATGGTGATGAGTGTTAACGAGGCCGGGGATGACGACGTGATAGAAGGCGTCGATGGATTGGTCGGCGTTTGCATTCGTTGAAATCGATTGAGTCAAATCCACACAGCTGTGAATTGACGTGACAGACTGAACAATGCCGTCTGCAGTGAATATCGTAATGCCTGAGTCGACAGTCGGTCCGTCTTGCTTGTTTGCGATGACGGTCGTGTTTGCTATTCGCGTGCTCATCGAGTCATCCGCGCGTGGGAGGGGGTGAGATCGAAAGAGTTCGTGCCTGAAGGCATTCCGTTTTCGCCGTTTACCATTTCCCACACGCGCTGCGGCGTGCAGGGCAGTTTGTCCGGCATGACGCCGATTGCGTCGCCGATCGCGCCGAGCACGGCGGGAACGGCCGCGATCAGCGGCGGCTCGCCGACGCCGCGCGCGCCGAACGGCCCGCCGGGATCATCGTGTTCGAGAATGACGGTCTCAATCTCCGGCACATCGCGAAACGTCGGCAGAATGTAATCTGTAAAGTTCGGATTCATCATGCGCCCATCCTTCATCACGACTTCCTCCATCAGCGCCATGCCGATGCCCTGCGTCGCGCCGCCGATCATCTGGCCTGCGACGGATTGCGGATTAATCGCTTTGCCGACATCGTGGCACGCGATAAACCGTTCCACGCACGTCTCGCCGGTTTCGATATCGACCAGCACCTGCGCGATATGCGAGCCGAACAGGTAAGTGATGAACGAACGCGGGGACTGGCCGGTGTCGAAGTCCTCGCACACGGTGCGCGGTTTGAAGATGCCCTCGCCCGTCAGTGAAAGACCGCGCTCGCGCGCGGATGCGAGTATCTCGCTCAGCGGCCGCTTGATGGCCGGATCAAACCGCCCGACGACGAAGCCATCAACGAGGTCCAATTCGTGCGGATGGACGTGGAGATACCGTCCGGCCGCATCGAGCACCTGCTCCCGCAGCTCGCTCGCGGCGATCTTGACCGCGTTGCCGGTGAAGTACGTCTGGCGCGTGGCGGATGACGATCCGGATTCCTGCGTGCGCAGGGTGTCGGCCCAAACGACATCGACATCGCTCGTTGCAAGGCCGAGTTCTTCGGCGGCGATTTGCGCCATGATGGTAATCAGCCCCTGTCCGTATTCGACGCCGCCGGTGTAGACTTCGAGCCGGCCCGCCGGGGCAAACTTCACCGTCGCGCGGCTGGCATCCGGGAAGCCGTCGCCATATCCGAGTCCGAAGCAGATCACGCTCATGCCGACGCCGCGACGCTGATGCGGCAGCAAGGGCGGGTTTTTCTTCCGGCCGCTCTCGAACTTCGACCATGCCGCGTCTAGGCATTCGACCGCCGTGCAATATGGGATGACTTGCCCGGTCGTGACGCTGTCGCCGTTGCGAATCAGGTTCTTTCGGCGCAGTTCGCGACGATCCATGTTCAGTCGCGAGGCGAGGCGGTCCATCATGCCCTCGTACGCAATAGCCATCTGGCACGCCCCGAAGCCGCGCATCGCGCCGGTCGGGTTGTTGTTCGTGAAGACGCCGTAAACATCGACGTGCACATTCGGAATTCGATAAGGACCGGTCGCGTGGCTGGCCGCCTTTCGCAATACGGCCGGTCCGGTCGAAGCGTAGGCGCCTTCTTCGGAAAAGACGGTGATCTTCGCCGCCGTGAGTACGCCGTCATTCGTTGCGCCGATGGTGTAGTGAATCCGCAAGGCGTGCCGCTTGTGTCGGGCGCGCATGGACTCTTCGCGGCTGTAGCGCATGGCGACGGTCTTACCCGGATGCCGCAACGCCGTCATGCCGAGATAGATTTGAATGCTGATGTCTTCCCGCCCGCCGAACGCGCCGCCGGTAGCGGGGCAGATGATGCGCACGGACTCCATCGGCAACCCGAGCGCGAGGGCGACAAGGCGGCGTTCCTCATGCGCCCACTGGCCTGAGACGTGAATCGTTAGAAGGTGTCCGTCCCAATGAGAAATGCCGGCCTCGATGTCGAGAAAGGCGTGATCGACAGTCTGTGTCTCAAAGGTTTCGCTGACGATCACGTCGGCTTCTTCAAGTGCCGCATCGGCGTCACCTTTTCGGATGCGCTTGCCGCCCATGATGTTGCCGTCAGGGTGCAGCTTAGGCGCGCCGGGGGAGAGGGCGTCGTCCATGGTTGCAACCACCGGCAGTGGTTCACACTCAATCTCGACGGCGTCGCGGCCGATTTGGGCGGACGTTTCAGTTTCGGCGACAACAATGGCGAGCGCGTCGCCTCGAAAGAGAATGCGATCTTCAACGAGTACGGGGTGATCGCGGTGAATCAGGCCCTGCCGGTTTGTGCCGGGAGCATCCTTCGACGTATAAACCGCCAAAACGCCTGGCACGCGCAGCGCCGCTTCGGGCTTCACGGCTATCAGGCGGCCGTGGGCGATCTCGGAGCGGACGACCTGCGCGAAGAGATCGGCGCGGCCGTGAAAGAGATCGGCGCCGTAGAGCGCCGTGCCGGTGACTTTCTCGACGCCGTCGATGCGGCGCGCATTCGTGCCGACGGGGCCGCGCGATTGCTCCCTGTATGGCGTGTGGGATGGATCGACGAGCGTCTCATTGTCTTTCGCGGGCGCGATCGAACTCGAAGGCAATGGAGAATGATGTATTGAGAATGTAGAAATGCGGTCACCCATCATGCACAATTCGCCAATACGGCCGAGCACTCTTTCTGAAAATGAACTTTTCCGAATCTAATATGCACTATCGCTGCCACTCGCCCGCCGCGGCGCGAATCGCTTCGCAGATCGCCTTATATCCCGTACACCGGCAGATATTCCCCTCCATCCCCTCGAAGAACTCATCCTCCGATGGGTTCGGATTCTTCTCCAGCAGCACTTTCGCCGCCATGATCAGCCCCGGGGTGCAATAGCCGCACTGGGCCGCGCCGCTCTCGAGGAACTTCTCCTGCAGGATGTGAAGTTTCCTTCCCTCGGCGAGACCTTCGATCGTCTCGACGCGGCAGCCCTGCATCTGCGGCGACAGAACGAGACAACTGTTCACCGCTTCGCCATCGACAATCACCGTGCATGAGCCGCACTCGCCTTCGAGGCACGAGCCTTTCGTTCCGGTCAGGCCGAGCCGTTCGCGCAGCGTAAAAAGCAACGTCTCATCGCTCGGCACGTCCAGCTCGACCGGCGCGCCATTGACGGTGCAATGCAGCCGACACGGGCCGCTGTTCGTCGGCGACATGCTCATGCGGCGCTCTCCTCGACCGGGCGTTCGTCGCGAAGCTGCCTGAGCAGCCGCCGCGTCAGAACGCCGCACATCGCCCGGCGATACGCCGCCGACGCGCGATGGTCGTCGATTGGCGACACGTCGTTCATCGCCGCCTGCGCGGCCGACTCGATGGCGGCGTCGGTGAATCCGTCGCGTGCGATGATCGCTTCCGCGCCGTGCGAGCGGATAACCGTCGGCGCGACACACCCGAAGCCGATGCGCACATCGCCGCGCGGCGACAGGCCGATCGCACAGCAGACGAGGCTGATGTTGATCGAGCCGCGTTTGCCGATCTTGTACCACGCAGAGCGCCAGTTCGCGGGAATCGTCACTGCGGTGACCAGTTCGTCGGGCAGCAAGGCGGTCTTGCGAAAGCCGGTGAAATAGCCGGCGATGGGAACGGTGCGCACCCCGCGTGAGGCATGTGACAGCTCCACGCTTGCATCGAGCGCGAGTAGTGCCACGCATCCGTCGCCCGCAGGCGACGCCGTGCCCAGGTTTCCTGCGATCGTGCCGCGGTTTCGAATGGCCGGCCCGCCGACGGTCATGGAGGCCTCGGCGAGGCAGCGAACGGGCAATCGGCCCATCTGCGAAAACGTCGCGCCGCCCGACAGTTGCCAGCGATCAGAATCGAGCCGCACGTCTCGCACGCCGGCGATGTGCGATAAATCCAGAAAATGCGCCGGGTGCTTCGGTGTACGGTTCATACCGACGACGATATCCGTTCCGCCGGAAATCGGCAGGATGTCGGCACCCATCTCAGCGCGTATTCGCAGGGCTTCGGCCATGTCGTGCGGTTGTGCGAACATCCGGAGTGTCAGGCTCCCGTGGCGGCAGGGTAATGACGGCTCATAGGCAACAACGTCCGAATAAATGATACGTCTGCATCCCGCACGCGACAAGTTAATTGACCTGCGACGATATGATTGAGATCACACGACGTGATTGTAGCGCTGCGATCAGGGGGTTATGATTCATGGGATGAGTCAGAGTATCTCCGGAAAACTGGACGCAAAGGGACTGCGCTTCGCCCTTGTCATCAGCCGTTTCAACGAGTTCATCACGTCCCGACTTCTCGCCGGAGCGCGCAACGCGCTGCTGCGCCATGGCGCGGTCGAAGGCGATTTAACGGAAGTCTGGACGCCCGGATCGTGGGAGCTTCCGCTGACGGCCAAGGCGCTGGCGGAGACCGGCCGCTATGACGCGATCGTGTGCCTCGGATGTGTCATTCGCGGAGAGACGACCCATCATATCCATGTTGGCGGTGAAGCGGCCAAGGGCCTCGCGAGTGTCGCGCTTCAGACGGGCGTGCCTATCGGCTTTGGCGTACTGACCACAGACACGCTTGAGCAGGCCATCGAACGCGCCGGCGCCAAGGCCGGAAACAAGGGCGCGGATGCAGCCCTGGCGGCGATCGAGTCGGTCAATTTGCTTAAAGAGATCAGAGCCGGGCGCTGAGAGCAGTCGGCAGCGGCGCACATTCGGATGTGAGCCGTTCGCCCGCATCGGCGTCGATGCCGGGATTCAGTATTTCATATACCTGTGAAAGGTGAGCAGGTCCGCCGGTATCCGCGCGACCGTTAACGCTCAAGCGAGCGACCTCGTTTTCCTCGATCAGATAACGCAGTGAATCGCGATCGCGCACATGTATGCCGATGGCGTAATCACCCGGCGCGACGTTCGCCCTGAAAATTGAGCGTACGCGGCGCATCTCGCCGGGTTTGATCGGTTCCGTCGCATGTTCCTGGCGCGTGCTGCTCGTTTCATACATGCAGAGCCGATCGCTCAGCCGAGTAATCGACAAGCCAAACGAGGGATGCTCCACCGCAGCGTGAAAGTGGACCTCATATTCCAGCACGACATCCGCACCGGCGTCGATGCACGCTGCCACTTGGCCCGTGCCGTTAAGCAGCCGGAGATTGCGCGCTTCGGCCAACGGGCTACCGTCGTCGTCCGTCAGCAGTAATGTGCGTGCGTAGGATGCGTGATACAGAGCGATGGCTTCGGCCGAACGACCGAAATGCATCGTGCGGCCATGCGCCAGCACAAGCGTGCGATCGCAAAACCGCTGCACTGTTCCCAAATCGTGGGAAACAAAGACAACAGCCGTCCCGCGGCGCAGGATGGCCTGCATGCGTTCGATGCACTTCGCTCGAAACGCTATATCTCCAACGGAAAGCACTTCATCAACCAGGAGCACATCCGGCTCGGCGTGCACGGCAATGGCAAATCCCAGCCGCGCATACATGCCGCTGGAGTAGTGCTTCACCGGCTCGTCGATGTAATCGCCGACACCGGCAAATTCGACGATCGCATCGAACTTGCGTCGTGCTTCAGCGCGCGACATGCCGAGGATGGATGCATTGAGAAATACGTTCTCGCGGCCCGTCAACGCGGGATGAAAACCCGCGCCGACTTCGATCAGCGCTGAAACGCGACCGCGAATGTCGATCGTACCGCTGTCAGGCCGCATAATACCGGCCAACAGCTTGAGCAGCGTGCTCTTGCCCGCGCCGTTGTGGCCGATAACGCCGAGGCATTCACCCGGCGCGACGTCGAATGACACTTCGTCCAGCGCGAGGAACTGCCTTTCACTGGCGCGGCGGTGACGCGAAAAGGGATGAGCGACGCGCCGCGCGACCAGCGCATAGAGAGAGTCGGCCCGCTCGCCGCGCTGGAAGCGTTTCGACAGGCCTTGAACTGTAATCACGCCGGAATCCACATCATCTCCCATCGCGCTGGCGCCGACCGGCCGTCGGAACCGGGGGACGCTCAAGTGTGTTTATCGACGGCTCTCAGGGGGAGACTGGAACGATCGTGGATGTGAATCGGACGATGGGCAGGCGCGGCATGCGCACAACGGCATATCCGACGGCGCTGTTGAGCGTGAGCCGGTCCGCAGGCGATGCCCATTCAAGCAGGACGTTGAGGACCGACGCACCGTTTGTCCGCATGCGCCGTTCATAGTCGGCGATGAGCGCGCCGCGCAAATCGAAGAGTGCATCATGCAGGAGCAGCCGCTTCACTTCGCCGTGGTCGATACGCACCATGCGTTCGGATCGCAATCCGGCGCGTATGATCTCGTCGAGCTGAATGTCCAACATGTCCGCAAGTAGGGGGCGAAGGGGCAGTGGGGGACCGTCGCCGCGCGCGCTGAAAAGCGCCATCCGCACGCGCCAATCGCTCGGGGAAGAATTTAGAGCGCTGTCAGCCAGGATGCGAAGCGATACCGATCGGCCGTCTATTTGATGGCGGAGTTTTTCGCCGAAGTCCGCCGGCAGGCGGTGCACCGCTCGACCGATCGATACGATTGAAAGCAACTCAGCCATCGCTGCCAGATTATGAGCGTTGACATAGTAAGCCGTGCGCGATGCCTGATCGGGAAACAGTTCAGGCGTCAATGTCGGACCGGTGCCGGCAAGTCGATCCATCATCCGATCCAGTTCCGGCCGCGAGCGAATCAGCGCGTTGAGCCGTATCGCGTCTCCGTCGCAGACGCGATAAAGCAGTACGGCATAATCCGTCCATTCGATTGGCGACGCATTATCAACGTGTGGACCGTTCTCGCTGCTCGCGTTGGATGCCGCGGCGGTTGAAGACCGCGGCGCTGTCGGCGCAGTTGAAACGGTTGATGCCGACTGCGAACAGGACGTGAGAATCAAGACACAGGCGGCGGCCGGACCGAGCCATCCGGTCGATTTTGCGTTTGAGAATCGCAAGACTAGCCCCGTCATGTTTCGCCTGGTCGTTGGCGGGTGCATCGATGAAACACAACGAACGGCATCACGGCTCGCTGCGTCACGGCCGTTCAAACAATACCGCCAGCCCCTGACCGACACCCACGCACAATGTCGCAAGCCCGCGTTTGGCGGCGCGACGATTCATCTCGCGCACCAGCGTCGTCGCCAGCCGGGCGCCGCTGCAACCGAGGGGATGCCCCAGCGCGATTGCGCCGCCGTTCACATTTACGCGCGCGGGGTCCAACTCCAACTCGGCCATGCACGGAATCGCCTGGGCCGCGAAGGCCTCATTCAGTTCGATCAGGTCCAGATCACCAACGCGCCATCCAGCGCGAGACAGCGCCTTGCGCGTGGCCGGTATCGGCCCCAGCCCCATGCAGGATGGATCAACGCCCGCCGACGCACTCTGCCGAACGTAAGCCAAAGGCCTCATGTTCAGCCGCTCGGCCGTCTTTGCTTCCATCAGCAGCAGTGCCGCCGCGCCGTCATTCAAGCCGGAACTGTTGCCGGCCGTCACGGTTCCACCTTCGCGAAAGGCCGGCTTCAATTTGGCGAGAGCTTCCATCGTCGTATCGAATCGCGGATGCTCATCGGCGTCGACCACAATCGTCTTGCCGCGGCCCGCATCGACTTCAACGGGGACAATTTCCTCTGCCAGTCGTCCGGCCTCGACGGCCGCCCTGCAGCGCATCTGGCTTTCCAGGGCGAATCCGTCCTGCGCTTCGCGCGAGATGTTGAATTGCTCCGCGACGTTTTCCGCCGTTTCCCCCATGCTGAAGGGCTGATGCATCTTCGCCAGCTTCGGATTCGTCATTCGCCAGCCCAGCGTGGTGTCGTACATCGTCTGGTTTCCGCGGACCCACGGCTCTTCGGGCTTGGGCAGCACCAGCGGCGCGCGGCTCATCGACTCGCAGCCGCCGGCGATGAAGACATCGCCGTGGTCGGCTTCGATCATCCGCGCGGCGATGGCCACGGCCTCCAGGCCGCTGGCGCAGAGCCGGTTGACCGTCGTGCCCGGCACGCTCACCGGCAGCCCGGCGAGAAGCAGCGCCATGCGAGCGGCGTTGCGATTGTCCTCGCCCGCCTGATTGGCCGCGCCCCAATACACGTCATCGACAAGTGCGGCGTCGAGCTTCGACCGTTCGACGAGCGCCCGGATCACGTGCGCTCCCAGATCATCCGGCCGTACAACCGCCAACCCGCCGCGATACCGGCCGATGGGCGTACGCAGACATTCGACGATGACGGCTTCTCTCATGGATCAACCCTTGCCGAATAGCGTAACTAAACAGGGCCGGGACATCGTCTCGCTGGAAACAGCCGACGAACACACTCGATAGCTTTCTCTTACCGCTTGAAAAACGCTGAGAAACGAATCGATGGAAAACGTAGGCCGCGACGTTTCCAACATCCGCCAAATCGCTTGAATCACAGCGCGTGATACAGAAACCCGTGCGCCGTCTTTTCGCCGAGTTCGCCCTTTTCCACATGACGGTTCATCAGCGGGTTCGGTGCGTAGCGCTCGTCGCCATTGGCTTCCTTGTGGTAGTCGGCCAATAGACGCTGGCAGATGTCGAGTCCGACATAATCGGCCGTCGCGAGCGGGCCTTCGGGATAGTTGAAGCCCAGTTCCATCGTCAGGTTCACGTCGCGAGCCAGCGCCACGTCTTCGGCCACCAGTGCCGCCTCGTTCATCACCGCCATGAAGATGCGGGCATAAATCCACATCGCCCGGTCGGCGGGCTTCTCCAGCATGGCCGCGAATTCCTTCAGCGATGCGCTTGGCGTCCACGATGCCGCATCCTTCAATCGCGTTTCGTAGGCCGGCGTCGATTCACCGTTGGCATAGTCATAAAACCCGCAGCCGCTCTTGCGACCGAGTCGGCCATCCGCCACGAGTTTCTGCTGGATTGGATTGGGCGCGAATCGCTTCGGCTTGCCGAAACCTTCATAGACCGTCTCAGTCACGCGCAGGTTGATATCCAGTCCGATGAGATCGAGCAGTTCGAATGGTCCCATGCGAAAGCCGCCGACGCTCTTAAGCGCTCGATCGATCGTGCGAATATCCGCCTCGCCGGTTTCGAGCAGGCGCATCGCTTCCAGATAAAACGGGCGATTGACGCGATTGCCGATGAAGCCGGGCGAATCCTTCACTTTGACGGCTGTCTTGTCGAGCGCCGTACAGATGGCACGAGCATCGACCATGGCCTGCTCGCAGGTTTTTTCGCCGCGCACCAGTTCGACGAGCTTCATCACCGGAGCGGGATTGAAAAAGTGCATGCCGAGAAAGCGGTCAGAATGCTTCAGATCAGCAGCCAATGATGAGATGGCGAGGCTCGATGTGTTCGTCGCCAGCAGCGTCCGCGGCGACGCAACGGCGTCGAGTTGAGCGAGAATCTTGCGCTTCAGCGCCAGGTCTTCGGACACGGCCTCTACGACGACTTCCGCGTCTTTGAAGGCCGTCATGTCGTTCGCGACGTGGAGACGCGCGAGAATGTTATCGCGCTCGTGACGCGGCAGAGTGCCCTTGGCCACGCGGGCGTCCAGACGCTCGGTGATCTTTGCATACGCGCTCGTCACCAGGTCCGGGCTGGTGTCCATGGTGTAGACGATAAACCCCGCCGTTGCGGCGGCCTGCGCGATGCCGCCGCCCATCGTTCCCGAACCAATCACGCCAAACTGTCGCTCGCTAATCACCTGTAAACTCCGGTCGTCGCTTTTCGATAAAGGCACGAACGCCTTCCGTATAATCTTTCGTTCTTGAGGCCACGATCTGAAGCTGCGTCTCGTATTCCAATTGCTGTTCCAGATCGTGGTTGAAACCCGCGAGCGTCGCCTGCTTTGTCAGCGCGAGTCCTCGCGTCGGGCGCTTCGCGATCTTCTCGGCAAGTTCCCGCGCCGTCGAGGCCAAGGCGTCGGCATCGACCGTCCGATTGACCATGCCCCATTGTAATGCCAAATCCGCGGAAATGGCATCGCTCATCCAAGTGATCTCGATCGCCCGGCTGTAGCCGACGATTCGCGGAAGCAGCCATGTCATCCCGCAGTCCGGCACGAGACCGATGTTGCTGAACGCCGCGACGAACTTGGCATCTTTTGATGCCACGCGCAGATCACACGCCAGCGCGAGGCTCCAGCCCGCGCCTGCGGCTGCGCCGTTGATGCAGGCGATCGTGGGAATGGGCAGTTTGTAGAGCGCCGTGATGACCGGTGAGAACCCCTTTCTTAGCCTCGCTCCGAAGTCGTAGGGACCGGGGCCTTGCGTGGCCTCCTTCAGGTCCTGTCCGACGCAAAATGCCCGGCCGGCGCCCGTCAGCACGAGGCAGCGCACGGACTTATCCCTTACGACGCCGCGCAGTTCCTTCGCGAGTTCGGCGGTCATCTTGTCGTTGGCGGCATTCATGTCATCCGGTCGATTCAGCGTGATGGTCCGAACGCCGTTTGAGTCACTGATTTGTAGCGTTTCGTAGCTCATGACATCACACCCCGCACAATTCCGTCATCGCGATTAGTCGTCGCCCTAAAGTGCCGCATCACATTCATGGTAGCCGAGCAGCAGAATCGCTCCGTCATCCTTCACCGTCCGGCACTGGGGCCGGACGCTACAACTTTTCATTTCGGCGTTTGATACGATCTGCCGATTCAAGCTTCATTGACGTTCTGACGTTCTGACTATTCGATCATTCGGCGACTCGGTGCTTTTTTAATAACGGCGCTTACTTACCCGTATAATTCGCCTTCCGCTTTTCCATAAACGCCTTCATGCCTTCCTTCTGATCGTCCGTGCCGAAGAGCATATAGAACATCTTCCGCTCGTAGTCCAGACCCTCCGACAGCGTGCCCTCAAACGCCTTGAGCACCGCCTCCTTCGCAAATCGAACCGCCATCGGAGACTTCGACGCAATTTCTCGCGCCAGCGTCATCGCGTCTTCCAGGACCAGCGCATCGGCCACAACGCGCGTCACCAGACCGACCGATGCAGCCTCTTTCGCGCCGAAGAACCGGCCTGTCAAGATCAGCTCCATCGCCCGAAACTTTCCGGCCTCGCGCGTCAACCGTTGCGTGCCGCCGGCGCCGGGGATGACGCCGATGTTGATCTCCGGCTGGCCGAACTGCGCCGACTCTCCGGCAATGATCATGTCGCAATGCATGGCCAATTCACAGCCGCCGCCAAGGCAGAAACCGTTGACCGCCGCGATGATCGGCTTGCGAATCTTTTTCATCCGCTCCCAGCGGGCAAGATTGTTGCGCTCGTACATGTCGACGACGCTCGCGTCAGCCATCTCTTTGATGTCCGCGCCTGCCGCGAAGGCTCGTTCATTGCCGGTCAGAACGACGCATCGAACGGCCGGATCAACGTCGATGGCCTCCAGCGTGTTGATCAGGAGGTCCATGAGCGGAATGTTCAGGGCGTTTAACACGTCCGGACGGTTCAGCCGCAGAATGGCCACCGCTCCGTCGATCTGCTTAAGTACGAATTCCTCGGACATGATGCATGCACCTCGAAGCCGATTCTCGGCGGGGAAACGAGCCGAAACGCGACAGGATGACAGGAAATGTCGATTTCGACAAGACAGGAATTTCAACCGGTTCCTCATCCGGTCGGTATGGCGGAATTGCCGAGGCGCTTCCTACCCTAACTCGCGTCTTTCCTTGACCTTCCGGCAGGCTCCACTATGCTTTCGGCATGCACAAGCACATCCCCGAAGACATCGAGACCGTCGATTCCCAGGAGTGGATCGACTCTTATCAAGACCTGATCGCCATCGAAGGCCCCGAGCATACCCTGAGCGTGCTCGCGCGCGTTCGCGATCAGGCACGGGCGGCCGGACAGCCGTTTCCCGTTAATGCAGGTACACCCTTTGTTAACACCATCTCTCGCGATCGTCAGCCACCTTATCCTGGCGATCGTGAAATCGAACGCCGCCTGAAGAGTTACATTCGCTGGAACGCCATGGCGCTGGTCGTACGTGCCAACAGGCGTTCGGCCGGCATCGGCGGGCACATTTCCACGTTTGCAAGCTGCGCGACGTTGATTCATGTGGGCATGAATCACTTCTTCCGGGCAAACACGCGCGAGCGCAGCGGCGATCAGATTTTCTTTCAAGGCCATGCAGCGCCCGGCATTTATGCCCGTGCGTACTTGCAGGGCCGTTTGAACACGCAGCAGATGCACAACTTCCGCCGCGAACTGGCAGCCGGCGGGGGGCTGAGCAGCTATCCCCATCCGTGGCTCATGCCGAACTTCTGGGAGTTTCCGACGGTCTCGATGGGGCTGGCATCGATCTCGGCGATTTATCAGGCGCGGTTCAACCGGTATCTGCAGAGCCGCGGCATCGCGGATACGGACGACTCCCGCGTTTGGGCCTTCCTCGGCGATGGCGAAATGGACGAGCCGGAAAGCCTCGGCGCGATCACGCTCGCCTCGCGTGAAAAGCTCGACAACCTCACTTTTGTCGTCAACTGCAACCTGCAGCGGCTTGACGGCCCCGTGCGCGGAAACGGCAGCATCATTCAAGAACTCGAGGCCGCCTTCGCCGGGGCGGGCTGGAATGTCATCAAAGTGCTCTGGGGCGACGACTGGGATCCGCTGTTCGACGCGGATGTGCATGGCCTGCTTCCGGCCCGCATGGCGCAGATCGTTGACGGCCAATGGCAGAAGTATACGGTCGAATCGGGCGTGTATATTCGCGATCATTTCTTCGGGACCGATCCGCGGCTGAAGCAACTGGTTGAGCATCTCGACGACAAGCAGATCGAGAAGCTACGGCTCGGCGGCCACGACCCCGAGAAAGTCCACGCGGCCTACAAGGCGGCCGTGGAACACAAGGGCCAGCCGACGGTCATCCTGGCCCGCACGATTAAGGGCTACGGCCTGGGCGAGGCCGGCGAGGGCAAGAACATCACCCATCAGCAGAAGAAGCTGAATGAGGATGAGCTGCGCGTATTTCGTGATCGTTTCGAGATTCCCATCTCCGACAAGGAGCTGCGCGACGCGCCGTTTTACCGTCCACCCGAAAACAGCCGCGAGTATCGCTACCTGATGGACATGACGAGAGCGCGCGGCGGTCCGGTGCCGAGTCGATATGTCCACGCGGCTCCGCTTGAGGCCGTGCCGGAGAAGGTCTTCGAGGAATTCGCCGAAGGCAGTGGCGATCGCGAGGCGTCGACGACGATGGTCTTCGTGCGCATCCTGGCGAAGCTGCTACAGGATAAGAAGATCGGGCGATTCATCGTGCCGATCATCCCCGACGAGGCGCGCACCTTCGGCATGGAAACGCTGTTCCAGAAATACGGGATCTATGCCCACGAAGGCCAGAAATACGATCCCGTCGATTCGCATACGCTGTTGCGCTATCGCGAAGAGCGCGACGGGCAGATTCTAGAAGAAGGCATCACCGAAGCCGGCTCGATGGCCTCGTTCGCTGCGGCCGGATCGGCCTATGCGACGCACGGCGTTAACATGATTCCGTTCTACACGTTCTACTCGATGTTCGGCTTTCAGCGCGTGGGAGACAGCATCTGGGCCTGCGGTGACCAGCGCTGTCGCGGCTTCCTGATGGGCGCGACATCGGGCCGCACGACGCTCGCCGGCGAAGGCCTGCAACATCAGGACGGCAACAGCCAACTCATGGCGACGCTTGTGCCGAACTTGCTCGCATACGATCCGGCATATTCATACGAACTGTCTACGATCATCCAGGAAGGCATCCGTCGCATGTATAACAAGTGCGACGATGTCTTCTATTACATTACGATCGGCAATGAGCCGTACCTCATGCCGAAGATGCCGCCCGGTGCATCCAAGGAGGGAATTCTTCAGGGCATCTATCGCTTTGCCGAGGGCGAGCGCAAGCGCAATCATCCGCGCGTTCACCTGTTCGGGAGCGGAGCGATCCTGAATGAGGCCCTTCGCGCGCAGAAGATTCTGGCCGAGCGTTTCAAGGTCAGCGCCGAGGTCTGGAGCGTCACGAGCTATCAACAGCTGCGCCGAAACGCACTGATGACCGAGCGTTGGAACCGTCTGCATCCGACGCAGCCGCCGAAGCCTTGTTATCTTCAGGAGCAACTCGCGGACGAGGCGTATCCGGTCGTCGCCGCGTCGGATTATGTTGCACTCGTGGCCGATCAGGTGGCGCGATACGTTCCAGCGGAGTTTGTCTCGCTGGGGACCGACGGCTACGGTCGAAGCGAGGCTCGCGAGGACTTGAGGCGATTTTTCGAAGTAGACGCGGAATCGATCGTCGTCGCGGCGCTCGAGGTGTTGGCGCGGCGGGGCGATCTGGAGACGCGCGTTGTGGCTGAGGCGATCGAGGCCTTCGGCATCGATCCGGAGCGGCCTGATCCGTCACGGGCGTAGGTGTGGGCCATGTTGTAGTGCGGGGCGAGATTGTGGCACTGCCGTCTTGGCAGTGCGATCTAGACGAATAAACCAGCGGAGCGGAGCTTCGCTGTCTCGCTTCATGTCCTCACGATGCGACGAAACGCATGTCAAGCATCTTGAACCGACGACTGTTCCTACTCCCGGCGCTGTCGATTCTTGTCGGGTGTGCCGAATCGTCGCGCTCGCGCCAGGAGTCGTCACAGAACAGCAATCACACCAGGCCGTGGTCCTCATCCGCGACATCCACGCGCGAACATCGCGCGCAAATCCGCGGTCGCGTCGAGGCTGTTTTTGAAACCGCGCTTTATTACAAGCCGCTCGAGGATGCCGCGCCCGCGGACGTGTTTCGGCTTTCGCCCCTGATCGTTCAAGAGGTCGGCTCGGCGGATGACATTCCATCGGCACTGCGTCCGGCGCGACTGATCGTGGCGCCGGCAGGGCGGTTGGATCGCGACACGGGGCGGCCGGCAGTCTATTACGGCGAGTCGGCGGTCGAGTTGTTCGGCCGACCGCTTCGGCGGCTGGTTTTCGTCTGGTGGCTGGGATCGAAATCGAATGACGCCGCGCCGACTTCCGGCTGGCGCGGCTATAGCATGACACTCGGCGACGATGGTTTCCCCCTGGTCTGGGAGATTCTCGGCGACGCGCCCGGCCTTTGCGTATTGTTTGTGTCGCAGTCGCTGGAAAACGCGGCGAGCGCGATGACCGGCGAACCCACTGACGCCCAACGCTTTGCGATCGAAAAGGGCCATGCAGTCGGATCATCATCCATCGTCGTGGCCCGCGTTTTGGAAGACGGCCCCGTGCCGATGGGTCCGTTTGTCTATTTGTCCGCGGAGAATGCCATCATTACGACACTTCTGTGCAGATGCATGCCGTCGCAGGTGCGCGACTTTGCCGAAAACAACGCATACGAACTGCGCCCGATCGACGATCTGCGCCGACTGGCGGGTGAGATGGAGAACGGTGCCGATGCACTGTTCGAGATTGTCCGACAATTGGAATCGCCAAGCACGTGTGGCGACCAACTGCTGTCCGAGGTGCTTCGGTGGCCCGTGGAGTTTCGTGAGGCTCAACCATAGCGGAGCGTTCGTCGGTTGCGGCCTCAACACGTGCCAAGCCCCGCATTGATTCCCATAACACATTTTGTCGGGCATCGACCGGGCGATCGGAGCCGATCGGAATTGACATTCGTCCCTATGCAATAACGGTGCAGATAAACGTCGGCACCCACCGCCTGCACGCACAGGAAGCTCAGGTAGGGGGCTGCCCTGGCCGACGAATGAGCAGGCGCACGGAGCGGCGTCACGCCGTCGTTGTGCCAATGCTGCGCGTACTGGCCAAGCAATAAAATGTTCGCGTCGTCCTGTGTGCCGCTAATGGCGGGGGGGCTGAGAGATGAGCCTGAAGATACTGCTCGTAGATGATTCACGGACGATTCGGAACATTCAGAAGAACACGCTCAAGATGCTGGGCCACAGCGACGTCACCGAAGCCGCCGACGGACTCGAGGCGCTCAAGGCAATCGCCAAACAGCGGCCCGATTTGATGCTGGTTGGCTGGACGATGCCGAACATGGACGGCATCGCGCTGATCAAGCGCGTGCGCGAGACCGACAATAAGCTGCCGATCATCATGGTCACAACAGAGTCGGAAAAGTCGCGCGTGCTGGAGGCCCTCAAGGCCGGCGTTAACAACTACGTCGTCAAGCCGTTCACGGCCGATACGCTGGCTGAAAAGATCAACCAAACCATGGCCAAGTTCGCCGGCGTACAGGTCTCGGAAGTCGAGGCAGCGTCCGCTGCGACATGAGGCCTGGTTTTTCGTTCGAATCCTTGAGGCCGGCCTTCTGCGATTTCGAGTCGAGAAGGGTGGTCGATAATAGCAAAACGACGGCACGTGCAGCGGGCATATGAAAGCCCGATGCACGTGCCGTCGTTTTGATTGAGTCCGATTCGATGAAAGGGGGGAGTCACTCTTCGTCGTCGGAGTCCTCGTCGTCATCTTCGTCGGAGTCGTCGTCGTCCTCCGACTCGCCTTCATCTTCCGAATCAGATTTCTTTGTTGACTTCTTCTTGGTGCTCTTGAATTCGCCCGTTTCCTTCGCCCTGGTTTTCGCGGCTTCGATTTCGGATCGAGCGAACTTGGCACACTTGGTGTCCGGGCATTCGTCGATGATGCGCGTGTAGTACTTGACGGCATCCGACGCATCGCCGTATTGCATCACCGCACGCGCCGCGCGCAGCCATTTGTCGGCCTTGCGCTCATCCTGCGCGATCTTGATCTTGCCCATGATGCTGCTGTTGCCGCGCATCGTAGCGGCCTTTTTCTTGGATTCCTTACCTTCCTTCGTCGTCGAGTAGTTCTTGGCAAGCTGGTCGTAGGCCTTCAGGGCCTGCTCATACTTTTTGCTCTTGTAGTAGGATTCAGCCTTTTCATATAGCTCTTTCGCGGAGCCTGTCACGAGAAAGCTCTTACCCTTTGGCGGGCTATCCTTGAGAAGCTTATCGAGTTCGGCGTCCATAGCAGCGGGATGTCCGACCCATGCAATCTTCCCTTCGCCATCCACGAGAAACGTGGTGGGAAAGGCCTTGACCTGAAAAGCGTCGCGGGTGGCATCGCCGCCAGTG
>CAZRFP010000060.1:0-23771 GCA_964599535.1 uncultured Planctomycetaceae bacterium
AGTTGGTAGAGCAACGGACTGAAAATCCGTGTGTCGCCGGTTCAATTCCGGCCCCGCCCAGTCGCATTTCTTCACGCGACAACCGCTGAATGTGCCCTGAATCCGCCGCGCAAATCGAGCAAATCGCGCGGTCGCGCCGCCGAACGACGCACGCCGCTCCTTGCCGCGTCGAACCGCCTGGCTCATAATCGATTCCCGCGCCGAGCCGCGCAACCAACCACCCGCACACGGAAGCATCATGTCCAAAATCGACTCACGATCCTACGATCCCGCCGCCGTCGAAAAGCGGCTCTTCGAATACTGGGAAGACACCGGCCACTTCAAGGCTCAGCCCAGCCGCCATGCCGAGCCGTTCTGCATGGTCATCCCGCCGCCCAACGTCACCGGCGCGCTGCACCTCGGCCACGCCCTGAACAACACGCTGCAGGACATCCTCATCCGCCACAAGCGCATGCAGGGCTACAACACCTTCTGGCTCGTCGGCACCGACCATGCCGGCATCGCCACGCAGGCCACGGTCGAAAAGACCATCCGCAAGACCGAGGGCAAGAGCCGCCACGATCTCGGCCGCGAAGAGCTGGTCAAGCGCATCTGGGATTGGAAGGCGAAATACGGCAGCCGCATCGTCGAGCAGCTCAAACTCATGGGCTGCTCCTGCGACTACTCGCGCGAGCGCTTCACGCTGGACGACGGCTGTGCCAAAGCGGTGCGCGAGACGTTCTTCAAGCTTTTCCGCGACGGTCTAATTTATCGCGGCAAGCGGCTGGTGAATTGGGACACCGAGCTACAGACGGCCGTGGCCGACGATGAAGTTTACCACGAGACGGTCAAGGGGCACTTCTATCACTTGAAGTATCCCATTGTGGCACCGGCGTCCCCGCCGGTATCGGGGGAGCATGGGCCCCAGGCCCGTGCGCATGAAACGCAAACCAGTCGCACGGGCGAGCCGGACTTCGTCCACGTCGCCACGACCCGTCCCGAGACTATGCTCGGTGACACCGCCGTGGCCGTTCATCCGCAGCCGGATGTCGCCCTGAACAAGGCCGAGGCCGAACTGCGTGACAAACTCAAGACCGCCTCTGACAAGGACAAGCCGGAGATCACCGCCCAGATCGACGCCATCATCGAGCGCCGCGCCACGCACCTGCCGACGCTGCTGGCGCTTCGCGACATGGCCAAGGCCGGCCGAAAAGTGCTCCATCCGCTGACGAATCGCGAGATTCCGCTCATTCTCGACGATTGGGCGCGGCCCGAACTGGGCAGCGGCTGCGTCAAGATCACGCCCGCCCACGACGCGAACGACTACGACGTCTACCAGCGCCACCCCGAGATCGGCATGATCAACGTGTTGACGGCCGATGGCAAAATCGCCGAGGTGATCGAGCTTGACGGCGCGGTAAACCCCTGCTCCAAGAGCTACAAGGGCCTCAAGTTCGCCACCGCCGGCCGCCAGAAAGTCGTGGACGATCTTGAAGCCGGCGGCTTCCTGGAGAAAGTGGAAGATCGCCAGATCGACCTCGGCCACAGCGACCGGAGCAAGTCGCCGATCGAGCCGTTTCTCTCGGATCAGTGGTTCGTGAAGATGGGCGATCTGACAGGGGACGAAGCGGCAAATGTGCAGACGCCATTCCTACGCGAATACCTTTCCGGGTACCTTAACAGCGCCGCATCAGGTTCGGCCGCCTCCATCCCCGGATTGGCGCAAATGGCCATCGACGCCGTCAAGCGCGGCGACGTGACGTTCCATCCGCCGAGGTACGAGAAGACATACACCGACTGGCTGTCGGAAAAGCGCGACTGGTGTATCAGCCGCCAGCTCTGGTGGGGGCACCGGATTCCGGTGTGGACGTTTCTATTGCAGACGAGAGAAGGCTTTCAATGGGGGGGAATTCCGAATTTCCAAAGACTGAACACTCTTGAGACTCGTCACTGTGTCAATCTTACACTCAAGAACTTGATGGAAGGAAATGCTCAGGCGAATCGCATTGAGCGACGGGAGGATGCACCGCCTCAATTGTGTTTCTTGGACGAACCGAGTGACACGGACCAGAGACTGCTAATCGATTGCAGCTTCGTTCAGGACCCCGACGTCCTCGACACCTGGTTCTCCTCCGCCCTCTGGCCGCACTCCACGCTTGGGTGGCCGGATGCGGAGTTGCCGCGCGGTGGGGCGGACCTCGCGCGTGGCGAACCACCGCTCCCTCACGGTCGCGGCTCTGATTCGCTCGCTCACGCTCGCACGACCGAGACGCAAGCCTCAAGTCCCAATCCCCAAGCCTCCCCAGGCACCAAGCCCCCAGCCTCCGAAAACCTGCTGGCCACCTTCTACCCCACCAGTGTCCTCTCTACGGCACGCGAGATCATCACCCTCTGGGTCGCCCGCATGGTCATGTTCGGCCTCTACAACCTCGGCAAGGCGCCCTTCAAGGACGTCGTGATCCACCCGGTCATTCAGGATGGCCAGGGCCGAAAGATGTCCAAGTCGCTCGGCAACGGCGTCGATCCGGTCGACATCATCGACAAGTACGGGGCCGATGCCCTGCGCTTCACGCTCGCCGAACTGGCCACCGAGACGCAGGACATCCGCATGCCCGTCACCGCCGAAAAGCAGGCCGACGGCCGCGAGATCAACATCAGCCCGCGCTTCGAGAAGGGGCGAAACTTCTGCAACAAGCTCTGGCAGGCCGCCACGGGCTACGTGCTGCCCAATCTCGAAGGCCACGCGCCGAAGACCCTGAGCCGCGAGCGGCTGCGGCTGGAAGATCGCTGGATTCTCTCGCGCATGACAAGCAGCCTGAAGCGCGTGGACGAGGCCCTCGCGAAGTATCGCTTCAGCGAGACCGTCGCCGAGCTGTATCGCTTCATGTGGGACGACTATTGCAGCGCCTATCTGGAGATGACCAAGCCGCGCATGAACGCCGATGACGGCGATGTGGCACGCCAGGTGCTCGCCTTCGTGCTCGACCGCCTGCTGCGGATGTTGCATCCCGTCACGCCCTATGTCACCGAGGCCGTCTGGGAAGAGTTTCGCCGCGTCGCCCCGCAGCGCGGGCTGTTTAATCTCGAAAAGGCCGACGACGCCCTGATCTCCGCCGACTGGCCCGTGGTGGATGAGACGCTGCTCGATGCCGCCGTCGAGCGCGAGATGGAACACATCCAGTCCGTCATCCGCACCGGCCGCGAGATCCGTACGCTCGTCAACGAATATCGCGGGCAGACCAAGTCGCCGACGCTGCGCACATTGCCGAGGATGGTCGTCGCCGCCGATGCCGATGCCTGCCGCTCATTCAAGGCCCATGCCGACTTCATCCGGGCGCTGGCCGGCTGCGACGTGATCGACATCGGCGAGGGCGCGGCCAAGCCGGCTGGTTCGTTCTCTCGCGTGATCGGCCCGGTGGCGGTGCATGTGCCCGTGGCCGATCTGATCGATCTGTCGCTGGTGCGGGCCAACGAGGAGAAGAAGCTGGTCGAGCTGCGCCAGGCCCATGAGCGCGCCGCGAAGCAGTTGTCGAATGAGAGTTTCGTGCAGCGTGCCGATCCCGGCATCGTCGAACAGGCCCGCCGCCGCGCGGCCGAGTTGGAAGCACAGATCGAAGCCGCCGAGCGCCACATTGCGGAACTGGCATGATGCATCGAGTCGTGCATGGCCGCGTCGATGCGCGGCGGCGCGGAGTATGTCAGGAACATGGAGCGATTCACCGGCGACTATTACGAATCTTGCGCGTGTTGTAACCAGCCGATCGAATTCGCACTGGGCATTCAGATCGGCCGTGAGCCGATCGCCATGCACTTCGGACCGGACGGGCCGACGGCCGTTCGGCTTCATGATGTACGACTTCTTCTCATGGTCGACGATGATCTCGACGTCACATTCCGATTTGACTGCCCGCTATGCGGCGGCGAATCGAACGGGCGCATTTCGTGTACTCGAGTTCACGGTCAGGCCTGAGCCTTTGCGCTGCAACCATCAAAGCGCCTGGTCGAATTAGATCAATAACGGGTCATCCGCGCGGTACTTTTTTTGCGCATCTGTCGAGAATTGGTGTATATTATAAGGGTTCGGTTTGAAGTGGGCCGCCCGCCGCGATGCCGATCGTGGTGGGGCGACGTGAGCAGTTCGGAGCCGCCGAATGGCTGCTGGGCATTTCTTCTCCGCTGACGACGGATCGTCATCCCATGGCGATTCGCCGCCGCGAATTCCGACACCGCCCTTGGATGCCGCCTCGTACGAACCGCTGTCGCAACTCGATTCGACTTCGCCCGTGCCCATTTCGCCGCACGACTCGGACCTGCCCATCGACGCGTCGACGCTCGGTGCCACCGGTTTTGAACTGCCCCCATCCGATGCATTCCCCGGCTACACGCTCATTCGCGAGCTAAGCCGCGGCGGGCAGGGTGTCGTCTATCAGGCACTCCAGACCAGCACCAAGCGCAAAGTCGCTCTGAAGATGCTTCTCGCCGGAAACTTCGCACCAGAGGTATCGCACAAACGCTTCCAGCGCGAGATCGAACTCGTCGCTCAGCTCGATCATCCCAACATCGTCTCCGTCTTCGACGCCGATTCCACGCGCGACGGCCATCGCTTCTTCGCGATGGACTACATCCGTGGCAGGACGCTGACGGATCATCTCCACGAATCCAAAGCCGGCCTGCGGGCGACGCTTGAGCTGTTCACCGCTATTTGCGAGGCCGTCAACTACGCGCACCAGCGCGGCATCATTCATCGCGACCTCAAGCCGAGCAACATTCTCGTCGATTCAAACGGCGATCCGAAAATTCTCGACTTCGGCCTGGCGAAGCTCCAATCCGCGCCGGCTCAGACGCTTGTATCAATGTCGCACCAGTTCCTCGGCACGCTGCCCTACATGTCGCCCGAACAGGTGCGCGGCAACCCCGATCTGATGGACGTGCGCACCGACGTTTACGCGCTCGGCATCCTGCTTTTCCACTGCCTCACGAAGCGATTTCCCTATCGCATCAACGACGAGCCGCCCAAGGTCATCAACAACATCCTTAACGCCGCGCCCAAGCGCCCGAGCGAATTTCGCCGCGACCTGAATCACGAGATCGATACCGTCGTCGCCAAGTGCCTCGCCAAGGAGCGCGACCGCCGGTACGCCAACGCCGGCGAGATCGCCGAAGACCTCCGCCGCTATCTCGATGGTCGCCCCATACTCGCCAAGCGCGACAGCATTGCCTACGTCTTGCGGACGCGCGCCCGAACCGCCGTTCATCGCCATCCGGCCGTGTCGCTCGCCGGCGCGGCGGTGCTGGCGGCGCTGGTCGGCATCGTGCTCCTGCAGCCGTTCGTTGATCGCTGGACGCCGCTCCACCGGAGCTACGAAAACGCGGCCTCCGCCATGGCCGCTCATTTCGGAACGCCATATGCATTCACGGATCTGAAGATTGTCACGATCAACGATGAAACTCCGATCGATAAGCTCATGGAGCTTGAGGCGCTGCCGCCTTCAGCATTCACCGATCCCAAGGGCCTCCGTCAGTTGCACGGCCGCTTCATGCAGCGGCTGGCGCGCCTCGCGCATCCGCCGCGGGTCGTGGGATGGGATATCAAATTCGTCCTCGAAACCGAGCACGACGATGAGTTTGTCGCGGGCGTCCGCGCGCTGCGCGCGAGGGGCGTTTCCGTCGTCATTGCAACCGAAGGCTGGCCGGCCAGTGGCGACGGCCGTGGCGTGGTCAGTCCGCGCCTTGCGGACGAAGTGCGCTTCGCCTGCGCGGACGTCGATCCGAGTTACTCACTTTGGCGCGTGCCGCTGGCCATGCAATGCGGCGATCGCGAGCCGCTGCCGTCTTTTTCCACGGCCGTCATCGCCGCCGCGCGCCATCCCGATGCAACGCCGTCCATTTCGCTCAATCATACCGATCATCGCGTTGTGATACGCTACCACGCGCGCACTGCGGGCACAGCCGGACTGCGCGTTGCCGTAGGTGATCCGGACGTCATCCGCGCGGCGCACATCTTACGGGTTGATGATCTCACGGAAGAACACGCGGCGCGAGGCCTTTGCCTGAACGACCAAGTGCCGGAAATCACCGTCGATCTTCCGAACGACCGCGTCTTCGAATCGGTGCGGATGGACTATGCGGACGTCTTCTCGGCCGACACCGAGGCGCTCAACAACACGTTCAAGGATCGCATTCTCATCCTCGCCGATACGCGCGGCGATACCGATCGATCCACGTTCGCAGACCGCGACCTGCCCCGCGCGTGGGGCCACGTGGTCGCGATTCAAAACGCCTGGAACGAACTGGTGCAACCGGCTCGCCGGCCCATCATGAATTCGCGATGGGGCTATGCCGATTTCGCTGTTTGTGCGCTCGCGGGCGCCTTGATCGGCTACTCGCTGCCGAAGTGGCGGCTGGTCGGAAGCGGTGTCGCCCTGATGGTGCTGCTGGGGATCAGCGCTTATCTCGCCGTGTTTCGCGTCCTGTGGAATCCCATCGCGCCCTTCGGCGCGCTGGTAATCGCGATGGAACTGGCGGCGATGGTTCGCCGTCGAGTCGTCGCCGACTGATATTGGCGGCCCTTTGTAAACGGAGAGAATCATGAGCTTGAGACGCACCTGCCTGACACTCATCGCCGTATCCCTCGCAGCGACAGGCTGTGCCCAGCAGAAGGGCGGTCCGAAGGACCACAAAGGCGACTACACGATCGGCGCGACAACGGTCGCGATCACAGGCTACGTCGCGCGCTCGGCCGTCGGTGGCTACGGATTGATCGAGCTGCACGACGTGAGCATCGCCAACAAGAACCAGACGCGCACCATGAGAGTCTTCGAGCCGATCAAGTCACGGCACATCGTTCGCTTTGAAGTCAGCCAGCCGCCGGATGTGGATATCCGCGCGCTGCTCGGCCCGATCCCCGGTTCGACGCGCCACGCCGAAGCCCGCGTCGAAAACGCCGTCGCAAATGTCTATCTTGTGTATGGCTGGATCTATGCGACCGGCAGGAGGCCGTGCATCCGCACGCGTTGGGTAACCGGCTGCGCCGATGGCAGCACCATCGCCGTGCAGACGCGCGAAGGCGACTCACCGCCCGTTCACCGGTTTTTCTTTATCGAAGGGAGTCGTGCGCAGGTGAACGCGGTGAATTCGAACGCGACTGTGGTGCTTAGCAAGCCGATGACGTACGTCGATGTCGACGCCGCCGGCGTCATCAGCGACATCAACGATGTCACCAACGAACTCGACGGCATGATGGAGGCCGTCGCGGCGTCAAACATCTGATCCCTTGCGTATCGCCCGGCCCCCGTGCCGGACGTCAAGCGCGACATGTTCGGTATCGTCCGGCCCCCGTGCGGGACGACGAACGACGGGGGAATTGAGAGTTCAGAATTCAGAAAGGAAGGCGAGCGCGTACCACACCCGCCGCGGCCGCCTTCTTCTGTCTGAATTCTCGCTTCTCCATTCTCAATTCATACGCAAGTTGTGAAAACCGCGTATGGGGATTACCATGCCCCGGCGTCGCGGCACGTTTTCGCGCTGCGCCCGAAGGGCGATTAGCTCAATTGGCAGAGCACCTCGTTTACACCGAGGGGGTCGGGGGTTCGAGTCCCTCATCGCCCAGTGCCAACCATTCGGCACAACGAATCTCCGCCTCCTTTGCCACGCTCTACTCTGCGAATTTTGAGATTACTCCTTCACCTCAAACTCCGCATCGATCACGTCATCATCCTTCTTTCCGCCGCTCTTCGCGCCCGCGCCCACCGGCTCGCCTTCGCCTGACGGGGCTTCGCCGGCTGATTGCGCCTTGGCCGCTTCTTCGTAGATGATCTTGCCGATGGCCTGCGAGGCCGCCATGACGTTCTCCACTGCCTTGCGAATGGCGCCGGCATCGTCGCCTTTCATCACATCGCGAAGGTTTGAAAGCGCGCTCTCGACGGACGACCGTTCCGTGGCCGGCACCTTTTCGCCGTGCTCCTTCAGCGTCTTCTCGGTCTGATAGACGACCTGATCGGCCTGGTTCTTCACGTCGATCAGTTCGCGTTTGCGTTTGTCATCCTCAGCGTGAGCCTCGGCCTCTTTGCGCATGCGCTCGACTTCGGCCTCGCTCAGGCCGGACGAGCCTTCGATGCGGATCTTCTGCTCCTTGCCGGTGCCGAGATCCTTGGCGCTCACGTTGAGAATGCCGTTGGCGTCGATGTCGAACGTCACCTCGATCTGCGGCATGCCGCGCGGCGCCGGCGGAATCCCCTGCAAGTTGAACTTGCCGAGCGTCCGGTTGTCGGCCGCCATCTGTCGCTCGCCCTGGAGCACGTGGATCGTTACTTCCGACTGGTTGTCGGCCGCCGTGGAGTACGTTTCCTTCTTGCTCGTGGGGATCGTCGTGTTGCGCGGGATCATGACCGTCAGCACGCCGCCCATCGTCTCGACGCCCAGTGACAGCGGCGTGACATCCAGCACGAGAATGTCCTTCACGTCGCCGCCGATGATGCCGGCCTGTATCGCCGCGCCGATGCCCACGGCTTCATCCGGGTTGATGCTCTTGTTGGGCTCCTTGCCGAAGATTTCCTTGCACAGCCGCTGCACCGCCGGAATGCGCGTCGAACCGCCGACGAGGATGCACTCGACCACGTCGCGCGCCGTCAGCTTCGCGTCTTCCAGCGCCTTGAGCACCGGCCGCCGGCAGCGCTCGACGAGTTGCTCGGTCACCTGCTCAAACTTCGTCCGCGTCAGCGTCATGTTCAGGTGCTTCGGACCGCTGGCGTCGGCCGTGATGAACGGGAGATTGATCGTCGTTTCCATGCTCGACGACAGCTCGCACTTGGCCTTCTCGCAGGCCTCCTTGAGGCGCTGATGGGCCATGGCGTCGTCGCGCAGATCGATGCCGTATTGCTTGCGAAATTCTTCGGCAACGTGATCGATGAGCACCTTGTCAAAGTCGTCGCCGCCCAGGTGCGTATCGCCGTTGATCGAGAGCGTCTCGAAGACGCCTTCGCCCACATCGAGAATGCTGATGTCAAACGTGCCGCCGCCAAGGTCGAAAACGGCAATCTTGCCGCCTTTTTTCTGTTCCATGCCATACGCCAGCGCGGCGGCTGTCGGCTCAGGCAGCACGCGCTTGACTTCGAAGCCGGCAATTTCGCCCGCCTCCTTCGTCGCCTTGCGCTGCGAGTCGTTGAAATAAGCCGGCACGGTGATGACCGCCGCGTCGACCTTCTCGCCGAGATAGTCTTCCGCCGTCTTTTTCAGGTCCTGCAGGACCATGGCCGAGATTTCCGGCGGCGTGTACTGCTTGTCGCGCACCTTCACCTTGACAAGCTCGTCAGCCCCGCCGACGACTTCGTAAGGAACGAGCTTCTCCTCGGCGGCCACTTCCGCATGGCGCCGACCCATGAACCGCTTGATCGAGAAAACGGTATTGCGCGGATTGGTCACCTGTTGATGCTTGGCGACTTGGCCTACGAGACGCTCGCCCTTGTCGGTGAAGGCGACGACGGACGGCGTCGTGCGAGCGCCCATCGCGTTCGTAAGCACCTTGGGCTGTCCGCCCTCCATCACGGCGACGACAGAGTTGGTCGTGCCGAGGTCAATTCCAATGATTTTTCCCATCTGGTTCGTCTCCCTTGCGTAATTTCATGCACCGTCCGAAAGCAGCGATAGTGCCGCGTACGGACCGGGCATCTTGACGCATGGCAAGCAAGGTGCCAACAGATTTCCGCTCGGCATGTTCGCCTGTAACTTTACATATAATAGTAGGTTACGGAATAGGATTGATCCGTCAGGTCGCGTTGCATTCTCATGTGGACTGCCACTCTGACATGCCGCGATGGCGGTCGCATGCGCCGATTCGAAGTATCAGTTCAGAGGATCGTTCGTGTTTTGTGCTCGCGGTGCGACCGTCTGGGGTGTGGCGTTTTGGCCGAGATAGATTGCTCGGCAGGATTGGACCGCGGCTGTGAATTCTGACTTGTCCTCGTCGTCCAGAAAAGCAGCCGGTAGGGGGGTTGTCTGGACTGAGTCCGATCGTGTGACGTAGTCAAACTCACTTGAGAAAAACACCTTCCCGACGTCCGGCCAGTCGATCCATTCCTCTCCGCCCGTGTTCCGAATGAACAATCCGCGTGGCGTGATGGCGACGCATTGTCCTTTTTGATTGACGTTTTTTTGGCGTGCGATGATTCGAAGGACAATTGCCATGCCTACCATCGCAAATCCGATGAACAAGAGTTGAATCGGCCGACCCGCGTTCATATAGAAAGTCGGAAACAGCACGGCGAAGATCATAAAGATCGACAAGAGCGGCCAAAAATACTCCAAGTGTACCACCCAGGTCTTCGGTGCGAACCAGACGCGCGTGTGCTCGTCGTATCCAAAGCCGCATTCCGGGCAGCGATGGGGCGGAGGCAGTCCTTCGAGGGAATATCCGCAAATCGGGCATAGGCTGATGCCAAAATCGGGCATGGTTCACCAAATCAGATGATACCGCGAGCGTTCGCGCATCGATAGAACACGGGCTGATTTCAGGCTCGTGTGCCATGTATGTGGCACATCGGGTGTTTGCCCTAATCGAGCATGGTCCTATCGGGTGATCACCAGAGGTGAGCCTGTGTGACAACGGCGGGCGCAACCCTATGATCGGCAAAGGACTTATCAATCTCCTGGCGCGACCACATTCCCAATGCGCCGGATTACACATTTGGCGCGATCCTGTGCGTGAAATGAGGCAAGCCGTCGCGAGTTTGCGCTTGTTTTGAGCCTCGAAACGCCTCATTTACTTGACACTGCGCGCTGGTTTCCGCCATACTAATCGCAGCGTGGCGGTCGGATGACGGGCTGGTCTGTGAGGGTCGCAGGAGTCTCTCGGCAGTCTGCCGACGGGCTGAACCTGTTTCCAGCCAACCACCTTGTGTCAATGATTTGCGCGATTCGCTGTAGATGATCGCTTCGTCGCGTCAAGTCGGATATTGCTGCTTCGTTCCCGTGATTCGGGACTGGTGCAGCGATCAATAAGTTGGGAAGAGGCGTTCCGTAACAAACGTTGATCCGCGCTGAAGCGCACGGACACATGCGGCGATCGCGTGCAGTTGTCCCCCGTACGGATGAAATCGTCGTCGGCGATTTGTGAGCCGAGACACACACCTAAGGAGTGAACTCATATGCTGTCGAGCGCAAGCCTTCGCCGATGGGTCGTTGGATTCCTGGCAAGCCTTTCACTTTCCGTCGCGGCAATGCCGACGGAAGCGCAAGTCGTCATCAGCCAGATTTATGGCGGTGGCGGCAATGCGAGCGCGCCTTTGAATCACGATTTTATCGAGTTGTATAACCGCGGATGCGCTGCGGTCAGCATGGACGGTTGGTCCGTGCAATACGCTTCGGATACGGGAACGACCTGGAACGCAATTCCCATCGGCGGCACGCTGCTGCCAGGTCGGTACTATCTCATTCGCGCCGGAACTAACAACACAAGCGTCGGCTCGGTTTTGCCGGCCAGCGATGCCATCGGGGGCACCAACCTATCGGCTACGGCGGGAAAAGTCGCGCTGGTTCGAGTGGCCACCAGCCTATCCGGAGCGTGTCCAAGCTCCTCGAACATCGTTGACTTGGTCGGCTTTGGCTCATCTGCTAACTGCAACGAGACGGCCAACGCGCCGGCGGCCTCCAACACCCTAGCCATCCGGCGCAAGAACAACGGCTGCCAGGACACCAACAACAACTCGAGCGACTTTGAAACCGCCGCGCCCTCGCCTCGAAACAGCCAGACGGCAGCGGTGACTTGCGGCGTTGGATTCGGCGCGTGTCAATTATCCGATGGCTCCTGCCTTGTGACCGACTCAAGCACTTGCAGCTCCGTCTACTCAGGCAATTACGCCGGCAACTGCACTCCCTGCTCTTATGGCGGTTGCTGTCTGCCGGATAATACCTGCCGCACGCAGACTGCGGCTCAGTGTTCGTCGCTCTCCGGTACGCTCAGCGAGACCGGCGACGGCTGCTACGAGTTGACGACTCCTTCAACGCCGTTTTCCGACATCTCATCGACCGGCACGCCCATTGACCTTTCCAGCAATAACATCGGGATTGAGGTGCCTATTGGCTTTTCGTTTAGGTACTTCGGCAACATTCGTACCGACGTGCGCATCGCTACCAACGGCTATCTGACATTCACGTCATTTGCGTCCGACCCGACGCCTGATGCGATTCCCGTCACCTTGAATCCGAACGACCTCATCGCGCTTTGGTGGACGGATCTGAGTCCGATGCTCGCCGGCTCCATGCACTATCAGGTCACCGGCGACGAGGGCAGTCGCGAGTTTGTAGCACAGTGGAAGGATGTTCCCTATGCAACCGTGGTGGGCGGCGGGGGCTCGTTCTCATTCCAGGTCGTGCTCTATGAAGGAACCAACTGCATCGAGTTTCGATACGGCACGATGACGCAAAGCTCGACGTTCTACAGCGGCGTCACGATCGGCATCGAAGACGCATTCGGCACATCGGGTTTGCAAATCAATCGCAGCGTCGTCAGCGGCGGCGATATCACGCTTCGATTCTGTCCCGTTTGCCCCGTCATGCCGAGCGGTGCTTGCTGCCTGCCAGATGACTCCTGCACCGAAGTCACATCCGGCATGTGCGACGGTCTGGGCGGCACCTATCACGGCGACAACATCACTTGCGACGATTCCGATGGCGATGGCCTCGCTGATCCATGCGATGCCTGCCCGCTCGATCCGTTGAACGACGCGGACGAGGATGGTGTGTGCGGCGATGTTGACAATTGCCCGCAGATGTCCAACCCGAATCAGGAAGACGGCGACGATGACGGCGTCGGCGATGCTTGCGACAACTGTCCGAACGACGCCAATCCCGGCCAGGAAGACCAGGACGGCGACGGTGTCGGCGATGCCTGCGACGGATGCCCGACGGATCCGGAGAAAACCGCGCCCGGCGTGTGCGGGTGCAATGTTCCCGACACCGATTCAGATGGCGACGGCATAGCCGATTGCATCGACAATTGTCCGAATGACGAGAACCCCGGTCAGGAGGATCAGGATGGGGACGGCGTCGGCGATGCCTGCGACGGCTGCCCGGCTGATCCCGACAAGTCCGAGCCGGGGCAGTGCGGGTGCAACGTGCCTGACACCGACACGGACGATGACGGCGTCGCGGATTGCATCGACAACTGTCCGAACGATGCGAATCTCGATCAGGACGATCAGGACGACGACGGCATCGGCGATGCCTGCGATAACTGTCCTGAAGTGGCCAATGCCTCGCAGGCCGACGGTGATTCCGACGGCGTCGGCGATGCTTGCGACAACTGTCCGAATGACGCCAATCCTGACCAGGAAGACCAGGACGGCGACGGCGTGGGCGATGCCTGCGACGGATGTCCGGATGATCCGAACAAGATCGCGCCCGGCCAGTGCGGATGCAATACGCCAGACATCGATACGGACGGCGACGGAATCGCTGACTGCATCGACAACTGCCCGAGTCATTACAATCCGAACCAGGCCGATGCGGACGGCGACGGCGTGGGCGACGCCTGCGATAACTGTCCCTACGTTCAAAACGCAGATCAGGCGGATAGCGACGAAAACGGCGTAGGCGATGCCTGCGAAGGACAGGTCTGCCCGAGTTGTCCCCCGAATACGCTTGTTGCTTTGCCGCCGCAGTCCATGCGCGTCGATCCCGATACGTGCATGAGTTTTGGCGAGGATGTCATCGCCGTTGAGGTATGGATGGTCAATGTGCTCGCGCCCGGCGCGACCGGTTATCAGGCATTCCTTGAGTTTGATAACGTCAAACTCGCGTACGAAGGTGCGTTGAGTACCTACGAATCCACGCCGTTTCCGCTTCACATTCAGAACATCGCCACGGCGGAGGTTGCGCCCGGTCAAATCAACCTCGACGGCACGATGAATCTCGTGGCCAATCCCCCTGGCGCTACGGGCGATGCACTGCTCGCGACGCTGGTGTTCAGCGCCGCCGACTGGGCCGAATGTGACCCGGAGACGATTAACTTCCGCGACGCCTCGCCCTTCCAATCCGAACTGAGCTATCAAGGCACGCCGGTGGGCGGGCCGCCGACCAGCCTGATCGCCTCACCGGAGATCACGCGCGACGAAACGCTGCCGGAGATTTCGGGCGTCGTCAACGGCGGCGCGGTTGACGAAGACTGCGAATTCATCGCAACATTCAGTGCCACCATCACCGACACCTGCTGCATTGATGAAGCGGAAGTCTCGGTGGTCGTCGGACTGACGCTCGCGACGACGGGGAATGCCGCGCTCGGAACGCCGTCGATCATCAAGACGCAGATCAGCCCCAACGAAGTCGAAGTCGCAGGTTCGGTCCTGGTCTACGATCTCTCTGGTTGCCCCGCGACGGTCGAGGTCAGGATCAACGCACACGACTGCTGCGGAAACTTCGCCGAAGAGTGGGTCGGCACGGCCGATGTGCTGGACGATGAAGTCCCCGTACTGCTCGGTTGCCCGGCGTCGCCGATCACCGTCGAATGCGACGATATTCCTTCACCGGCCAATGTGACCGCCTCCGACAATTGCGATCCAAGCGTTTCCGTCCAGTTCAATGAGCAATCCGCGCCGCTTGGCGATCCGAAGTGCCCGCAGCACTACACGTTGACGCGCACATGGACCGCAACCGACGACTGCGGAAACGAATCGTCCTGCATGCAGATCATTCACGTGGAAGACACGACCGCGCCGGTTCTCATGGATTGCCCGGAATCGCCCATCACCGTCGAATGCGACGACATCCCGTTGCCGGCCGACGTGGCGGCCATCGACAACTGCGATGCAAACGTATCAGTTGTCTTTGATGAGGTTCTCACGCCCGATGCGGATCCGGAATGCGCAAATCACTACACCCTGACGCGCACCTGGACCGCAACGGACGCCTGCGGAAACGAATCTTCCTGCGAGCAGATCATTCACGTGCAGGATACGACCGCGCCGGTGTTGATCGGTTGTCCGGAAGACGAAACAGTCGAATGCGACGCCGTTCCACCACCCGCCGACGTGACAGCGGTCGATAATTGCGATTCCAAGACATTGGTCACTTTCGATGAGACGAGCGAACCTCCCGAAGAGCCTGCGTGCGCGGCGAATTACATTCTGACGCGCACCTGGTCGGCCGTGGACGAATGCGGAAATGAATCAAGCTGCGTCCAGATGATCACCGTGCAGGACACAACCGGTCCAGACATCACCTGCCCCGGTTCGATGGTCGTCGCGGCGGATGCCGGACTCTGCACGGCCGTCGTCAGCACAGGCGATGCAACGGCCATCGACGGTTGCGATGCGTCGCCGTCGATCTCGTGGGTTCGTGAGGACGGCGCGTTGTCGCTGGGCGATCCGTTCAGTTCGTCCTTCGCCGGCGTCGACGGCATCGGCGTTACGCGAGTCACCTGGACGGCGACTGACGCCTGTGGAAACGAGTCGAGCTGCGTGCAGACGGTCACCGTGCTCGCCATGAACGAGGTGGTCGGTCTGGAGATCGAGCTTCAGGGCGTGTATCAACCGGCGACCCGGTGCATCCGGTTCATCGGCACGCCCGGCGGCTGCCAGGCAGGCGACGCGAGCGCCACGCTGAATTTCGTGGACCATGATGCCAATCCGCTGACACCCGTTCGCGCGATCGTCCCCTCGGTTCATAATCCGTCGCCGGTTCTCGTACCCTGCGGCGTTTACACCGGCCTCTGCATCAAGGATGAGCAGCATACGCTTGCCGAAAGTACCGGTTTAACCGATGCCGGCACGCAGTATCTCGCCGGCGGCATGATGACGCTGCGCGGCGGCGACACCGACAACGATAGCGACGTGGACATCAACGACGTCACGTATTTCATGTTCCGGTTCGGCACGCCCGATCCATCATTTGTCTGCGGGTCGTTCAGCCTCGCGACCGATCGCGGCGCCGATTTCAGCAAGAACGGCAATGTCGGCAGCGAAGACTACACTTTCCTCTCCGACAACTGGCTCCAGTTCACGTCGTGCCCGTGCGAACCGCCATTTGCGCAAGAGCCGCCGCCATCGCAGCCGGACGAGGATCCGGAATCGGTAGGCACGCCGATTCGACCGCGGAAGAAGTTCGATCGCAGATCTTCATTGCCGGCGGCGGCGCTGCGGCCGGAGGTCGCGCTGCGCGTCGATCTGAACCGCGACGGCATCTTTGATCACCGTGATGTTGAGATGTTTGAGCAGGCGTGGAATCTGCCCAAGCGGCTTTCCACGCGCATGAAGGAAGCGCAGACCGCGGAGCCGTCGGCGGATCAACCGTCGCCGACACGTGATCGCTCGTCTGTCGATTCGAAGTCTGATTCGCTCAGGCCATAGCAAATGATGAATCGCCGCGCGGACTTCCCGGCCGGCAATCGGCCGGGAAGTCCCGCACCCCCTTGCACCATCAATCGTGAGCTGGAGATTCGGTTGCGCTCGCTACCGATGCCGTGCAGGCGTTTCACGCATCGAAGAGTTGTCGGCCCGCTGGGTGGATGAGATGTCGTTTAAGTCGCAACTCGCGTACGTTACCGCGGCATGGATCGGCTGCATGCTTGCGCCGATGCCGGTCATCGCAACTGTCGACATTTTTCTCTCGCCTGAAAGCCAGATGGTCGAACCCGGCCAGATCGTCGAGATCGAACTGCGCGTGCAGTCCGACGGTTCGGCTTCGCAATCCTTCACGGCCATCGATGCGATTTTCGAATGGGATCCGTCTTTTCTTCAATTTCTGAATGCCGATATTTCCCCGGCGGGCTATGCCTGGTTCATCAGCGGCTTTCTGCCGAATGCCGACGGCTTGAATGCTTCGCTGTCTGATGGAAGTGCCATGTTTACGGCTCAGGCCGCGCCCGGAGCGCCGGCCGCCGCGCCTGCGACACCGGCATCTCTGCTGATTGCCGTGTTTCGATTTGAGACGCTCGCCGCGACGACGATCACCAACGTGGCGTTTCTTGACTCTTTCGGAACATTCAGTCGTACACGCATTCTGGGAGCGACCGCCGGCAGCGACGTGACCGGGACAATCGGACTGCCTGTCGACATCATCATCGCCGGGCCATGCTCACCCACCGTCGGCGATGTCGATGGCGACCAGGCTTATTCGATGGCCGACATCGCCGCGGCAGTCGATGTCTTTCTCGGAGTCAACACAGATCCCGACGCCGTGATGGCCGCCGACGCAAATTGCGACGGCATCGCCGACGGAGCGGACATTCAGCCGCTCGTTGAGTTTCTGCTCTTTGTCCTGTGAAGTTGTGTAGGCCGCCAACAACCGTCTACGGCGGCGAGACGACAGGGCGCTGGCCAAACGACCAACGTGCGTGAACCCACACAACCCAATTCGGCGGCAAGACATGCTAGACGGGAGCGGATGGGAATCGAACCCACCAGGCACTGCGAAGCAGCGCCTCGACGGCTTTGAAGACCGCGGAGCCCACCAGGAACCCTGACGCTCCCGAGCGTAGTGTCGCAGTGTCTCCCTTTCCTTGTTCCATCGCAAGTGGCCCGATGGATTACAATTCCCCGCGCAGGCGCGTGACGTGATGATGCGCCAGCCGCGTCGGCTCGGGCATGCGATAACCACGGCTCGATTCGAGCACGATCCGAACGGCCTCGTCCAGCATGACCAGATGGCCAACGCTGACGTAGATCGGTTTCACGCCTTCACGCGTTCGCAAGACGCGTCCGACGAGTTCGCCGCTATCCATCAGCCGCGTGCAGGCGCCACGCCGCGGACCCGGCTCGCGATGCGAACCGCACAGACGACTCTTCGCGCAGCCGATGCTCGGACGCGCCAGCCGCAAGCCGACATGCGATGCAAGCCCAAACCGCCGTGGATGCGCGCGGCCGTGGCCGTCAAGCAGATACACATCCGGCCGAGTCCGCAGCTTTGAAGCAGTGGCAAGCAAGCCCGGCGCTTCGCGAAAACTAAGAAGCCCTGGCACATACGGAAACGACACGTCGCGCGTATCGTCGGCCGTTTCGATCACTTTGCCGGTCTGCATGTCCCAGACCACCCATGCGGCGACCAGGCGGTTGCCACCCGGCAGGAATGCGACATCGCCGCCGGCGATCAACCGCACCGGCTGCCCGAGTGGAGCCTCGACGACTTGCTCCGCGAGACGGGCCTGCAGCGACGCGGCCTCCTTTGGCGATCGTGTCCACTCATCCATTGTACTTATTTCGATCATGCGATCCGTTCGATCGTTTCGCCGTATAATAGCACCGTGGCGTTTCGTGATGAGTCTGCTTGAAGGGCATGATGAAGGCTCGACACACCATTCTGTCATGCTTCGCGTGGTGCTCCGCCGGCGCTGCTCTTTTCTGGGTACGGCCCGCGCCAGAGGTCTTTGCGGATATTGTGCGGCTATCCGACGGCCAGTCGATGGCCGGCCGCGTACTCGAGCGCGACGCCGCGACACTGCGGTTTCGAACAGGTTCGACGCAAGGTCCGCGCGACGTCGAGTTGCCCCTGGAGCAGATCACGACCGTTCACAGCGCGATGGAAGAAGCCGCGGCGATCGAAGCCTGCACGGAAACAGCGGTGCTGTTTCGCTGGAGTGAAGGCTACTTTCACGCAGGGCTGCCGTCGTTGGCCGCGCAGTGTGTCGAGCGCGCCGTCGTCATCCTACCCGGGCTGTTGACACGCGAAACCGTTGTCGAAGGCGCGCCGGAGTATCAGATTTTCTGGAGCAAGCAGCTCTTCCGCATTCGCGCTGCGAATGTTGGCGGCGACGATGCGCGCGGACTGCATGAGTTGGCGCGTTGGGCCGCAACGCTCGGCCTTGCGGCCGACGCCAGAGAAACGCTTCGACGCGCGGCGTTTCTGGATCCCGCCAACGCGGAGATTCACCAGACCGCTCGGGCCTGGGGCGTTTCGCTGCTGTCTTGGGTGCAGCCCGATCTTACGCTCGCCGTTGAAACGAGCCTGTTTGTAAAGTCGATTCACGACGAAGGCGTCGCCGTCTCGGCGCAAAGTGGGCGAGAGTTTCTACTCTTGCCGATTCGCTATCAGGCCGTCGGTCCGCGCCGAGTGATTTCGCGGTTGATTCTTGCTCGAAAGGACCGACCTGCATTCTACGGCGTTTACGCGCTGTATCGAAAGCCGGTCGCGGCCACGCTGACATCGCTTGTCGAGATGCCGGTCTACGAGCGCATGGAGGTTAAGACCGACGACGCCGGTACGGCCGAAGTCGTCTGGAAAAACAATGTCGGACCGCGCGCGCTGGTCGAAGGGGCGCTCAAACAGGAACCGACTCGGCAGCGGCCGCTCAGCGAACGACCACAAAGCCATGCAATCCTCATTTTCGAAATTGAGTCAGCCGCGCGCGAGCTGGAGCTGCAGTGGGACGACGGCTCGTCGGACCGGATTGACTTGGGATATCTACGCGAACTCGCCGGCGTTCTGGCTGATTCGCGTCATCGCGAGGTTAATTCGCCGCACGTTACCCGCGCCTTGCAAACCGTGAGCCGGGGATCGGGCGCCCATGCAGAGTTGGCGCTGCGCGTGCTCGGCGCGATGCGCGCTCAGCGAACAGGTCAAAACCAGGAGAAGTGGGCCTCGCGCGTTGAGCCGGTCGTCTGGGAAGCGGCCATGCGTCCCGAGGAGCATGTCCAGGCTGCCGCATGGCGATATTTCTCGATGCAGAAGTCGGTATCGGCCGCCACGATCGAACTGGCCGCATCATCGAAGAAGCCGCTGCAGCGCCGCTGGGTTGAGATCATCGCGCAAAACGCCGGTCGAGCCGATTCGGCAAATCCCGCCGTGGCACGCCGGTTGTTAATGGCGCTGCTGCGCGGCGGATCGATCGATGTGTGCGAGCAGGCGCTTGCCGCGATGCATGGGCTGAAATTGGAGATCGACTGGAGTGCGGTCAGCGCTGCGTCAAAGAACGCACAGATGGCGGCGCTCGCGCACTTGGCTTCTATGCCGCGCGTCGAAGCCGTGCCGGCGCTTCTCGACATGATGAAGTCGGTACGGCGTTCGTCGTCCGATGAAGTCGCGAAGTTCGTTCGATCCCTCAAGCTGCGGCTCGATGATCCACGCGATCCGCTCATCAAGCGATGGCAGAGGCTTAAGTCAGAAGATGACCGCGTTGCCGTACTGACGGTGCTCCGCGCAAGCAGGTTGGGAGAGTTGATCCATTCTGCGCCGTTTACCGAAATCGTCCGCGACTGCCTCGCGCCCGCCAAGACCGGTTCGGCTGTTCAGACGGCACTCTTTGAACTCCTTGTCGAACAAGCGTCTCATGTGCAGGACGCCGACCCTGTCACACAAAGTGGCATCGTTAGGGGCTTTCCGCTGCCCGTTCGACTCAACATAGGCGATCCTTGGATCACGGGGCTTTCGGCGGCCGCACAGGCCGAATCACGTCGTCTTCGTCGGCAGGCAGTTGTGGCCTTGCTGGATGGGGGATACGCGGCGCTTGCGGCGGATCAACTCGTCGGTGCGGCGAGTTCCACCGCCGAAATTCGCGAAGCTCTCGACGAGCTGCTTGAGATGCAGCCGCTGGCCGAATCCGATGCCTTTGTCGCCGTTTGTGGGCGGCTCCTGCGACCGGAACATGCCGAGCTTGCGGAACCGATACTCCATCATCTGCATCGGCTTGCCGCCGCGCGACCCGTCGCCGAGCGATGGCGGCTGGCCTGCGCTCTCAAGGCGGGTATCGAAATCGATGCCCTTTCCGACCTTGTCGATGATTTGAGGCCATCGATCGCGAACGGCGCCCGGCGATGGCTTTATCAGTTGTGCCATTTGACGCATCAGGATCGCCAGTCGTTCGAGGCCGCGCGAGATGATCGCGAACGTCGTACCGTTCTGGAGCAGCTCGACTTCCGACGAGCGCAATTGGTCGACGGCCGATACGGCGCACTTGCGGTCGTGGAATCGACGACGCGCATCGACTCTCCCAACGTTGCATCGTCCAGCGAGTTCGAAGGCCAGTCGCTGAGATGGTCCCTGCCGCGCCGCAAACTGGTCATCCTGCCGACACTCCAATTCACGGCAAACGAGCGAGACGATGGTTACGCTGTCCTTCGGAATGAAGAAGTGCTGGGTGTAGGCCTCATGCGCGATCGCCCGCGCCCCATCCGAACGCCCGATCAGTATATGCCGGCGCTCATGGATCCACCGGCCGAAATGCTTGGCGAACTGGGTTGGGGTTGGCCTGGTGCATGGGTGACCGGTCCGTCAGAAGCGGTATCGGCCGTCGGCCCGGCGATTCTGCCGAGCAATCGCCCCGTTCTGCAATCGCTGCGTCCGGACTTTGCCACCGTCGAAATCGCCGCCTTGCTGTCGGCTGCGTTGCGAGATGCCGACATCCTGAGCAATGACGAGGCGGAGCAGTTTGCGGCCGAGCCGTTTCATCTGACGCTTCGATACGCGACCTTTGCGTCGTATGTCGGCGTGGCGCCGATGCGACCGCTGCCGAAGGATGCGGCGAAAGGCCATCGGCACATTCTGAGCGTGATGGTGATGCTGGAGCGGATCGACTGAGGCGGCGGCAGGGCCGAAGGTGGCCGGCTCGGACGTTGGCAATCATCGGGTGATGGGCCGTTGGTGATGTCCGCGACCGCGACGGATTGTACTGAGTTTCCATCGCCGTATTCCGGTATTTCCGTCGAAATCGAGCCTTACACTGCATATGATTATCCAAACCTGAATCGCGACTCGAACCGGAGCCAGGCCATTCACCAGAATTCGAGACAAGTGGATATGCCGCGCCGAAGCGCTTGGTCGCGCTGGTATGTGCGCGTTCCGCTCAAGTGGCTGATGTTCATCGCTGTCACGACGCTGACGCTGTTTCCATACCCGTCGCTGCTGTTTCGCCAGATATCCCGCCTGTCCAATCTCGAAGCGATGGTCTCGCCTGATGCGCCGGAATTGGCGGATTTCGAGACGGCGCTTCGCTTCAGATTGCACGCAAAGCAGGAACGCGATCGCGCCAAAGCGGAAGGCCGCGAAATCACGCACGTGCGAGACCTGCGCCTGCACGATATCGCGGAGCTTCGACAAGCGCAGGCAGTATCGAAGACGAATGATGTGACAGCCCGTGGCGAAACTGAGTCAATCCCGCACCCACGCGAGCCGAACTTGGATATCCCGATCGCAGCGGACTTGTCCGCCTTTCGTCCGAGCGAAGTTCAGAAAGCTGTCGAACGTCTGATTTATGAAGAAGTGCTTTACGACTGGGATTGGAACATCTGGGGCGTCGCCGACTACATGCCGACGATTGCCGAGATGTTTGAGCGGGCGAGGCTGTATCCCGACGGAATGCTCCGCGAAGACTGCGACGGCCGCGCGGTCATGGCCGCTTCGCTGATGCGGCGGCTGGGCTATGACTCACGCCTAGTGACAGACATGCGTCATGTTTGGGTGACCACTCCGCAAGGGCAATGGATGGGGCCGGGGCGATCGACGACCGTGCGATCAACGCCCAGGGGAAACGTGTTTTCGATTTCGACGGCTTTAATGAACGCGCCGGCGGCCTTGTCATACGGCGTCAGTGTGTTTCCGCTGCCGCGAGAGTTGATCATCGCCGCGGCGGCGTTTCTTCTGCTACTGAACCGGCGAATGAGCGTACGCGCGGCGATGTTTGGCGGTTTGCTTCTCTTGCAGGGTTTGCTCTTCATGCGTCTGGGCCATGTCGATCCGCTGGGCGGAAGTCAGTCGCGGGAATGGCCTGCATGGGTCGGCCTGCTGCACATTCTCGCTGGAATGGCGATGCTTCTCTACCACGGCCGCGCCGCGCGCCGACTCGAACGAGACGGGTCGGAAGTGCCATGATTGTGGCATTATTGTCCGATGGCCGGAAAGCGCGCGTCTGGAGCGGAGCCTGATTAGGCGGATCAACTCATTCCGCGGCGGGCGCCTGGGCAGGGGCGGGCTTGTTGCGACCGCGAAGCTCGTCCATTTCTTTCTTGGCTTCGGCCCACATTTTGTAGGCATCAGCGCGGTTGCCGCGTCGATACTCGATGCCGGCCAGCTTTCGCTTTCGCTTGATGTCTTTCGTCTTTCGCATGCTCAATGGTCTCCTGATTTCGTATTTAGACGGCTGTCGCGTTTCAAGGATTCGTGCTTCGTCAAGCCTCACGCGCCCGCACGATCCCGATTTCGTTGAAACCCGCCAGTATAACACAACGACATAGGTTGGGGAGTCCACGCGCACTTGGCCGGCGATTCCGAGTGTGGCGGGGCAATCGGGTAGACTCCCGGCTTACATCGAAGGGTCAATCGAAGGCGTTGCGCGCGATCCAGTTTGAAATGTGGGCAAGTTTGATTATTGGAAACCCGGCTCGATCCGAAGGCGATTGAAACGCTATGCATGTGCAACTATTTGTCTCGGCGAAAGTTGTAAATTGTTTGCTTTGCGAGAAGATTCTCAAAAAATGCCTGTTGACACGCGCGGGCGGCGTGCTAAATTACCTTGCTCTGACGAGTTAATCCGGCGTCGATCGAGTGTCGATCTTCGCACGGGAATGGCGGAGGATTTCGCTGGCTCGAAGGATTGACATCACGGCGACTTCAACGGCATAGCCGCTTCACGGCGCTTTCGACTTGTTCGATAGCCACCGGCGGTTGCCGGTGGTTTTTTTGTCGCCGCGTCGGAGAGCAGGTTGGCTGACGGATTTGAACGGTATCCGCGAGCCGTCGCCCCGCTCGAAGTCGTACGCGACGGGAAGGCTCCAGCAGGCCGAAAAGGCATCATGGAGCGGCGAGGTTGGGCTCGTAGCTCAGTTGGTTAGAGCGCGTCCCTGATAAGGACGAGGTCACAAGTTCGAATCTTGTCG
>CAZRFP010000061.1:0-23735 GCA_964599535.1 uncultured Planctomycetaceae bacterium
GGAATTGAGCACCGAGTACCCCACCGCATCGCACGCGACCGGGTCCGAGCCGATCAGCAAGTGGCCGGTCGGGGTGATTTCGTCCTCCGATGCCTCGGGGCCGCGATCGAACATGACTCTTAAACCATTGACGATATTCAACTTAAGCTTATCTCGAATATCCGGTGAAGCGACGATCTCCGCGATGGCCGGATCGCAGCCGCCGCCGTGAAACTTGGCCGGCCGTCGGATCAGCCCGTGGGAGAGGTTTTTCAGGCAGCCCGTCATGGTTGCCAGATGATGCGTTTTCATAAACGGGACATTGATGATCGCTGTCGCCTGATCGAGCGCGGCGGTAAACGAGTCCCGACCGCTGCGGCCGAAATCGACGACTCGGCCCTGCCATCGAAGGTCGGGTTTCTTTGTCTTGAACGTCCGATCGGTTTCGTTTCCCGCTTCGAGCACGATCAGCCGATCGGGCGAGAAACCGGCCTGTATCAGTAATTCAATCAAAACGGCGGCCATCGCGTCGCCAGTGCCGATTCGATTCGCGGCCGACTGGTTGAACTTGAGCAGGATGGTATCGTCGGGCTTGAAGATGGCCTGCAGCGCTTCGACGTGCGAATCGGTGTTTCCGAATGTTCGCAGCCCGTCGATCAAGTGGCTTCGCAACAAGGCCCTCTGGACGATGCTGCCGGGGATGATGTTGGGATCGACGATCTTGACGACGCGCGAAACGGCCGTGCGTGCGGCAGGCCGGGCCTGTACCGTCGCATCTGAGACGGGCCGGCCGTCGGTATCGGCGTCGAACATCGTCGCGGCGTGGAGCAGCGCTTCGGCGCGGTTGAACGCGACGCCGAGTGCCGCGCCTGCGGCGATGCCGCGAAGAAATGCCCGGCGCGACGTCGAAGCGCCCGCTTCGGATATTGAAGATTCGGAGTTGTCATCGCGCGGTATCACGTTGTCGGAGCCTCTGGCGTCTGCTACTTTATCGACATCGTGAATTCGCGGCCTTCAGCTCGCGCCGCCCAACCTCGAAGGAACCGCATCATGAATGTCGAGGCCGCACGCCATGAGAGCCTGAAGTCGGCCTTCGACGCCGTCGGGCAGGGCCATGTGTTCGCATTCTGGGATTCGCTCGCGGATGACGAACGGCGAATCCTGCTGGATGATCTTCAGAACATCAACATCGCGCAGCTACCGGGACTGACCAGGCTGGTAAAATCCGGCGCGGCGCACGCACACATCAGCGACGACATTCGGCCCGCAAGCGTCACGCGGCGCGGCGATGTTTCAACCGATGTCGCGCAGCGCGGCGAGGCGCTGATCGCGGAGGGGCGCGCGGCCGCGTTCACGGTCGCGGGCGGCCAGGGCACGCGCCTCGGCTTTGACGGGCCGAAGGGCGCGCTGCCGATGTCGCCCGTGAAGAACAAGCCGCTGTTTCAACTTTTTGCCGAGTACATCCTCGCGGTCGAGCGGCGCTATCGCGCGCCGATCCCGTGGTACATCATGACCAGCCCCGGCAACGACGCCCAGACGCGCGCCTTCTTCGAGAAGCACCGCTGCTTCGGGCTTGATCCGAGCCGCATCGCATTTTTTCAACAGGGCGTGATGCCGGCGTTCGACGCCGAGGGGCGCATCCTGCTCGAACAGCGCCATCGACCAGCGCTCTCGCCCGACGGCCACGGCGGCTCGCTACTGGCGATGGCGACTTCGGGCGTGCTGCGCGACATGGCATCGCGCGGCGTGGAATATATCAGTTACTTTCAGGTGGATAATCCGCTGGTGATGTGCGTCGATCCGGTGTTCATCGGTCTGCACGCGGAACGCGGCGCGGAGATGTCGAGCAAGACGCTGCCCAAGGCGGACGATCTCGAGAAAGTGGGAAATTTCGTTGAATGCGGCGGCCGGCAAATGGTCATCGAGTATTCCGACCTGCCCGAGGCGCTGGCGCGGGCGCGCAACGCCGACGGCACGCGGCGCTTCGACGCGGCCAACATCGCGATTCACATTCTGTCGCGCGCGTTTGTCGAGCGGCTGACGGCGGACCGGTCGTCGTTTGCCCTGCCGTGGCATCTGGCGCGAAAGAAAGTGCCGCATGTGGACTTGAGCACGGGCGAGCGCGTGGAGCCCAGCGAGCCGAACGGTGTCAAAGTCGAGGCATTCGTGTTCGATGCGCTGCCGCTGGCGCGAAATCCGGTGCTGCTGGAGACATCGCGTGCGGAGGAGTTCAGTCCGGTGAAGAACCCATCGGGCGTCGATTCAGTTGAGTCCGCCCGCCGCGATATGAGCCGCCGCGCGGCCGACTGGCTGGAGCGCTGCGGCGTGGCGGTTTCGCGCGGGGCCAACGGCGAACCGACCGTGCCCTGCGAGATCAGCCCGCTCGCCGCGATGGATATGGGCCAGCTTCGCGAGCGTATCGTGAAAAAGGAAATCGACGCGCGCCGACAGTCACCGACCGGCGGCGTCTTGTATATCGACTGACGGCGCAAGCTGTCCGGCCTTCGGCGCGAGGGCCTTCTTGAGCATCGACTCTTCAAAATCACGGCGCATCTGCCAGCCGCGCGGCTCAAACATCTCGCGCAATGTTCCTTCCGAATCGATCAGCAGCACGAGCGGCAACGTGCGAATGCCGTACTCATCAGCCACGGCGCTGCGCCACTCAGCCGGTTCGTGTCCGTGAGTCCATGAGGAGATATCGGCCGGCGGCGCGGCATCAAGCGCGGCCAGCCGTTCGCGCACGATCGACGCGCTGCGGTGGAGCGCGATCGTGACGACGGAAAAGGCGTCCGTGCCCTCCCGCAGACGGAACGATTTGAGGTGCTCGATCATTCGCGTCGACGGTCCGTGCGACGGCGACCAGAAGACGAGAAAGACAGGCCGACCGCGTACGGCATTCCAGTCGATCGCAGCGCCGTCGAGCATGAAGAGTTGGGGCCGAAACTCGGTGCCGATCGCGGAGCGCAGCCGGTGCCTGCCGACGAGCGCGGCCGTCGCAACGTGGCGCGGATGATGCTGCATCAACAAATCGAGATAGGACGCCGCTGCGGCGAGATCGTTGTCGGCGTAGCAGTCATCGATGACCTTTTCGATCATCGCGACGGCATGGGTTGAACCGGGGTTGGCGTCGACGAACGCGCGAATAAGGGCGATGGCCTCGTCGCTGTCGGCTTGTCCCAGCGCCTGCCGGGCGCGGAGGCGGTTGAGCCTGTCTCGAAATCGCCAGTAGTCAATCGTCTCGCGCATGGCGCCGGACAGCGCGGCGGAATCGAGTGTCGCGATTTCGGCATCGATGCGCTCAAGGCCTTCGCCGCGCAACATGCCGCCGATGTAGAGAGCGTTGAGTTTGGCGAGCAGCAGGCGCTCTCGCTGCGGCTCATCGGGACGGGCGTCGAGATGCCTGCCGATGCGCTCGGCGAGATCGAGCAGCGCGGCGGCTTCTTCCTCCATTTCCTTCAGTGGCTCGTCGCCGACAGGTCGGGCCGTTCGCAACAGCTGATGGATGCGCGCGTCGAGTTCGTCGCGTTCCGGGCAGTCGTCATCGCGCGGCGGCGTTTGCGCAGCGGGCTGCGTTTCGGGTTCATCGGCATGGCCCGCGGCGGACCCGCCGGATAGCGCCGCGGAAAGCAGTGTCGCCAGAAGTCCGGCTTGCAGGGCAATTTGACACAGAGTCGCTGGATTCATGCTGACGGATTGTACACGATTTCATCCGCGCCGGCGGCGCGGGAGGTTATAATAGGGTGTCGTCAAAATGCGTAAGCGATTCGATCATTTCCGCGAAGCATGGCGAGAGCGATCATGTCGAACATTCCACTCAGTCGCGGCATGTGGATCCGGCATCAGGGTCATGTCTACGAAGTGACGGACTTCAACGAACGCCACACCGGAAAGCAAAAACCGACGGTGCATGTACAACTGCGCGACATCCGCGACGGACGGCCTGTCGACCGCACGCTGTCCGACATCGAACCGATCGAGGAAGTCGAGCACGGTCGGCGGTTCATGCAATATCTCTATGCCAAGGGCGCGGCATTCGTTTTCATGGACAGCGCGAACTTTGAAGAGTTCGAAGTTACCGCGGACCAGCTTCGCGGGCGCGAGGCGTTCCTGCTCGAGGGTACGGAGTATCCCGTGACGTCGCTGGAGGGCCGGCCCATTTCAGTCGAAGTGCCCGATATCGTCGCGCTCAAGGTGGCGACAACGGCGCCGCCCGGTAGATCGGTCGGCGCTGCATCGAATATCACCAAGGAAGCCGCCATGGAAAACGGGCTTGAGATACGGGTTCCGTTGTTTGTCAAAGACGGCGATGTGATCCGCGTTGACACGCGCGACCGTTCCTATGCCGGCAAGGAACACGCCTGACTGCGGCTGCGCGCGTATCGACCGCCCAAGCCAGACGCCCCCTTTGTCCCCCATCGGACGGATCGGCTGTCGCCGCCCCGTTTTTACAGGTCTCGGCAAACAGCGGATCGGTGCTACAATGAACTGACGTATGGGATAAGTCCTCGCCTCATGATGGGTTCCAACGATATATGAATCGAAGAACACACTATTCGTCGCTGATGTGCATCGCTTTGCTCTTTGCCGCCGGAGGCATGGCCGCCGTTGGCGGCAACTGCGATTTTTCGGGTATTCCCAGCAACAACAACAATGGCAACAGTTGCGGTTCGGGCAATCCGGCCATCCTGTTGTCCATCGCGACGGAGCAAGGCCAGATCGTCTCGCGCTCGCGCATTACCGTGCGGCGCAATCTCGGCTCGCCGTCGGTGGGCGCCTGCCACGACGACTTTCCTTGCGAAGACTTTCCGATCGGCATCAATCTCTTCGGCCGGTTCGATATCGAAGTCGCGCCGCCGGGCTATCAGATCGAAACGCGCACGGTCAATGTTGGATCGAGCGACAACTGCAATCCAACAACACAAAACGTCGTCATCGTCGTGACGCCGGACGACACGGTCGCCGCGCTGTCCGGCGCGTGGCGAACCACAAATGTATTCGGCACGACGGATATTCGGTTTGACGACGCCGGCCGAATCGTCGGGGCGATTCAATACGCCCGGCAGGCCGGCGGGGACGGGAACTTCTACATTTCCTACAACAACCGCCCGATCCGAGGGGCCTTCGGTCAGGACATTTTCTACACCAACGCGGACGAGCCGGTGCGCAACGGCGATCGCTTCACATGGGCGACGGACACGCTCGGTATGCCCACGGGCTTTGAAGGCGCGCTCATGTCGGATGATTTTCTCACGATGCAGGGGACGCTGGCGAATACGACGGTCTTTTATACGCGGCTGGAGGAAATTCCCGGCCCGCTGCAAAGCCCCTGATGCGGCAAGCATCTCGCTTTGAGAACTGCTGGAAAACGGATCGCGCAGTTTCGCTGTTGAATAAGTGAAAACGCGCCGTGCGGCCGCCGTTGTAGATGTAGCCGGACCGAACGCCGGCGGAGACGGCGCATGCTTCACAACACTCTTGCAGTATCGCTTACCGTTTACATCGTGGCTCTTATTACGCCGTCGACAGGGGCGACGCGCGCCAACCTCGCGCGTGCCGATGAAAAGCCGACGCCGCGTGCAGATGCAACTTCACAACCCGCATCCACTCAAGGCAAGCTCGCGCCACTGCTCGAAGAGATACGCAAGCGGCGGAAGGTTCCAGCGCTGGCGGGTGCGATCGTCCGCCGCGGTGAGACGGTCGCTCTGGGCGTGTCGGGGGTTCGGCAGGCCCGGCGGAAGCCGGCGGTCGAGATCAACGATGCATTCCATCTCGGCTCATGCACGAAGTCGATGACGGCCACGCTGTGTGCCATGCTGGTCGAAGAAGGCAAGCTCAAATGGAACTCAACCGTCGGCGACGTGTTTACCGACCTGCGCGAGCGGATCGACCCCGCGTTTCACGCCGTCACACTGGAGCAGCTTTTGTGTCATCGTTCCGGATTGCCGCAGGACACTCGGCCTGATTTCACCATCTTTCCAAAGTTGTTGGCGCTGGAAGGCCCGCTGAAATACCAGCGGCGCGAGATGATTGAGATCGTCATGGGCCGGCCGCCGTCGACCCAGCCGGGCAGCGCCTATGCCTACGCCAATTTCGGCATCGCCATCGCCGGCGCGATGTGCGAAGCCGCGACGGGCGAATCGTATGAAGACCTGATGCAACGCATGTTATTCGAGCCGCTGGGCATGACGACCGCCGGATTCGGCGCGCCCGGCAGCGCTCAGAAGATCGACGCGATACGCGGCCACGACGACATGGCGCTGTGGCAATCGCCGGTTCTGCCCGGCGCCCGCGCCGACAATCCGCAGGTCATCGCCCCGGCCGGTACGGTTCATACCTCGATCGGCGACTGGGCCAAGTACGCGGCACTGCACCTCGATGGTGCGTGCGAGCGACCGCGCCTCTTGAAGGCGGATTCGTTCGCAAGACTTCATAGCGATCCGTTTCAGCAGGAATACGGCTATGGATGGTCGATGCACGAAAAGGAGTGGGCCGGCGGCCGGGTGATGGCGCATGACGGCAGCAACGGTCGCTGGTATGCGGTCATCGTCATCGCCCCAAAGCGGGATGCCGCCTATCTCGTGGCAACGAACGCCGCGAGCGAATCGGCGGTCGAAGCGTGCGGAGAAGCAATCAAGGCGCTGCGAGAATACACGCCGGCCGCTCGCGCGGAATGAACGTATTCGAATGCGATGCCCATTCTGCGAATAGGAATGCTTCTGAATGCCGCGCGTGATACGTCTCGAATGAATCATGTAGAAGCCGGCCGGCCCTCTTCGTGCTGTTGATCGCTGTCGGAGATGTTCAGAATCGCGAGAAATTCAGTCCACGATTTGACGTGGCAGGCGGCTTCGACGATGGACTGATCGTCAAAACTGCGCGCGATGCTGCCGAGCAGTTCGATGTTCACTCGCGACTGCCCCGCAGGCGTGAGCATGAGCACGATGAGCCGAGACAACTGCCCGTCCATGGCCTGAAAATCGATGCCGCTCCGCGCGATGCCGATCGCAACGACGGGATGCGCGAGCTGGACCAATCGAGCGTGCGGTACGGCGACGCCTCGCTCGATACCGCTGCTCATGAGCATCTCTCTCGCCCATGTCATCTCCTGAATCACATCCGCGTTGAGACCGGCGGCAGGCGCGGCCGCGGCGGACAGTTCTGCGATGGCTTCCTTAGGCGTTGTTGAGTTCATCGCCGGGATAAACGTCTTGCTTGACGCGAAATCAACGAACCGCAGGCGGCGCACACGTCCGAGCGCCCACTGCATGAGCGGACCGGCCGTGACCGACGTAAACAGCGCCATGACGACGAGTGCCACAAAGAGCCGTTCGCCGATCAGACCGGCCTGCATGGCAAGTAGTCCGAGGATAATCTCCATCGCGCCGCGGGCATTGAGGCAGCAACCGATGGCCCATGCCTCGCGAATTGAATAGCCTGCAAGTGTCGCGGAAAATCGGCCGGAGAGCACTTTCAGAACGGTTCCGATGACGATGACGAGCGTCACGAGCATCGGATCGAACGCCTTTGCGAAATTGACGGAAAGGCCGATCGAAACGAAAAAGATCGGCGCGAAGATAAACGAAATGAATTGATCGAGCGTCGCCCGCGTGCGAGGTTTGAAATGCGGCGAGTCGCCGAGCGCGATGCCGAAGATGAACGCGCCGAAAATGGCGTGAACGCCGATCCACTCGGTAAAGGCGGCGCAGGCAATGGCGACGGCGAGACTCAAGCTCAGCACGCCGCCCGGCCAGGATGTATGAGCTTGAATCCACGGCAGCGAACGATTGATCAGCCATCGTCCGACGGTGAGCGTGACGAGCACAAATAGCAGGGTGAAAACGATCGTCTGCCAGACAACGAGGCCGGCGGCGCTGCCCAGTCCGATCAGAGCCAATGTCATCGCAAAACAGATCCAGCCGCACAAGTCGTTGAAGACGGCCGCCGCGACTATCGTCATGCCCATCTCGGTACGAAAGACCTGTAAGTCCATCAATATCTTCGCGATGACGGGCAGTGCGGAGATCGAGATGGCCGTGCCGAAAAACAGCGCGAAGATCGCGCGTGAGACGCCTTCTTCAGCACCCAGCGCGCGCGGGAAGAAATAGGCCGCGACAAAGCTCAATCCCAAGGGCACCGCCATTCCGCCGATGCCGACGGTCAGCGCCTGCATCCGTCGACGCCAGACGATGGAGAGATCAACCTCCATTCCCGCGACGAGCAGAAACAACGTGACCGCGATGACGGAAAGGCCCTGCAAAACGGTTGCAACAGGCCCGACTGTTGGAAAAAGCGCGTGGGCGGCATCGGGAAAGAGCGTGCCGAGCACGGTAGGTCCCAGAAGTATGCCGGCGGTCAATTCGCCGATGACGGCAGGCTGCTTCAACCGGCGCGCGAACTCGCCAAGGAGCCTCGCAAAGCCGACCATCACGGCAATGGCAAGCAAGAGCCGTGTGATATCGTGATGCGTCAGCTCCGTCATGCGGTGTGCGCGCCTCCGGAAGTCGTCGATCGGTGAATCAACAGCGAGCACGACAGCTTGTGAATCCAGAACTCGGCCGGATGCCTGAGGAATCGCGCGAACCAGCGATAACGTCTTCGCGGCGTCGCGACGGTCAGCAGATCGGCGTGAATCAGCTCAGCATAGCGCACGGTTTCAACACCGTCGCGACCGGGAATGCAAACAGGACGCACCTCCACGCCATGAAGATCAATCGCCGCCAGCCAGTCGGCCAGCTCAAACCGTTGCTCGGCCGATGCGATGGAACTCTGGGCATCGGCCTGCACGCCTCCGATGGACTCGCCGGTTCCCGGCAGGAATGGGCGAAACTCTCTCACGACGTGCAGCACGCCCGCGCCGCAGCGCCGGGCATATTCGGCGACGGAGGTCAGCATGTCAGCCGCCGACGGGGTGAGATCGACGGCGGCGACGATACTCCGTGGCGGGCGATCCGCGGGTTTTCGATGGATTGAGAGATAAATCGAACGATCGGCGCGGCGGGCGAGATTTCGGGCGACCGAACCGCGCACTTCCTGAATAAGCGTCTCCTCCGGCCGCGCGCCGGCGTAGATCAGATCGGCGTCGGCCTCGACGGCTTGTCGCAGGATGACATCTTCCGGCTTTCCGGCGCGGCTGAAAATGCGAAGTGAATCGGCGTCGAGGCCCGCTTCGCGCGCGGCACGACGAATGGCGTCTTCGGATTGTGTCCCGCCTTCACCGACATGCAGCAGAACCAACTCGCTCCGAAACGCAGTCGCAAGTGCGGTCGCTTCACGCAATACGGACTTGACGTGTGGAGAAAGCGCGACGCACGCCAGTACGCGTTTGAAGAGCGGTCCGTCCACTGTTGTATCCTCGTGAACTTGTCGGATCGATTGACTAGCGGCCACAGACGCAGTCGACTTCCAGCTTCGCGCCGGGCACAACGAAATCTTTCACGACGACGGTTGACCGCGCCGGGGGACTCGACGGGAAGAACTTCAGGTAAACCGCGTTGAAGGTTTTGAAATCATCATAATTCTTCAAGAAGCAGGTACACTTCAGCACCTGGTCCATCGTCGAACCGCTGCGCTCCACGGACTCCTTTAGATTGAGAAGCGTCTGCCCGGCCTGCGTTTCGAAGTCATCCTGAATCTTGCCGTCCTTATCGACGCCCACGCAGCCGGCCACGAACACCAGATCGCCGTAGCGCACGGCGCGCGAGTAGGCCGGGCTGGGGCTGCCGCCGACGATCTGCTTTCGCGGCTTGTCGGGCTGCCCGGACGGATCCTCCGCTCGTGCGGGGCCTTGATGCATCGCGGAAGTGCCGACGGCCGCTGCCGCGATGGCGCCGCCGGTGGATAGGAATTGACGACGGGTCGAGGGCTTTTCGCGTTTCATGGTCCTGAATCTCCGTATGGAACATCGTGCCGAAAACGTCGGCCGGATTATAACGGGAGTCGGTACGATCGGAATTGGATCACCGCCATTTATTCAAATGTCGGCGGCGCATGGAAAATCCCCGCGATTCAGTTATGATGCGGGGCTTGCGCAATGTCGCGCGAGCAGCGATCAAGCAACCTCGGCGCCCACCAGGATCATTCGACGGACCTTCATGAACATTCGCAACATCGCCATCATCGCCCACGTTGACCACGGCAAGACTTCGCTTGTCGATTGCATGCTCCGAGAGTCGGGCATGTTTCGAGAGAATGTCACGTCGCAGCACCTGATCATGGACAGCAATCCACAGGAGCGCGAGCGCGGCATCACCATCTTCGCCAAGAACTGTTCGATCTACTGGAAAGACGTCAAGATCAATCTGATCGACACGCCGGGCCACGCCGACTTCGGCGGAGAAGTCGAGCGCGTGCTGAAAATGGCGGACAGTTGCCTGCTGCTCGTCGATGCCTTCGAAGGCCCGATGCCGCAAACGCGCTATGTGCTGCAGAAGGCGTTTAACTATCACCTGAAGCCGATCGTCGTGATCAACAAGGTCGATCGCCCCGACGCCCGTCCCCACGAAGTACTGGACGAAGTGTTTGAGCTGTTCATGGAGTTGGGCGCCGACGATTCGACGCTGGACTTTCCGACGGTCTATTCCAGCGCGAAAGAGGGCTTCGCCCGCCGCGAACTCACCGACACCAACATGAACGTCGAGCCGCTGCTCGATCTGATTCTCGAGCGCGTTCCACCGCCCTGCGGCGATGCGGCCGCGCCGGTTCAGATGCTCGTCACGTCACTCGACTTCAGCGATTACGTCGGTCGCATCGGCATCGGTCGCGTCTTCGAGGGCACGCTGAACGAAGGGCAGCGTGTGAAGATCATCTCGCGCGACGGCCACATCCGCGACGAGCAGATTGACTCATTATTTGTGTTCGAAGGACTGCGCCAGAAGAAAGTGAAAGAAGTCACCGCCGGCGACATTCTCGCGATCACGGGCATTACGGAAATCGGCATCGGCGACACGGTGGCGTGCCCTGAGAATCCGAAGCCCATGCCGATCATCGCGGTGGACGAGCCGACGCTGACGATGGAATTCGCCATCAACACGTCGCCGTTTGTCGGCCGCGAGGGCAAGTATCTGACGACTCGGCATCTTCGCGATCGATTGATGAAGGAGCTGCGCTCCAATGTTGCCCTTCGCGTCGAAGACATGATGCAGAAGGACGTTTTTCGCGTGTCGGGTCGCGGGCTGCTGCACCTGGGCGTATTGATCGAAACGATGCGCCGCGAAGGCTATGAGCTGATGGTCGGCAAGCCGAAGGTCATCTTCCGCGAGATCGACGGCAAAAAGTGCGAGCCGATCGAATATCTTGTCGTGGACTGCCCGACGAACTGCTCCGGTTCCGTGATCGAGCTGGCCGGTTCCCGCCGCGGCGAGATGGTGAAGATGGACTCGCGCGACAACCTGTGCCACATGGAGTTTACAATACCGGCGCGCGGACTGATCGGCATGAGAACGCGCATGCTGAACGCGACTCGCGGCGAAGCCATCATGCACCATACGTTTTACGAGTATGAGCACTTTCGTGGATCGGTGCCCGGCCGCATCAATGGGGCGATGGTGTCGATCGAGACGGGCCGAGTGACGGCATATGCGCTTCAGAATCTTGCGGATCGCGGCGTGATGTTCGTCCAGCCCGGCGACGAGGTGTATAAAGGCCAAGTCGTGGGCGAGCACTGCAAGGATGATGACATCGAAGTCAACGTCTGCCGCGAGAAGAAACTGACAAACGTCCGGGCCGCGTCAGCCGATAAGACCGTGGTCCTCAAGCCGCATCGCGAGTTGTCGCTCGAAGCGATGCTGGAATACGTGGAAGAAGACGAGTGGGTGGAGGTCACGCCGACCAGCTGCCGAATGCGCAAGCGCCATCTTGATCCGAACGAGCGCAAGCGCGCCGAACGCAGCGTGATGAAGGCCGAGGCGTAAGGACCGTCAATTCATGCAATAGCCGCATCAGAAGCGCACAATGTCGTCGTCGGTAGAAGCGGAATTCCGGTCGCTCTCTCGCGCGGCGGATGGATCGAGAACTTCGCTGAACGGCAGCAGCAGTGCTCGCAGGAGCGTCATTTCCGGTTCGACAACGAGCGGCCGCCCTTCCACGCCGAGGCGCGCCTGATCGACAAGCAACCTCTGAACTTCAGTGATGCTGCCGGCGGCGCGGACCGTTTCGGCGACCGCGCTCACGGCCGGATCGGCCACTTCGTTCATGCCCAAGGCATCCGTCGCTCGAATGCTGACGCCCGCGACCAGACCATTGTTGCGAACCGCCTCTGTCGTCGGCCAAATCATCACGCCGAGAAACAGCATCGCGGCCGCGGCGGGCACGCTTACGCTGAACGCCAGCCGCCAGAATCGTTCGCGCAGGGCGCGACGCGTCTGAAGGCGGACCGGACCGACCGGCCGCCGCCGCGGGGATGTTTCGATCGCCGCGAGCAGACGCGCGGCAAAGTCATCCGAAAGCCGCGGCTCGGTTCGGTCGCGCGCGATCACATCGCCGGTCGCCCGATAGAGTTCATGCTGCCGCTGGCAGGCCGGGCACTGCAGCAGATGCGCGTGTACCTCGGCGCTGAGGCTTGGCGACAAATCGCCGTCGAGATGGCGATCTCGTAGCTGGGCCGCATTGCGACAACTCATTCCCACGTTCATTCACTCCCTGCGGCGAATTCAATCGGCGAGCCGGCTCATGCCGACTGCCCGGACGCTTCGCGAAACTGCGCGAGCGACCAGTCTTCCGAAAGTTCGCCTTCCAGCATTTCCTTCAGCCGGTTGCGCGCCCGGTGGAGATGGCTCTTCACCGTGGCGGCCGGCATGTCGAGAACTTCGCCGATTTCCTGACAACTCAGCGACTCCCTGTAAAAGAGTAATACAGCGGCGCGCTGCGAAGGTGTCAGTTCGTCGACCGAATTCCAGATTATTTTCTTAAGCCGGCGGGCTTCCTCGCTGTTGGCGATGCCGTCGAAGACATTATCCGACGGTTCGTTGCGGCCGTCGTCCTTCATCAGCGAGAAATCCGACTCGCCGGAATAGTCCCGGCGTCGGCGGATCTGGTTGAGGCAGAGGCGATAGGCGATGGTGAAAAGCCAGGTGCTGAAGCGATAGGCGACGTTGAAACCGTCAAGCGATTGAAAGGCGCGGAGGAAGGCGTCCTGACAAATTTCCTCGGCGTCGTGCTCGCTGCGGATCATTCGCCAAACAAAGGCATGGAGGCGATCCTGATGGGCGACGATCAGTTCGTGCGCACTGGCAGCGCAGCCGCGCTGGCACTGCTCGATGAGCTGCCGTTCGCGGACCGCGGAGAGCGTTCCATTCGTCCCGCGTTCGTCCATCATTCCATCACTATTATACATTGCTGCGATATCGACCGTCGCGGATATCGTCGCGATTTGCGGGTGTGAATTTGGGGCGATAAGATTCCCCTATGGCCAAGGACAAAGGCAAGAAGCCGGGGGATGGCCCGCGCATATCGAACAAGAAGGCGACGGCCAATTTCGACATTCTAGAACGAATTGAAGCAGGAATCGCACTTAAAGGTACTGAGGTAAAGAGTTTACGTGACGGTGCCGCCAGCCTTGCGGAGGCCTATGCCCGCATCGAGGGGGGCGAGGTCGTCCTTGTGAACTTTCAGATTGAACCGTACGGCAAAGCACACCTGTTTAATCATAACCCAAGGCGAATAAAGAAGTTACTGCTTCACCGCCGCGAAATAAAGAAACTCCAGTCGAAAGTGACCATCAAAGGCCTTACGCTGGTTCCGCTGCGCGTGTACTTCAATAATAATGGTCTGGCCAAAGTTGAGTTGGCGCTCGCAAAGGGCCGCCGGGTGCATGACAAGCGGCAGGTCGAGCGCAAAAGGCAGGATGAACGTGACATGGCCCGGGCGGCACGGCGACGGTGAATTCACGGTCAACGGCCAGGCCGGCGCTGAGCGATTGGCCAAGGGAGCAATGTGACTTTCCTAGTGAAACATCCCAAGGTCCGAAGATACGGCTTCGCCGCATTGGTCGTGTTGGCGGTCGGACTGCTGACTTCGGTGGGTGTTGTCATCTTTTCAGATGATCCGCTCTATGACCCGGACGAGTTGTTCGACACGGGTGTATTGGTCAACCCCGATAAGCAGCCGAATTTTGTCTTTCCCGAAGACATGCGAACGGCTGACCTCTCGTTGAACCGGTTCATCGACCGCTTCTTTCGATTGTGCGCCCAAGGGAAGTACCCGGAAGTCCGGCTGATGCTGAGCCAGCGCGCCGGGGACGCTCTGCCGCCGAATCGATTTGAGAACATCTTCAACGCCATGAAGGAAGCGCGGATCAAGTCCATCATTCGCTTGCCGACGAACGGCAGTGGCGAGGAGTCGGCCTTTGTCCTGACGGCAGAATACGATCTCGAAGCTCATGCATTGCGTACGCAAAAGGAAGACAACCGCGTTCGCATGTTGATTCGCAAGGAAGAAGGGGAATGGCGGCTCGGCCCGGTTTCGCGGGAGATTGCCGCCCGGCTCGACGCGCTGTCGGATGCAACTACGGATTCCAACGGGAATGACGGCGATTCGAATCCCGATGTCGAAACCCCGAAGCCCTCGAAAGTCATCGCCAATCGGCCTGTGCGGATCGAGCCTGAAGACGAGTAGTCCACGTCGAACCGAACGATGCATCATCGCCCATCCGCATGGCAATCCTCGGCAGGTCCGCTTTCACGAGCGCTCGAATAGCGCCTATGTCTGCTAATACCAGCATCAGCCGCGCGCCAGCCGCAAGCTCTACTGCGCAACTGCCGTTAACTCATTCAGTGTCATGATCTTGACGCTGTTTCGACAACGACGCGGTTTTTTTGACCCCTTTGCACTTATTTCTTAGGTTCATCTGGCGGTCTGGCGAAATAGGCGTCGGCTGCACTGATACGTGACCGAGTGCTGTTAACAGCACTGGAAAAAAGGGTATCGGTCGACCCGTTCTCCGCCAGAAAGAAGGGAAAGAGTCATGGGCCTTACAGTCACCAACGTCAACACCCTGTCGCTTCTCAACATTCTGAACCGTACAAGCGCCGAGCAGTCGAACAGCCTGACGCGGCTGTCGACCGGCATGAGGATCAACCGTGGATCGGACGATCCCGCCGGGTTGATCGCGGTCCAGAGCCTGACAGCCGAACTGACCGCCGTCAATGCGGCGATCTCGAACGGCCAGCGGGCGAACTCCGTTCTGAGCACGGCTGACTCGGCATTTGGTGAAGTGAGCAAGCTGCTCAATGAGATTGAATCATTGGCAGCGGCGAGCACCAGCTCGGGCGGTCTGAGTGCCGCGGAAATCTCTGCGAATCAGCAGCAGATCGACAACGCCATCGACGCGATCAACCGGATCGTCCAGACGACAACGTTTAACGGTAAGCGTCTGCTCGACGGCGCGCAAGGCATCCAGGCATCGGCAACCGATGCCAGCAAGATCTCGGACCTTAAGATCTTCTCTCGCCCGACATCGAACTCCAGCCAATCGTTTGCGGTTGAGGTCGTGACCGCCGGCGCCGTGGCCTCTGCTACGATCGCCAACACCACGAGCGTCAGCGCCGCCGAATTCACCGTAACCGGCACGCTCGGCACGGCGACGATCACCGTCGCCGACTCGGATGCATTGAGCGATGTCGCTGCCAAGATCGTCGCGGCCGCGACCGAGACGGGCGTTTCGGCAACCGTTTCGGGCAATGAGCTTCACATCATGAGCCGCGAATACGGTTCGAATGCGTTTGTCTCGGCGAGCTTCATCAGCGGCGACACGGACTTCCTGTCGGTCTCGAACTCGACCGGCAAAGACGCCGTCGTCGAAGTAAACGGCCAGCGGGCGTTTGTCGACGGCGTGAAGGTCAACTTCAACACGAACGGCACGAGCGGCTCGCTAACGCTCACCGATACGGGCAACGCCGCCGGCAGTGCAGGCAGCATCTCCGTGACGGATGGTGGTCTGACATTCCAGCTTGGAACGGCAGCCAACACACAGGCCACGCTGGGTATCTCCGGCATATTCGCGCATCAGCTTGGCGATTCGACATTGGGCTATCTGAGCACGCTGAAGAGCGGCGGCGCGAATGCTCTGAACAAGGACGCGAACAACGCGGTGCTGATTGCCAAGTCGGCATTGAGCCAGGTGGCGACGCAGCGCGGACGCATCGGCGGATTCCAGAAGTACCAGGTGGATTCGTCGATCAACTCGCTGAACGCCACGAAGGAAGCTCTCACATCGGCGCGCAGCGTGATTCAGGATGTTGACTACGCGATGGAAACCGCCGAACTGAGTCGGCAGAACGTGCTGCTCCAGTCGGCGATCTCACTGCTCGGCGTGGCCAGCCAGCAGTCGGCGCAGATTCTGCAGTTGCTGCGGTAACGAACGCGAGTCGGCCAAGGTCTGGTGGGGAATGGAGCAAGGGCGGGTTCGAGGTTCAGCCTCGATCCCGCCCGGCTCGTTTTTACCGTTGTGAAGGCGAATGGCGCGAAGGGCTCGCGGTGCAGCCGTACTCGGCGAACCCGCTACTTCAACTCGACTGACCAGTAGGCGTTATCGAGGAAGGCCTTCCAGCTTGCGTAGCGGTCATCGGCCAGCTTGAGGCTGATGCACGGATTTCGGCGTGGCTTTTTCGGTGGGCGAATCAGCTTCATGTGGGCCTGCTCCGGCGTGCGGCCGCCCTTTCGAATGTTGCACTTGAGACAGGCGCAGACGACGTTTTCCCACGTGGTTGGGCCTTGCTGCGAGCGCGGCACAATGTGATCAAGCGAAAGCTCGGTCGTTGAGAAGCGCAAACCGCAATACTGACAGCGGTTGCTGTCGCGAGCGTAGAGATTTCGCCGATTGAACTTCACATCCTGCCGGGGCAGGCGGTCGTAGATCGCGAGCCGGATGATTCGCGGAACGGCGATGTCAAAGCGAACGGTGCGAATCCAATCGTGGGCGTCCGGCTCGAATTGACGAGCCAAGTCCGACAATTCACGCCAGTCTTCGAAGTCATAGGAGATGTATCGTCCTTGCTCGACATGCACCACTTCGGCCAACTCGCGAAAAAGCAGGCTGAAGGCGCGCTTGACGTTCACGATGCGGATCGCCAGGTAATGGCGGTTCAGCACGAGAACGTTCAGGCCCAGAGCGGACGACCGCGGGTACACAGAATCCTCCCATTTCAAACATACGACTCCGCATGCAAGCAGGGGGAGCCATATCGGCGGCCGGCCCGTCGGCGGGAGCGATAACGATTCGCTCGCCGCGCCGCGAGCCAACCGCTCGCCGTGTTACCTGATTTTATTCCCGTCGAACGCATATCGCAAGTGCGGCGCGCAGCAGGAACGCGACAGTCTCGGAGATACGCCATCGCATCTCGGCATATGCACGGTCACGATTCGTATTATCGTCCCCTGTTCGCGGCTGGTCAGAATTGCATGAAGACTTCATGAAGTCAGGGCGACGGTCGAGTGTATCATATCGGCTTGACGCGCCGCGCCGCCATGATTTTCGTTGAACAGCTCTTGAACATGGCCTGGCGCTGCAGCACCGCGTCAAAGCCGGTCAGAATCGCGCCGCCGACCGCGCCGACCAGTTCGCCGATCGGTCGAGAGGCGGCCAGCGACTTACCGATCACGGCTGTCACTAGATGCCAATATCGCGACATCATGGGGCTTCCGACAGGTCCGTTTGACAGGAAAAATACGGGCGACAGCTCGACGCGCTCCAGGCCGGCTTCGGAAAGGAGTTTGTCGTATTCCGACAGCGAATGAAACGACTGGCTCGCGGTGGCGGGCAGCGTTTGCGTTGGGAAGTTGTCGGAGACCAGCAGCAGCCCGCCCGGCGCGACGGCGGCGGCCGATCGGCGAAGGGCGCTTGCCCAGCGGGCGTCGTCGATGATGTGAAAGAGCACATCCATAGCTGTCACAACATCGAACCGCGAATCGTCAAACAGTTCTTGCGGGCTAGTTTCGGCGATATCTCCGATGGTGAATCGGCAGCCGGGAAAGCGGCGCCGCAGTCCATCGACGGCATCGGGCGAGAGGTCCATTCCCAAAACGTCACGCAGGCCGCGCGTGTGCAGGCAGTCAACGTAGAACCCTGTTCCGCATCCGATGTCGAGAGCGCGGCATTCGGGTCTGATGTTCAGCCGCTTCACCAGCCGCAGAAAGTGGCGCCGGCGAAGGCGATAGAGACTTCGGTTGTACGCCTCCCCGAGTCCGGCATAGCCGACGCGCTCGAATTCACCGAGCGTGCGATGCCGGTCGAGCCACTCGACGCGCGTGTCGATCAGGCCCGGCACGTCTGCGTGGTTGTGCGGGCGATCATTGTTCATGCGCCAGATCACGGGCATCGCGCAGTTCGAGAACCCATTTGCCGTCTTCATGGACGACCTTGACGACGGCACGAATCTTCCGGCCCTCGACGAGTTTCTGTCGCTCGGTCATGCGGGAGGCCACATCAGCATAAAAGTACATCTTCACTTCAACATCGCCGTCCTGGAGCATGATGGAATGCCGCTCGCGATGCTTCTTGCTTGGCCGCGAGGAAACGGAAGAAACGACGGCGGAGATTGTGACGCGCCTGCCCTTAAGCTTCTCGTTGATCTTCGACAACCGCGTCAGCTTCTTTGCCGGCACTCGATTAAGTCGCGAGGCAACAAGCCACTCGTCGCTATCGGGAATCGGCCAATAGACGAAATCCGCGCCTTCGTTGCCGCTGGTGTCGTGTGATCCGCCGTCGTCCTGACCGTCGATGCTCACGCTATACAGCACCGGAGACTTGTCGATGACATGATAGACAAACGGCTTATTGCTGAAGGGGTCCTTGAGCACCTTGCCGACGAGCTTTTTATCGAGATCGGCCAGCTTGGCAGGCCACTTGCCCTTGGCGGCCTTGTATGCGAACAGTTCGACAAGCACCTGTGTCGCGCGGCGATCGGCCTCGGCGAGCGCGGCTTGTCGATAGATTGTGGCGTAGGTCGTCTCGATGCCCATATATAGGCCCTTCGTGAGATTATTCTTCTGCTGAAGCGAGCGGGCAATGTCGATCAGCGCCTGATGGCGTTCGGCGCTGAAGCCTGGCTTCATGTGACGGCTCATTTCGCTGAAGGCCGCGACAACGGCGGCTGCCGTACCCTGGGGATCGGTCTCAATGCGCGCGCCGAGTCCAAAGCGATTACCGCCGCCCATCGTCTGACCTGTTACTTCGCGATAGCGATTCCCGTTGAACGTGACGCCGCCGCCGCCGAGCGGCCCGAAGATGTATTGCAGATTATCGAGCATCATGGCGCATTCGGTGCCGAGGCAGTGCGAAGCATCCAGCGGCGCGGCGTCAACGGAGCGCAGCATCTTGCCGATGTCGGCGGCGTGGTTCTCGCCAAGCACGCCGTGCGCGAAGGCCCAGCGAAGATGATCGTAGGTCTGCCGGCGAATCGCATAGCCGGTCAACTGTTCGATCGCAAACTTCGACGTCCGCAACTGGCCGGCCGCGCGGAGCGCGACTTCGATCGCAGCGATAAAGCCCTCCGCCGAAATATCGCCGTCGTTGTCGATTCGCCACGCATTCTCGAGCGCGCCCTGCGCACACTGCCGTATCTTCTGAACGTGCGGGAGTGTGATACGCTCGAAGCGATTGGCATTGTCGTCCCGGTCACCGTTGATGTCCGGGGGAGCGACAACATGCCGTATTTTCGCGGCTTCCGAGAATTTCACGAGCACGCCGGACGTTCGTTTATACGACTGCTCCCATGCGCCGCGGCGATCGGGAAACCACGGCATCGGCTTTCGCGAGAAGAGGCGATCCTGTTCGGCGGTTCGTGATTGTTCATCCACAGTCTGCGGCGCCGTCAGCATGCCCGCGAACTCCGGCCAGTCATCCTTGTTCTTATCGCCGCCGACCAGACCGGGCATGAATTTCGCATATCGCGAATATGCGTTCTCCTTGGCCGGCGCCTTGGCGATGCCGCGATACCAGTCGACGTAGTTGACTCGGCGACTGAAATCGGGCGGCGACGGCAGTTCGGCGGCTGATGCATGATGAACCGCCGCGGCATCGATCATGACCCATGCCAGCAGACTGATAAACAGGATGTGAATAAGCCTCATGTACGTCGCTTTCTCATGTAAACCGAGCCGCGGCGCTCGCGACTCGAATGTGCCTCCGTCAAGGCACTGGGTCGTATCCGCCGGCTCGAAACGGATGGCATCGCAGGATGCGCCTCAGCGCGAGCCACACCCCCCTGAACGGACCGTGCCGCCGGACGGCCTCGATGCCGTATTCGCTGCACCCCGGCACGTATCGGCAGCCGCCCGGCAGCAGCGGACGCAGCGCGAACTGATACGCTCGAATACAGAAGATCAGAAAAAACTCGGCAATCCTGCGAATCATCATGCCCGCCTGAAGGCGAGCCGATGGATCGGCCGGCCTTCTCGCAAATACTTGGTTTCAAAGTTCGTGCCCAGATCGCCGGTCTCGGTGACGTATTCACCCTCTCCGAACGGCACGGGGATAAGCTCGTGCCGCGCCGAAGTCACCAGCTTTATCTGCTCGAAGTATTCGGCGTGGTCGGTTTGAATCGCCAGCCGCGCACCGCTCGCCAACGCTCGAATCGCTGCAGCCATGAATGGGGGCTGAATCAGTCGACGGCGCAGATGGCGCTTCTTTGGCCAGGGGTCGGGGTGGTAAATATGCAGCGCCGACAGACAACCCGGCGCGAGGCGATGCATGACGAAGTGGCCTGCGTCGGCGCGCAAGATGCGGACATTGGAAAGCCCCCAGCGGGCCATTCGATCAGCAGTGTATTTGTAAAACTTGTTGGCCCATTCGATGCCGACGAAATTGCGCTCGGGATGAGCCTGTGCCTGCCGAAGGAGGAAGCCGCCCTTGCCGCAGCCGATCTCCAACTCGATCGGATGGTCGTTTTCAAACAGGGCGCGCAGATCAGTCTGTTCGCCGAGCGACGTGGGATCGACTGCAATGGACTCGATCGCGATCATGCGGCCTATTATAAGCGATCGGCCGCATTTTCCGAGTGCGCGGTCAGGCCGCGCCCTCATCGCCGGAACGCGGTGTGTCTGCGATCGCCCGCTGGCGTCGAAAAATCCAGCCCAGTTCCTCCATTCGTAAGAGACCCGCCACGGCGACAAACACAAGCCCGGCGGCCGCGGCCGGGCCGAAGACGGTGACGATGTCGCGCGGCAGACGACTCAGCCGACCGACGCCCAGCGATGCCAATTCGTTCAGTAGGAAATATGCCGCGGTGCAGGCCAGCACTGTCGCGACCGTCGCCTTGATCGTGGAGGCGGCGATGGCGGTGGCGCCGATGCGCCCGCGCATTCGCCGACGCAGCAAGTGCGTTGAGATGGCCACATGCAGAAAGGACGTGACAGCCGTGCTGATGCCAAAAGCCGATTCCCGCATCCACCAGAGTAGAACGACATTCAAGACGGCATTGACGGCCACGAGCCAGCAACTGACCCACATCGGCGTGAGCGTATCCTTCAGACTGTAGAACCCGCGCAGCAGAATGTGCTGGCAGCAGAAGGCGGACATGCCGAGGCCGTACCAGAACAGCACTTCGGCCGCGCGCGTGGTCTGCTCCGGCCCGAAACGGCCATGTTGAAAGAGGAGCGTGATGATCGGTTCGCGCAGGACCACCATGAGAAAGCCCGACGGCAGCCCGACGAATATCGCGAGGCGCATGGCGACGGCGAGCGCTTGCCGCAGCCCGTTGAGGTCGTTTCGCGTGGCAAACCGGCTGAAGAGCGGGAATGCGGCCGTGGCGAGTGAGATGGCGAGCACGCCGAGAGGAAACTGATAAAGCCGCTGGGCGTTCGTAACGGCGGAAAACGCCCCCTCCTCCAGGGGATAATCCAGTGTCATACCCAGGACACTGAATGATGCCGGATCGCCCGGGCCGCGCGTGAGCATCGTGCATATCTGCGCGTCGAAGAAGACGTTGAATAGCAGCACGCCCTGGCCGAGCATGACGGGAATGAACAAGCGCAGGATCGTCCGCAGGTCTTCGTCGTCGCGTGCGAGCGAGAAGCGAAAATGCACGCCGAACCGCCGTAGCGTCGGAAAGATCATCACCAGTTGCACGACGCTTGACGCCAATACGCACAGCGCGACGCCGTAGACCTGGCGCTCGATCTGCTCGCCGAAAAACATGGGGCCGACGGTCGTCACGCCGATGATGTTCAGCGTGTTGAGCACGATCGGCAGAAGGGCCGGCAGCGTGAAGTGGTTCAGACAGTTCAGGATGCTCGCGAACAGCGCGACAAGGCAGACGCCGACCATGAACGGCAGCATGACCGCCGTCAGGCCGATTTGCAGCGTCGACATCGTTCCGCCGCCGGCGTAGAGATAGACCACGAGCGCGATCAGTTCGAGCACGATGAGCAGCACCGTCAGCACGAGCGTCATGATGCCGGCGACGCGGCCGAGCAGAATCCATGCGGCCGGTCGCCCCTTTCGCTCCAGCACGTCGGTAAAAACGGGAATAAAGACAGCGGCGAGGGCCCCCTCGCCGAAGAGCCTGCGGAACAGATTGGGAATCTGGAATCCGTAATTGAAGGCGTCCTGCACCCAACCCTGGCCGTAGGCGTGGTTCATCACCATATCGCGCGCGAGGCCGGTGATGCGCGAACAGAGCGTACAGATGGCGACGAGGCGTGCGGAGCCGAGAAATCGAGAGGGTTGCTCTGGCATCGGATGGAACTATATCGAAAGGCGTAATGAGGTCGAGTGGGTGCTCTGAACGCGGAGTCGTTCTGCGTTCGATTAGTCCGGCGAGACGCTGGAGCAATAGCGCGAGAGCGCGACGATGATTCTGCGCATGGCCGTTGACAGGCCTAGACGCTCGGCTGCGGTGAGTGAGAGCCAATGATGCGCGCGGCCGGCGACGGTCGGTCGGCGGCGGATACGGCAAACATGGCCGACGAAGCGGATGGTTCGGTGCGTGAGTTGGTGCGTCATGTTGCAGAAGGGTTCGGGGGAGAAATGGGCGCTGGTCTTGGATCCGGTCAGCGCTTGCAGGATTGCATTGCATGTGGAGGTGGTTGCGAATGGTGAGGTGGGCGCGGATTCCGACGCGGGCGCGTTCGACTGCCTCTCGATCGCACCTTGAGTGGACGGCAGCACGGCGGTCGGCAGCTCCCACAGGCCGCCCCACATTCCATTCGCGGGCCTTCTCACAAAGAGCCATTCGCCGCGCGATTCAACGGCAACTACGACGTGTGTTTCAGCGCGAACTGCCGTCTTCTTCTTTGTGGCCGGCAGTGATGCGACGACGCCGCTTCGAGCCGCGCTGCAGAGTGTTCGAATGGGGCATGCCTCACATTTGGCCGCGCCCTTCGGAAGGCACACCGTCGCGCCCAGTTCCATCAGCGCCTGATTGAAGTCGCCCGGACGATTAGCCGGGACCAGTCGCCCCGCGATGTGCCAGATTCTCTCACGGCCGTGGCCTGCGCGAACGTCTTCGCGGATCTCGAAAATGCGTGCCAAAACGCGAGCAACATTTCCATCGACGACAGGAACGCGCTCATTAAAGGCGATCGAGGCGACCGCGCCGGCCGTGTACGGACCGACGCCGGGCAGATCGCGCAACTCGGCGGCCGTGAGCGGAAAGCGCCCGTCGAAGCGCTCGACGACGGCAACCGCCGCGCGATGCATATTCCGAGCGCGGGCATAGTAGCCTAAACCGGCCCAGAGCCGGAGTATTTCGTCTGTTTTCGCGGCAGCCAGATCATGCACCGTGGGGAATCTAGCGAGAAAGCGCTCGTAATACGGGATCACC
>CAZRFP010000062.1:0-23691 GCA_964599535.1 uncultured Planctomycetaceae bacterium
CGACGGACCTCGCCGCATCGGTTCGCGCGGCGCTGCAGCGGCCGGAATCAGCGACAGCACCGCTGGAGAACCGCGTGACATCAGCGGTGACATTCTCGTAAGCCGTCTCGGTTGTTTCTGTGGGCGCATCGGCGCCTCGACGGTGCGAACTGGCGAGATGCCGGTGCACCCACCATCCCGGCTATGCAATTGAGACGAGGCAAAAGCCGTTACCGGCTGACGAATCGCCTGTATTACGGAACCAGTAACCCAGCGCAAAACAGGTCGCGACGTCGGCGACATGACGTTCAATCGACGGCCTTGGCGCTCTTACCCTCGATATCGTGCAACGCCTTCACGGCCTTGTAATATTCCAGAATGCCCTTGTGAAACGGCTCCGCTTCGGGCGACGCCATGCCGAGCGCGCTCGTCTGGTGTTTCACGGCGTCATCGATGAATCCGAGTTCGCATTCAATTTGAGCCAGCACGGATAGCGCCTCCGCGTCGCGCCATTCCAATAGCTCCGCCGCGCGACGCGCGGTTCGGAGCATCAGCGCCGGATTGCGCCGCGGCAGTTCCATGTCAAGCTCCATCTGGGCGAGGCTCATCATCGATGCGGCTGAGTCCTTGAACGCCGCCTCGAGCGAGATGTCAAACTCGTTCGCGTCTTTCACACGGTCGAACTCGCGCAGCAACTGCCGCTTGATAAGATATGGCCGCATCTCGCGCGGCTTCAGGGCGATCAATCTCTCCAGCGTCTCAAACAGTTTCTCCTCGGCGGCCTTGCGGGCGTCTCCGTCGTCGCCGGCGGCGCGGCAGGCCGCGTAGAGTGTCTGCAATTCGCGAATCAACTCGTCAAACTTGGCCGCGTTCAGCGCGGCGTTCTTCGCGGCTTCGAGATCGAACTTGCCGGCCAGAACATCGCGGATCGCTTGATCCATGCTTTCGGTCTCGAGCGGATTGCCCGCCCAGACAACGCGGTTTTCGCGATCGACAAGAAAGGCATGAGGGATGCCATCGACATCATCCATCCACTTTTCATTCGTCGCCATGTCGTCATCCATGCCGACAAAGTACGGCATCTTGACATCCTTCTTCTTCATGAAGGCCTCAATCTCCTCCGGCTCTTCATTGCTGATTCCAATGATCACGAGACCTTCTTTCCCGTGCTTTGCGTGCAGCTCGGCAAGATGGGGAATGCTCTTTCGACACGGCGGGCACCATGTAGCCCAGAACTCAACAAGAAAAACGTGCTTCTCCGCGCCGTCCTTGCCCGGCAGCGACGGAGGCGTCGCGGTAAACCACTTGGCGACTTTCACGGCCGGGGCCGTGTCGCCGATTTTAGGCGAGGCGACCGCGGACGATGCGGAAAGCGCCGCGATAGTCAGTATGGTTGGAATACTGGCGATCTTCATCATGAGTCGGCCCTCGTTGTGCCTGTGTCCTGAATACGACGATCCGTGCCGTCGATCTGTTTCGAGCGCAATCGTGGTATTCTATGCGGCATGGACGATTCGGAAAACCTCGTTCCTGCCCAATTGCGACTGCCCATGCTTCGCGACGAGCCGCATCCGTGTCCCTATCTGGCCGGTCGGACGGCGAAGGATGAGTTCACCTGGTTCAAGGTTCTGCCTGATCGAATATACCTTGATCTGATGAACCGCGGCTTTCGACGGAGCGGGCAGATCGTCTATCGCCCGATCTGCGATGACTGTCGCGAGTGCCGCCCGATCCGCGTGCGCGTTGACCGCTTCAAGGCAAGTCGTTCGCAGCGCCGCATCCTGCGGCGCAATCGGGATGTCACTGTTGAGGCCGCGCAACCGGAAATGACCGACGAAAAGTGGCGGCTGTATCAAGCCTATCTGGCACATCAGCACGATGGCACAATGAGCAGTGATCGCGACAGCCTCGAACGCTTTCTCTACACGTCGCCGACGACGACCTTGGAAATGGTCTACCGGCTTGGCAAAGAAATCGTCGGGATTGGTCTTGTCGACGTGTCGGCGATGTGCCTGTCGTCGGTCTATTTCTTTTTTGATCCAGGCGAGGCGAGACGTGGCCTGGGCACTTTCTCGATTCTATGCGAAATTGATGCCTGTGCCCGAACCGGTCGGCCGTATTGGTACGGCGGCTACTACGTCCGAGACTGCGATCGGATGAACTACAAGGCGAACTTCAAGCCTTATGAATTGCTCGATCCCGACGGCATCTGGCGCGAAGCCGCAATTGACGAATAACGCCGATCGGCGGCCGGTAATCCAGCAGAAAACATGTACACGCCATTACGCTCCAGGCCGCGCTCCAAGCATGATCGAGGCGATGGTCTTTGCATTGAAAACAGCGTGAATCAGAATCACAAGCGTGAGCGATCCGCTGCGTGCGTAGGCGTACGCCAGCACGACGCCGAATACGACAAGCGGCAGGATCGTATGCGGAACGGAATAGTGAATCAGTCCGAACGCCAGCCCGCTGATGAATGCTGCGGGCCAAAAAGACGACGACGCTTGTGCAATGGCGCGAAACAACACGCCACGAAAGATCAGTTCCTCGACAATCGGCGCGAGGATAACGGCGCTGAGGATCGTTAGCGCGCGAATCCAAGCGGGCGAGTCCGCATCCAGCAACGTGCGGATGGCGCCGTGTTCCGGCAATTCCTCAACGCCGAAGAATCTCAGCGCGAAGGCGCTCAAATGTACAAGCAAGGTGCAAATCGGCCAGACGGCGATGTAGATCACGACTGCGCCGCCAAGCTGTCGCACGAAGTTGCGCGTGGTTAGGCCCCATGCGTCGAAGCTCTGCCCGAGCCGCGCCCGCACGACGGCGATCACCACGAACACGTTGATCAATTGGGCGGCGGCGTTAACGGCGATCATGCGCGGCGAAACGGCGGACACCGTTTCGACCGGCGGAGTGGCTTCCGCGGAACCCGACATGAGCACGTTGAGCAATGACGCCAGAAACGAGCCGGTTGTCACAAACAGCAAAAGGCAGATGACCGCGTCGATGGGCAGCAGCGAGGGTCCGGCAATCCGCGGAATCGCCAGCGCGCGGCCCCATTTTCGATGCATGTAGAGATGCGCCGCGCCGACGATAAGCAGCAGCGTTCCCGAAGCCAACAGAGCCAGTTCGACATGTTCGACAATCCGCATGGAGTCGCCGTCAGCGCAAGATTCGTCAATACATGCGCCGAGCGCCGGCGCACGCGCGGATGCGTCGTGGCGAACTATAGTGGAACGGCCCCTCGATTCCAGATCAGTCTATCGTGCGGCGTGGCGCAACGGATCGAATTCAAGTCCGTAGTGCTTCATTTTCTTGTAGAGCGTCGTGCGGTTGACATCGAGCATCTCCGCCGTGGCCTGGCGATTCCAGTTGTTCAGCCGAAGGGCGGCCTCGATGATCCGTTTTTCCGGCTCCTCGAGTGCCTGCCTGAGCGGCATCGGTTGATACGTGAATTCACCGAGCGCTGATCCATTGCCGGGCTTCGGCGTGTCGCAAAGCACGTGCGCCGGCAGGTGTTCGACGCCGATATGCCGCTCGCGGCACATCACGACCGCGCGCTCCACCGCGTTTTCCAGTTCGCGAACGTTTCCCGGCCAGTGGTAGGCCTGCATGGCCTGCATGGCTTCAGGCGTGAAGTCGAGAATCTCTCTTTTCACTTCGGTGCGATATTTCTTGAGAAACTCGGCAGCAAGAAGCGGAATGTCACCCAGTCGTTCGACCAGCGACGGCATCTGAATCGTGACGACGTTGATGCGGTAGTAGAGGTCTTGTCGAAATCGGCCGGCCGCCACTTCCGCGGTGAGATCGACGTTCGACGCTAGAATCACGCGAACGTCGGCCTGCACGGTCTGATTGGAACCGACCGGCTCATAGCATTTTTCCTGCAATACGCGCAGCAGCTTGACCTGAAATGCAGGCGACGCGGAGTTGATTTCATCGAGAAAGATCGTGCCTCCCTGGGCCGCCTTGAACTTTCCTTCCTTGTTGGCCACCGCGCCGGTGAAACTGCCCTTGACGTGGCCGAATAGTTCGGATTCGAGCAGGCCCTCCGGAATCGCCCCGCACGATACTTCGATAAACGGTCCGGTCGCTCGATCGGAGCGATGATGCAGGGCGCGGGCGATGAGCGTTTTGCCCGTTCCGGATTCGCCGCTGATGAGAACCGTCGACTTCGTGTCGGCGACGGCTTCGATCACGTCGAAGATTTTCAACATGCGATAGTCGTGGCCGATGATGTTGTCCAGCGCGTATCGCTGATCGAGCTGCCGGCGCAACGATCGGTTTTCGCGTATGAGCGCCTGCTGTTGAAAGGCTCGTTCCAGCACGAGCCGTAGTTCATCATCAATGATGGGCTTCGTCAGGTAGTCGTAAGCGCCCATCTTGATCGCCTCGACGGCCGACTCAATGGTGCCATAGCCGGTGATGACGATCGGCACGACGTCGCGATGCCGGTCGCGCAGAATGCGCAGCAATTCGAAGCCGTCGGCCTCGGGCATGTTCACATCGGTGATGACAATGGCGAATTCCTGTTTGCCGAGCCGTTCAACGGCTTCTCGAACGCCATTCACGCCCTCGGTTTCATAGCCTTCGACGCGCAACAGTTCGGCGAGCGAGTCCACGATGATGTGATCGTCGTCGACGATGAGCACGCGAGCTGCCGCGCGGCGGGATGCGGTTGCGCCGGCCGTGCGGGTGTCGCTATCAAAGCGGTTCTTTTGTCCGGTGCGGGAAGATGCCACGATGGTGTCTCCTTTGTCGCTGTCAAACTGCGCCGTTCGAGTCCGGTCGCGCGTGCGCATCAATGGCGCCGCCATGCAGCGGAAGCCACAGCGTCATCGTCGTGCCGCGCGGCTGTCGCCGCGCCGGCGTGATGGTTCCGCCCACCCGCTCGATCAGCTCGCGGCAGACGGCCAATCCGAGACCGGTGCCGCGGCCATCGGTCTTTGTGGTGAAAAACGGCTCAAACAGTTGCTTTGTGTCCTGGGGTAGGCCGATGCCGGTGTCTTCGACCATGATGACCACGCCGCCGTCGAGAATGTCGCTTGTCAACGTGAGTGTGCCGCCATCGGGCATGGCGTCGACGGCGTTCTTGATGAGATTGCACAGGACCTGAAACAGGCTGCTGCCGCGGATGAGCGGCATGTCGGCCTCGTGAAAGTTGCATACGACCGTCACGCCGACATCGCGAATGCGACCTTCCATTGCCGTCAGCGCGTCTTCGATGATCTGATTGACGGTGGCTTGCTCATGCGCGCCGGGCGTGGCGCGGGAGAATTCCAACAGCGTGCTGAGGATCTGAGCCATGCGCGTCACGCCGCCGCGAATATTCTCAAGATACCGGTTCGTGTCGGCATCCTGATGAGCGTCGGCGCGCCGCAGGGCAAGGTTCGTGAATCGAAGAATGCCGTCGAGCGGATTGTTCAGCTCATGCGCCACGCGCGCCGCCAGCTTGCCGACGGCTGCCAGGCGCTCCGACACCGCCAACCGACGCTCCATGCTGATGCGCGCGGTCACGTCGTCGGCGAGGAGCAGTCCGCCAATGACGCCGTCCGAATCCCCGGCGCGCAACGGGGCGATTAGAATGTGTACGTAGGCCTCTGGTTCGTCGCGACCGCGCGGGGCCATCGCGTCAAATTGCTTCGAATGGGGCGATTGCATGACGGACCGCAGCTCGGTAGCCCAGTCCACGCATGCGCCGTCGATGGTGAGCAAACCGAGTAGCTCGGCCACGTTGTCACAGCGGGGAAGCATGTAATGTGCCGCGCGGTTTCGCTTGATAATGCCGAGGCTTCGGTCAAAGACGACAAGTCCGCTTGTGAGCGATTCGAAGACCGAACCGAGCAGGGCGTGATCCGATGCCGCGTCCGATAGGCCGGCGGCGCTTTCACATGCGGACTTTGATGCCATGATTCCCCTCTGTTTTGTCAGGTCGTGCGGAAAGGCAACGGGCGCTGCCATGAGGCAACCCGCGTCGCTGACATCAATGTCAACTATCGGATAGAAAGACGCGAAACAGAGGCTTCGATGTTGCGTCGACGCAACATTATGAGCCGCCGATCATAGGCGCGGCCCTTTTCGCGGACGCTCCGACTCGAGTTTGTCATGGGATCAACGCGCGTAGATTTGGCGAGAAGTGCAACGATCAGCGAATGCCGGCCGAGTTGAGATCTTCGATCTCCACGTTGAAACCGTACATCATCTGATTCAATTTGACGCCAAGGAACGTGTCCACGCCGCGAACATGAACTAGGTGAAGGTACGGCGGAACAGAAAGAGGCCGATAGAATCCTTCGCGAAATTCGGCGTTCAAAAACGCAACGCGGCCGCGCTGCCGGACTGAGCGAACCAAGATCGGCCATCGATCGGAGCGCGTTTGCCCGATTCGGGCGATGAGACCGACGAGTACGCCATTGTTGAAATCCGGAATCGGCGCTTCAGTGCTAAGGTCAACGGCTTTCAGAAGCTGCGTCCATTGGCGCGGATGGCGGATGATGACAAAGTCGAAACGATCCGAGAGTGGGAAGATGGCGTCGGCCGGCAGGGCGGCGGTGTCGAGCACGCGCATAAACCACTGGTTGGTCGGGCCTTCCTGTTCGACGTTGAACCGCGAGACGAGTTCGATTTCCGCGGCGTCGTTCCAGATGTTGAGGGTCTGGTCGTTTGCAGCGCAAGCGAATCCGGCGATGGCCAGCAGGATGGCGGCGACACAAAACGAAGCGGGCTTGGAAGGGGTGATTAGGTGATCTGGCGATTGGGCGACGGCCTGATTGGCAGATGCGATGGTTGGTTTCGCATGGAATGGCCCGTGCTGTTGCGTCTGTCCCATACGTGCGGATTGCCACCGCTCCATGACGGTCGCGGCCCTGATTGGGGCTTTGATAGAACCGTTGATCGCGGGTCTGATTGAGGCTTCGGCGAGGCGGTTGCAGGCGTTCAAACGATGCCATAGCATGACCGGCCAACGTCCGATGGCGGACGGTTTGTCGGTTGACGTCGGCCGTTGCGCCGGGCCTGATGATTTCGGGCTTTTCATCTTCGGCGTTGGATGGCGGTACATTCGGAGTTCCCCTCATCATGATCGTAGGCGTTGTTAAAGAGATCAAGCCCCACGAATATCGAGTCGGAATGATCCCTTCCGGCGCGGCCGCGCTGATTCAGGCCGGGCACAAGGTGCTCGTCGAGAAGGAGGCCGGCGCCGGTTCCGGCTTTCTCGATGCGGATTATGCCTCGGTCGGCGCGCGCATCGTCGATCGCGCGTCGGATGTCTGGTCGCAGGCGGAGATGGTTGTCAAAGTAAAGGAGCCGCAGCCGGGGGAAATCAAGGCCCTGCGGCGCGACCAGGTCCTATTTACGTATTTCCACTTCGCGGCCGATCGCGAACTGACCGAGGGCGTGCTGCACAGCGGCTGCGTCGCCATCGCTTATGAGACGGTTCGCGACCGAAAAGGCACGCTTCCGCTGCTGACGCCGATGAGCGAAGTGGCCGGCAAGATGAGCGTTCAGGAAGGGGCGAAGTACCTCGAACGACCGATGATGGGCCGCGGCATCTTGCTGGGCGGCGTGCCCGGCGTTGAGCCTGCGACGGTCATCATCCTCGGCGCGGGCGTAGTGGGCACGAATGCGGCCAAGGTCGCCGCGGGGCTTGGCGCTCACGTCATCCTCATGGATGTCAATCTGGACCGTCTGCGATACCTTTCGGATGTCATGCCGGCGAATGTGACGCTGCTATTCAGCGACCCGGCGCTCATCGCGCATCATTTGCCCGAAGCCGATCTGGTCGTCGGCGCGGTGCTGATACCTGGAGCGCGATGCCCGGTCCTGATTCGCCGGGAACACCTCAAGACGATGAAAAGCGGCGCGGTCATCGTGGATGTCGGCGTCGATCAGGGCGGTTGCTGCGAAACGATTCGACCGACGACGCACGATGATCCGACCTATATCGTGGACGACGTCGTGCATTACGGCGTCGCCAATATGCCGGGCGCGGTGGGTCGGACGAGCACATTCGCCCTGACAAACGCGACGCTTCCCTACACGCTGCGAATTGCTGGAGCGGGCTACGAGGCGGCGTGCAGGGCTGATCCGGGTCTGGCCGCCGGCGTGGATATCCACAAGGGCGTACTCACGAACAAGGATGTCGCCGAGACGTTCGGCTTGGAATATCGGTCCTGGAATCCCTAAGATTCATGGGTGTGGGTTGTTGCGAGCGGACGCCGCTGAGGTGGACATCGGCGTCCGAATTTGTCAGCAGGCCTCACCAATGAGCGGTGATTGACACTCGTCCTCGCTCGACGGTGATCGATCGAATGGCGGCAGCGAAACCCGTCTATTTCAGGGGACGCCAAGTGAAACGCGGATCGGCCGCTCGTTCAGCTTTGCATCGGACATGACGTCAGGAGCACCATGAGTCGCGGCTCAATCATTCTCATCATCGTCCTCGTCGCGGTGATCGGCGGGTTCGTGGTCCTCAGCCAGACCAACATTATTTCAATGTCCAACGTCTGGCTCGACGGGCAAAAAGAAAAAGCCTTTCGCGGCGATCTGGTCATTCCCGTCACAGCCACCGGCGTCGTCGAAGCGCGGCAGTTCATCCAGATTAAATCAAAGGCCGGCGGCATCGTGGATGACATCCCCGTTCTTGAAGGTCAAGTGGTAAAAGCCGGCGATGTGCTGGTCGTGCTGGACCCTATCGACGAGAAACGCGCGGTCGAGGCGCGGCAATCTGAGGCTGATCGCGCCAAGTCCGCGTGGGAAAAGACCAAGATTGGATATGAGAAGGCCAAGATCGACCTGCCGCTCCAGACCCAATCGGCCGCCGCGCGCCTCATGGACGCCGAGGCGCGGCTCTCCGTCGCCGATTACAACTACAACCGCGTGAAGCGGCTGATAGAAGGCTCATCGACGGCCGCGACCGAGCAGGAAATGGTCAACGCCAAGTCGAATCGCGACACGGCACTGGCCGCCGTTCAGCTCGCCAGAATAGACCTGGACACAGCGAAGAATAACGAGATCGTGCTGTTGCAAAGCGCCGAACAGGACGTTGTGCAGGCCGAAGCGGCCTACCAGACGGCGGTCAAGAATCTGGAAGATGCGAGCCAGCGCCTGGAAGAAACCGTCGTCCGCGCACCTGTCGATGCGATGGTCTATAGCATTCAGACGCGCCAAAGCGAGGCGATTCAGAGCGGCACGCAATCATTCACCGGCGGCACGCCGCTGATGATCCTTGCCGATGTCGGGTCGATGTTCGTCATTGCCCAGATCGACGAAGCGGACATCGGCGAGATTCGCGACATCGCGCCGGACTACGCCAGCCCCGGCAAGACGCAGAAGCTGGAAGAGTCGGAGTATATGCGCCGCGCGCAGGAAGTCATCGATCGCGCCCAGGCATCGGGCGATGCCATGTCCGAGGACGAAAAGAAAATACTGCTGCAGAATGCTGAGATGGAGGCCATCGAACATGAGGGCACGCACGTTCGCGCCCGCCCGGTGACGGTGACGGTCGATGCCTATCGCACTGAAACCTATCACGGCGTGATTGAGCGCATCCTGCCCGCGCCGGAGCGCCTGACGAATGCCGTCACGTTCAAAGTACGCATCCGTCTCGTCGGCGAAGATCTTGAAAAACTTAACGGACTTCAGGCCGATCTCGAGTTTGAAACCGAGACCAAGCGAAATGTCGTGCTCGTCAAGAACGAGGCTCTGGCCAGCGAGGGGCGGCTGTGTTACGTCTATGTGCCCCATCGCGAGAGCGCCCGCGATCGTTGGGGGGAGAAGAAAGTGCCGGTTAAGATCGGCGCGACCGACGGCACGCATACGGAGATCATCTCGGGCATTAATGAGGGCGACGAAGTGTGGATTAAGCGCCCGCAGTTCACCGAGAAAGAGCGTAAAACGCAGGAGTAGCGGCGTTCCACCGCTTGCTTCGGGCCTGATCCTGCGGCATCGAAGCATCGCTCAATCGCGAAAACCGGCGTTGCTCGCGCCGGACAATTGAAATCCACGGCTCGCAGGGACACAAACGCATTTGCAATCACCGCTGATTCAACTTCGCAACTTCACCAAGCACTATCAGATGGGCAGCACCGTCGTTCGCGCGCTCGATGGCGTCGATCTGACCATTCGCGAGGGCGAGATGGTCTCCATCACCGGCCTTTCCGGCAGCGGCAAGAGCACGATGATGCACCTGCTTGGCTGCCTCGATCGACCCACTGCCGGCGAGTACTACCTCGACAAAGAACTCGTCAGCCGCATGAGCGATCGGCAATTGGCCGTCATTCGCAATACCAAGATCGGCTTTGTCTTTCAGACGTTTAACCTCATACAGCGCACCTCGGCGATCGACAATGTAGCCGTTCCGCTTTTTTATGCCCGCAAACTGGCGGTGCGCGATGCATCAAGGCGAGCGCTGGAGAAAGTCGGCCTCGGCAGTCGCTGTTCGCACACGCCGAGCGAATTGTCCGGCGGCGAGCGCCAGCGCGTGGCCATCGCACGGGCGATCGTGAATGAGCCGAAGATTCTGCTCGCCGATGAGCCTACGGGCAATCTCGACAGCCGCACCGGCGAGGCGATCATGTCCATTTTTCATGAGCTTCACACGGCGGGCGTCACGATCATCATCGTGACGCACGAAATGGACGTGGCGGTTCAAGCCGAGCGCGTCATCCGCATGCGAGACGGCAAGATCATCGAAGATCGCAAAGTCGATGAGGCGCTGCGCGCGGAATTGGGTGTCGTGGCCGCGCCGCGTGAGGAGAAAGGCTCGCCGCCGCCGTTGGCGCGTCCGGCGGGGGTGTGAGGGAATGGGACTTGTTGAAGCAAGAAGCGAAGGATGCTGATTAATTTATGATTTGGCGATCTGGCGATTTTATGATATGTCGATTGCCTTTTTGCAATTTGGCCGGCGCAGCCACGTGAACGGCACATGCGCGCAACGCCACCGCTCCTTACGGTCGCGGCTCTGATTGAGCGGGCCTGATAGGGCGACTTTGATAGCTCGGCCTTGTATGGCTGGGCACGATTTGATCGGAACGGTAGATGTTCTTCTTTCGCGTCTGCATGATGGCCATGAGGAGCTTGTGGATTCACCCGCTCCGCAGCATTCTTGCGACGCTGGGCGTCATCATCGGCGTGGCGGCCGTTGTGGCGGCGATGGCGATTCTCGAGGGCATGAGCGCCCGGATGGCGTCGGGTTTTGAGTCGATGGGCTCAAACAAGCTGTTCGTCATGCCCGCCGTCGAGCGCCGCGGAAACCGCTCCGTGGGTAATTTTGATTCGCTTAAGCTGGAAGACGCCTTCGCCATCGAGCGCGGCTGCCCGAGCATTCAGCGTGTCATGCCGCAGATCAACAACTCGGTTACGGTCAAGTTTCTCGCGAAGACGTCCAATGCGACGATTCTCGGCGCAACCGAAGTCTATTCCGAAATCAACAATCACCAGGTTTCCGAAGGCGAGTTTTTCACACGCGCCAATGTGCAGGGCAAGGCCAGCGTCGTGGTTCTCGGCGCGAAAGTGAAGCAAGAACTGTTCGGCGGCCGGCCGGCCATTCAGGAGAAAATCAAAATTTCCGGCATTGGGGCGCTCGGTTCGCGCACGCTGACAGTCGTCGGCGTCATGGAGGAGAAGGGCAACGTCGGATTTACCGATGTGGATCGGCAAATCATCATCCCCATCACGACGGCCATGGAAAAAGTCTACGGCGTCAAATCGATCCAGACGATTATTGCCGAATCGAGATCGGCCAGCGACGCGGACATCGAGACCGGTAAGAACGAGATAAAGCGACTGCTGCGGATGCGCCACAAAATTCGCGCCGGCCAGCAGGACGATTTTCAGGTGCAGGCCCAGAAGGAATTTGTCGCGCAGTTCGGCCAGTTTCAAAAGATCATCGGCGTCGTCCTCGGTTCAATCGCCGGCATCAGCCTCGTCGTCGGCGGCATCGGCATTATGAACATCATGCTCGTGGCCGTGACGGAGCGCACGCGTGAGATCGGCGTGCGCATGGCAATGGGCGCGCAGCGGATCGACGTGATGCAGCAGTTTCTCGTCGAGGCCAGTTTCGTTTCATTCCTTGGCGGAACGATGGGCGTACTCATGGGCTGGGGCCTAGCCAACACGATCGAACGCCTGACGCGCGTCTTTGAGACGCTCACATCCGGTTGGGCGATTGCCGCGGCGCTGGCAATGGCTACGGGAACCGGCATCGTCAGCGGTATCTATCCGGCGTGGAAGGCTTCGCGGCTCGACCCGGTTGAAGCTTTGCGGTATGAATAAAGGCTGGTCGAGGCATCGTGAAAAGCATGACGAACCACCAGCCGAAAACCGCCGTCTTCGCCGGAACGTTCGATCCGCCGACCAAGGGGCACATCGGTATCATCAGCCGCGCCCGGCGGATATTCGATCGGACAATCGTGGCCGTCGGCGTCAATCCGGAAAAGTCGCCGCTCTTCACCGCCGAAGAGCGCGTCGAGATGATGCGCGAACTAGTTGGCGACGCGCCGGATGTCGAAGTCGAAGCCTATTCCGGCCTGACGATGGACTACGTCAAGCAGAAGGGCGCGGATGTCATCGTCAAAGGCATTCGCGACAGCGACGATCTGCGCAACGAACTGCGTCAGGCCAACGTGAATCTGATTGCCGGCGATGTCGAAACGGTCTTTCTTTTCACCGATGATCAGACGGCCCTCATCAGCAGCACGCTGATTCGTCAGATCGCGGAAATGGGGGGGTTCGAAGGCGGCAAGATGGAACGGCTGATACCGGAGAGCGTCATACAGAGACTGCGAAAGAAGCTTGGCAGCGGCGCAAAGTAGCTCGCACGCGCGCCGGGCAGGTCGTTACGTCGCGCGCATGATCGTGACGGTCTGCCCACTGCTGTGCCGAAATGCCGGCGAGAGCATGGTTTCGACCATGGCCGCTACTTCATCTGCATTTAGCGCCTTCTCACCGGGAAAATCAGGAAACGCACTGCGAAGCATGGGCGTTTCGACTGCGCCCGGTGCGACGGCATAAACGCGGATTCCCGCGGCCGCGCCCTCCCTCGCCAGGTTTTTCGTGTAAGCAACGACAAACGCCTTCGCCGCGCCGTAAGCCGCAAAACCGGGAAACGGATCATACGCCGCCACCGATGCGATGTTCACAATGACACCGCCGCCGTTGGCACGCATCATCGGCCAGGCTGCGCGGCTGCACAAATAGACCGAGCGGATGTTCGCTTCGATCAAATGATCGAACATCTCCGGCTCCATGTCTTCGATTTCCGCGACCGGCGCGACGCCGGCATTGTTCACCAGAACATCGACCGTGCCGAAGAGGCCGGTTGTCTCGGCGAAGAGCTTTTCAACATCAGCCCGTTGCGAAACGTCGGCCGTCATTGCGAAGACGCGCCCGCCGCCGCCGCCGCGCTCGATAAGCCGGCGCGTCTCGTCGAGCTGATCGGCCGTGCGCGACGTGATAACGACATTGGCGCCGTGGACGGCAAGTCGTCGTGCGATGGCTCGGCCGATGCCGCGGCCTGCGCCGGTGATGACGGCTGTCTTACCGGAGAGATGTGGCGTGCTGTCGGCATGAGTCATGGCGGTACATCCGTTTTTGCCTGGTTTCCAGCGTGTTTCTTGGAAGTACCGAGTTGAATCAACTCGCGTTTCCGGCCCAGAGATTCGGCGCGTGGACGCATGACGTCGTCGCAGCGACATCCGCCTCCGCAGCCCGATTCCGACCGTTTCGATGCGACCAGAATCGAGCGGACAAGATACCCCGCCGCCAGCACGACGATGGCCGACGTAATGAGCATTTGCCAGTCCATGCTGGAATTCTAGCGGCATCGTCACCACGCGGCACGCCCGAATTCACGGCCTGCGTGTTCGATAAACCGGCTCGCGCCGGACAGCAGACGTGGCCGGAGTCCCGCGCGCGGCCTACCATTTCCGAGTTGAATTCGGGCCATGCGATGCCCGCAAACTGACGAACAGTTTCAAATTCTGCAGGAGAACGCCATGCGAATGTCTGATCTGCTCATCAATCGACTTCAAACGGGTCGAAAGTGGACTCTAAGCCTCATCTCTGACATCGACGAGTTGCGCTGGTTTGAGATGCCCAACGGCGTCACGGGCCACGTCGCCTGGCAGATTGGGCACATCGCGGCGTCGCAGGTGGTACTCGTTCACAATCGCTGTTTCGGCAAGGCATTCACGGATGTACTGCCGGAGGCCATGCGGTTGACATTCGCACGCGGCTCGACGCCCGTCGCCGATCCGTCCAAGTACCCCCCGATCGTCGAAATCCGAACCATGTTCGAGCGCATACAGAACGACGCGATCGAAAGGGTGCGATCGCTGGGCGAAGCAGACTTTGACGCGCCGGCCGGCGACGAACCGCACCCGCTCTTTCGCAACAAGGGCGAGGCGATTCTGACGGCGACCATGCACGAGACATTTCACGCCGGGCAGATCGCGATGATTCGACGCGAGTTCGGAATGCCGGCGCTCCGGTGATCCGACGCGCCGCGGGAATTTCGGGAGTGCCGCCCGTGTGATATGTAGGGCTGCCGACGCCCAATTGTCTGCTAATCAAGCAGTTATGGCTATCTGTCGAGTTTCAAGAAAAGTGCAAACTTCGTGTGAACCGGCCAGAGGCACGGGCGTATAGAAGGGAGTACCTACTCCTTCTTCTCCAGTGCGGCAGGGATGACCCACCCGGCGGATCCGGGTTGGCCATCCCGCTTTTTTTGCGCGCCGTGCAGGCACGGGGTTATAATCCTCGGCAGCTTGCCACGGGCACGGAGGCTTGATGTCAATTTGCAATTCCATGCGAACTTGAAGAGGAACGCCGAACGCATGAAGTCTTTCCGAAAGGAACTCTGGTTCAACACACCGACACGCCGGGCTTACATCAACATCACGCCGCAAGTCGAGACGGCGCTGAATGAGAGCGGCATCCGCGAGGGGATGTGCCTGGTGAACGCCATGCACATCAGCGCCAGCGTCTTTATCAACGACGACGAGCGGGGGCTACATGCCGATTTTGAGCGCTGGCTTGAAGGCCTCGCGCCGCACGAGCCGATCCGGCAATATCGTCACAACGACACCGGTGAAGACAACGCCGACGCCCATTTGAAGCGAACGATCACGGGCCGCGAAGTGGTGGTGGCCGTGACGGAGGGCGCGCTGGATTTCGGCCCGTGGGAGCAGATATTCTACGGCGAGTTCGACGGCGGCCGGCGCAAACGCGTGCTGGTGAAGATCATCGGCGAATAGTGCTTCGAACTACGCAGGAAGAGTGAGCAGGAGAATCATGATGCGTTTCCGACGAAAAACAGCGCTAAGCGTGATGGCCTTCAACGCGATGATCGCGTGCCTTCCAGGTCTGGGATGTATGAGTCGTCAATCGGAGCCGAATCGACTTTACGATTCAAGCGCGGCATCGGAGGGATTGGAATCCGATGGTCATTCCGAGGACGCTTATGCTGGGGGGATAGGGGGCGGTCGCTTTGTTCCATTTGCGGGCGGTGGCGGCCAGGCATCGGCGCGCCGTAGCGGCGGCTACGCATCGTCCTCTGATAGCGAGGAATACCCGGTGCAGAGTGCTGCTGTCATCCAGCACGCCTCATGGGAATCGGATGCATCTTCCGATCAGCCGCACGCAACCGCGAAGGGGAATCAACCTGCGGACGTGCGACGCATCGTCGTATACACCGCGAATTATCTGATCGTCGTCCCCGAGATCGAGGCAGCCATGGCCAGGATGAAGAGCATTGCCGAAGCGGCCGGCGGCTGGGTTGATCAGGTCGATAGAAATACGATGAAAATTCGCGTGCCGGCCTCGCGCTTTGAAGACACGACGTCGCTTATTGAGTCCCTCGGCCGCTTCGTCGAGCGCAGCCTGAAGGCGGCCGACGTGACGGAGGATTATGTCGATCTGGAGGCTCGTCTGCGAAACGCGCGGGCGGTTCGCGATCGGCTGAACGCGCTGCTGGCCAAGGCGGAAGACGTCAAAGCCGCGCTGGAGGTTGAAAAGGAACTCGCTCGCGTCGGCCGTGAGATCGAGCGGCTCGAGGCGAAGTTTGAGATTTTGCGAAACCGCGTGGCGTTCAGCACGATCAGCGTCGGCTTTCAAACGGTCGCACGCACCGCACCGGCGCCCATCAACACTCAATTGCCGTTCGCCTGGCTGCGCGAACTGAACCCGCGCCGACTGACCAGCACCTACTGAATCGTCACCAGACGCGATTGAAAGCGCCCTTGCCCCGATATTACGGAGCCTATGACATGAAGCCCCGTCTTTGCATTTCGGTCGTTCTTATCGTCGCGGCAGGCTGCGTACAGCAGTTTGATCCGCCGCCCGGCTACATTCGAGATTCCGGCGATCGGCGATACGATCAAAAAGTCGTCTCGTCCAAAGGCCACGTCATCGCGCTCAAGCGTCGCGCGAACGAGGAACGCGGCGCGACGCTCGCATTCTGGGCCGACGCCATCGAGCACCAGAAGGTCGAGCTCGACAACATGCGACTTGTTAATCGCGAATCGATCAAGTCCGCCGCCGCTCGAGAGGGCGTGCTGTTCACCTTCGAGATTGGCGAAGGTCAGGACAAGATCACCTATCTCATTGCCCTGTACGTCACGCCGAGCGACATCATCACCATCGAGGCCACCGGCCCGGCAACGGAGATTGAGAAAGACCTGCCCGCGATTCGAACATCGGTTCAATCGCTGCGGTCCTGAACCCGCCGGGCCGCGCCGCGAAATCTGCCGATATGAGAAGAGTGTGTGCGCCGTGAATGCCTGACGGCGCGAAGTGTGATTTCTCATAGAGCGGCGGTGCATGGCGGCGTTTGTGGAGACTTTGCGATACTTCTATTTGCGCCGACTGGTAATGCCGGCGCTGCGATGCTGTGGGCCGCGCTTCGCGAGCAAGCTGGCCGCGCGCCTGGCGCGCGGTGTCTATCTGGCTAATCCGTCGGCCCGCGCGCGGGCCGAGGCACGCATTTGCGCCTTGTGGCTCCGCCGTCTCGGCGGTGAAAACACGGGCGAAACGCCCGTGCCACATGCTCTGCATCAGACTGCTCAGCTCGCGGGCAAGTCGTTCGAGCACTTCGGTCGCTTCTGGGCTGAGTCGCTTTTTCTGACTCGGCGGTTAACCGAAACGCGCTGGCGTAAATACGTCCGGATCGAAAACGAGCCGCAGCTTGCCCGAATGTCTGAAGACCGGCGCGGCTGCATCATCGCGATGGGCTGGCATGGAAACATCGCGGCGGCGGCGTGCGCGCTGGGCCACCTGTTTCGCCCGCTGCACGTCGTCGTAGACACGCGCCATGTGATGGTGTCAAAATTATGGCATCGTGAGGTGCGCAGGGCGTCGAGCGTGCGCATCGTCGATGCACGAGATGCATCGCGCGTGCTGCCCGGCGTGCTGGAAAGCGGCGGAGCGGTCCTGCTGATCGCCGAGCATGAGCACCCGCGCGGGCGGGGCGTGCCGGTGACATACCTGGGGCGAACGTTCAACGCGCAGCCGACGATCGGCGTGCTGTCGTGCAGGTTCGATGCGATGGTGGCCGTGGTGACGTGTCGGCGCGGAGATGGGGCGTTTGAGTTTCATTTGGCCTTGCACGATGTGATTGACCCGCGCAACGCGTTCACCGATGGCGGCGCGCCCGGCGAAAGCGGCGATCCACGGGCGATCGTGCGCCGAACACTTGCCTCGCTACAGGCCGCCATCATGGAAAGCCCGGAGCAATACGCATGGTCGTTGACCGTGGATAAAGGCGCAGAATCCGCCCAACAGCCACGGTTTGGGCACGTTGTTAAAACAGGCGTGACGATATCCCAGAGCAGACCCGAACACGAAGCGCCGGCGAGTGCAGTTAGGCAAATCCGAGTACGAAGCGCCGGCGACTACCTCCCTGCCGAAGCGAGCCTGACGGCTGATCGCTACTGATACGGAAATCGGATCGGCGTCGTTCCCCAGAATAGATCAAACAGCGACGGCGTTGCGATAGACGTGAGTGGCGGACACAGCGCGGGCCGATTCGGCGCGGCCAATTGTGCCTCTGCCCACGGCGTTACGCCGAGAATCAACAGCCCGGCGAACGTCATGGCCCGACTCCAGAACGAAAAACGGCGTACGCTGGGAGAATCAATGGCGCCCCCCCCGGTCAATTCAGGCATCGGCGAATCCGGTGCGTGCGGCGATCGCGCCAGGGGCGATTCGGCGTGGCGTGTTACGGGCGAGCATGGCGACGGGTGGTTGGTTTGTTGGTTCATAGTGAGAATAGCGGCTGGATGAAGGGGGCGACTTCAGGACGTCGAACGCGACTTGAGTTATCGGTCGCGCCTGGCCGTAAATCGGCGCTCGCAATCCGGCGGCAAGTTATTTATGCTTCCCGGCTTCCAACTGCCGGCCCGTCGGTCTGCTAAGTTTCGCCGTAAGTGGATCGACGCTCCGGATCGATCGTGTCGTAAACCGTAATCGGCACCGTTTCGGATTCATCTTCTCGCGTAACGCGCAGGGAGTCATCAAGGGCATGAGCCAGAACCCATCGTCAGATCCGGTCATGATGAACTACTCGCCCAGGGGCGACGATGAGCGAACATTTCTGGGGCATCCGCTCGGGCTGTACGTCTTGTTCTTTACTGAGCTTTGGGAGCGTTTCAACTTCTACGGAATGCGGGCGCTGCTCATCTTTTACATGACCAAATGGTTCATGTTTGATGACAAGTTCGCCAGCACCTCTTACGGCGCGATCAACGGGCTTATCTACGCCACACCTCTCATCGGCGGCATGTTGGCCGATCGAATGCTCGGCTATCGACGATCGATCGTTCTCGGCGGCATCTTGATGGCGATGGGGCAGTTCGGTCTGCTCGCTTCGGGACTCAGTATTCTGCCGGCAGACAAGTGGACCTTTTATGTGTGCATGGCATTGATCATCGCGGGCAACGGCTTTTTCAAGCCGAACATTTCAACGATGGTCGGCACGCTCTATAAGCAGGGCGATCCGCGGCGCGACGGCGCGTTTACCATATTCTACATGGGCATCAACATCGGCGCGGCCATCGCGCCTCTTCTCTGTGGAACCATCGGCGAACTTTACGGATATCACTGGGGCTTCGGCATTGCCGGCGTCGGAATGATCGTCGGTCTGTGCTGCTTCGTATTTTTCAAGGAGTATCTTGGCGACCGCGGCATGCCGCCGAACGAAAATTCAATGCAGGCCCCCGGCATAGGCGGCATTCCTCAAGGATTGTTGCTCTATCTGGGTATCTTTGCGTTCATTCCACTTGGCGCGTATCTGGTTTCGAAGCCGCACTTTGTCGAAACCTATGCAGCGCCGATTGTCGGTACTGCGTTTATCGCATACATCCTCTGGGAGGCATTTCGCTCCAGCCGCGCTGAACGCGACGGAATTCTCGTCGTGGTGATCCTGACGATTTTCTCCATCGCCTTTTGGGCCTTTTTTGAACAGGCGGGCAGTTCGATCAACCTCTTCACCGACCGGCATGTTGATCGAGTGATATTTGGATGGGAGGTACCCGCTTCCGCGTTTCAATCAGTGAATGCGATCTTCATCGTCCTGTTGGCACCGTTATTCTCAATGCTCTGGTTGAAGCTCGGCCGCATCGGGCGCGATCCGTCGAGCGCGCTGAAATTCGTGCTGGCACTGGTGCAACTCGGCCTCGGATTTGTGGCACTCGTTTTAGCTGCGAAGCAGGCCGAAAGCGGGGCCAAGGCCAGCATCATGCTGCTCTTGCTTGCCTACCTGATGCATACCACGGGCGAACTCTGCCTGTCGCCTGTCGGTCTGTCGATGGTCACGAAGATGGCGCCGGCGCGCCTGGGCGGATTGCTGATGGGTATGTGGTTTCTTTCGGCTGCCTTTGCGCATGTCATCGGCGGCAAGCTGGCAGGCTTCTCGGCCGATTGGGGCTACGCGAAGCTTTACACCGTCATTGCCATAACGGCCGTTATTTCCGGCGTTTTGCTGCTGGCGATCTACCCGATTATTAAGCGATGGGAAAAGGCACGGATCGCAAGCCACAATTCGGCTGCGCCCACCGGATTCCCGGTAGAAGAGGTTGAAGCGAACAAGGCTTCGTAAGCCGGTTCGGCCGTGGTGTTGTGACGAAAATGACGCGCGTGTCTTCATAGAATGCGCACCGCTCACGCATTCATATCCGCCCAGCGTTTGGCCATCTGGCCGAAGATCAGCAGGGCGATGGTCGCGAGCACGCCGATCGCCACGTACGGCAGCCAGAAGTAATACTGCGGATGGTACGTGTTCCAGAGCAGTTGAGTCGCCTCGTCGGCGCTGATGTTCAGCACTTCCTGCAGCTTGGCAAACGCATCGGGTCGTTCGATGCCCGTAACGGATTCCAATGAGTCGGCCCTGCCGTTCCACGTCTTCTCGCCGACAAACGGCGTGTATTCGACGAGATAGCGCAGCGACAGGTTTGCCTTTTCGCACACCTCGCGATACAGCCAGCCCGACAACTTGTTGCCGACGGCGCGACCCACGCCCGTGGGTATGACGACGTATCCCAGATAAAGCGCCTTCTTGCCGGCCGGCGCAATCAGCGCGAGATACTCGCTCTTCTTCGGTCCGACGAGCATCTCGCCCAGCGAAAATAGCGTGATGCCGCCGAGGACGATCCACGCGCTCTGCGTCGTGCCGGCCAGAAGCACGCCCATCGTCACGACGCCCATGCCGCCGAGCATGGCCGTCAGGCTGCGCATCTTGCGCACCAGGTGCGACACCGGCACAACAAACGCGACGATGAGCATGCTGTTCAGCGAGAGCAGCACCTGCTGCGGCACACGGAGCTTTCCATCCTCGCCCATCTCGCGCCATCCATCGAGGGGCATCGCCTTTGCGAGCGATGAGCTATCGACCCAGTCACGGATGAAGTTCGGCTGCGCATCCCACAGTTGATACATCATCATCCAGAACGCGGACATGATGAGCAGCCACGCCAGCAGACGCGGTTCGACAATGTTAATAGCCGTGTTTCTGAGCACCTGAAGCGGATGAACATCCTTCGACGCACCGCTCGGAATGTCCTTGAACATGATCATCAGTGCGATCAGGTTGAACACGCAGCAACCGGCCGCGATGAAGAAGAGATTGCGATAGGTGCCCGGTGTCGTCGGCGAGAGCAGAATGAACGGCGAGAGCCAGTGGCCGACCATGGCGCCGATGTTCACGACCCAGTAGAAAATGCCCCAGCCGAGAGAGGATTGCTCGCGTGTCATCAGATGCGATAACGCGCCCTGAATCGCGGGCTTGAAAAGCGATGCGCCGATACCGACGAGAATCATGCCCCAAAATGCCGCGCGGAAGGAGTGCTCCATGCCCATGACGCCATAGCCCGCGGCGCTGATGAGCATCGAGATCAGCAGCGCTATCTTGAATCCGTAGCGATCGGCGTAGCCGCCGCTGACGATCGGCAGGAAGACCTGAATGATCGAGAATCAGAAGATCAACGTGCCCTTGTCGGCCTGCGAACGATGCAGACCGCCGGGATCGTCTGCCTGGGCGATGTAGATCATCAGAATTGGCCAGACGAGATAGAATGCGAGCCGCTCGCCGGCTTCGATGATGTTGAGCAGCCAGAAGTTGAACGGGAAACTGGGGCGCGGCCAGTCGGCGGGCACGGTCGAATCGTCCAATCTGATCGGCGGCTGTCCGGTGCCGTTGCCGGGAGCAGGTATGGTCATAAGGATTCCTCACATGGAGGCGCGGAACGGCCGCCGAGTCTCGTCAGGGGTTCATCAGTGCTGTAATGACGGTCCCGTGGCTTGGCTGGGTTTGGCGCGTAGGCAATCGAGATAAACGAACAGGCACAGGATGCCGAAGGCGATCAGCCCGGCCCAGTTTTGCGCGGCGTCGTCGCCGACGACGGAGCTGATGTCGACGGCGTCAAGCGCGTCTTCGCTGATGAGCTTAATGAAGCTCTTGATGACGCCGATGATCGCCGCGCCGGCGATCAGACCGGACGCGAGCAGAATGCCCTTGTCGTTGCGCCCCTTGATTTTCGCGGGATCGCTAGAGCTTTTCTGCACCATCCATGCAACGATCGCGCCGACGAGTATGGGGGTGTTCAACGCCATCGGCAGGTACATCCCCAGACCAAACGCGAGCGGCGAAATGCCCAGCATTTGCAAGAGCAAGGCGATGACGACGCCGACGCCGTAAACCGTCCACGGCACGTCGCCGGTTCCGACGAAGCTCTTGAGCGCCGTAGCCATCAGATTCGCTTGCGGGGCCTGCAGCGCCTCGGTGCTCGTCGTGGAGTCGTATCCGGGCGACTTGGCGAGAACCATGATCGTGGCCGTAACAACCGCCGACGCCAATACGGAAGCGAGAATCGCGCTCCATTGAATCTTCTTAGGGCTAGCGCCGAGCCAGTAGCCGATCTTGAATTCGGTCACGAGCGTTCCCGCCATTGAAAGTGCCGATGCCACGACACCGCCGACGAGCAATGTTGCCAGCATGCCCGCCTCGCTTTTGGGCAGTCCCGCCGCGAGCAGTACGACAGCCGTGATAATAATTGTCGTGACGGTCATGCCCGAGATCGGCGTGACGGAGATCATCGCAATGGCCCACGCCGAAACCGTCGTAAAGACGAATGCGACGAAGAGCGCCAGCACCAGCGCGATGACCGACAGTCGCTCCACCCCTTCCATGCCGGATAGGGCGACGAACCGGAAATAGGCCCAGATAGCCGCTGCCGTCACCAGTCCGAGCAGCAGCAGCATGGGGTAACTGATGTCCATGTCGGTGCGGTCCTGCGTGCCGCCGCCGGACTTGAATAAGCCGCCCAGCGCCTGTCTGAGTGCCGTCGCGATGACCTTGCTCATCTTGAGGATCGAAAGCAGGCCGGCCGCGAATATGCAGCCGATGCCGATGCTGCGCGGAATGGCGAGGAAGAGGTCGTCCGCTCCGGGATGCAGCCCCATCACGGAGATGTTTCCGGCTTCGGTGTTTGCCTTCAATTCGAATGTGCGCTTGTCATCCCGGATCTTCCATGCGCTGCCCGCTTTCTTCACGGTGATCTTCGCGTCTTTCTTGGTCAGGGGGTGGCCGGCCGCCTCAAAAATGGGTTGCAGCTCGGTGATGGCCGCTTTTCGCAAGTCCAGCTTTTCTTGATCGCTTAGATTTTCTTCCGCCAGTCGATCCAGCGCCGTCGCGTGCGACATAGGCAATGAAAGCAGTTGCACTTCATCGACCGGACCGTGATGGGATTCGGCCGATCCGTTTATCGTGAGTACTTGCTGATAATTCAGCGGCGCAATCAGCGGAATGATCACAAACCAGGAGAGAAATGACCCGGCAACAATGATCGACGCATAGCGAATGCCGATGATGTAGCCAAGGCCCACAAACTCCGCACCCGTTCCGAGCGAGAATACAGCTTTGACGCGATGGGTGAAGTACTCAATCTTCGGAATCGCCGCCGTCGTGAATTCCTCGCTAAACAGCTTCATCGGGCTGGAAAGCCAGTTGTAAACCATTCCGATGAGAAACGAATAGACGAGCACGATCGCCTGTGTACCGCCGCTGGCGCCCGTGACGAGAATCTCATTCGTCGCCGTGCCTTCCGGGAAGGGCAGCTTGCCGTGCATGTCCCTGACGAAGTAGCGGCGAAAGGGGACGAGCAGCAGCACACCGAGGATTGCGCCCAGGAGAGGCACGAGAAAAATCATCAAGAGCAGCGACAGCCC
>CAZRFP010000063.1:0-23656 GCA_964599535.1 uncultured Planctomycetaceae bacterium
AAATAAGTCGACCAAAACGGGGCCTTTGAATGAATCTTTTTGCGTTTCAACTTAGATCGGAACGACCTCTTTAAACTGAGGCTGTATGACGCCCATCTATTGGATACAAAGCTTCAAATCTTCGGGATTCGGCAGGAACTTTCGCTCTATGAAACCACCTTAAGCTCTCCAATTCAGGCTGAACCAGTACACAGATCAGGCTCGCAATCACCCCGACGAGCGAGTTGAACGCACAAATGCTCAGTTGAGATTTCGCACCCGGCTACAACGGGCAAACGAATGCAAGTGCATGTTCCCGGCCCGCTTGTGCCCCATCCGGCTATCCTGAGTCTGCGCGCCAAATACCACTACAATATGCAGGTCGCCCCCCTGGAGATTCGCCGATGGCTGAAACCTCCCTCAGATCCATCCTCGAAGACAACACCATGCCCGCCGCGCCCAAGCTCGTGCGGCGCGAGGATGATGCCATCCGCTGTTTCGCCTGCGGCCACCGTTGCCTCATCAAGCCCGGCCGCGCCGGCGTTTGCCGCGTGCGGTTCAATCGCGATGGGGAATTGCGCGTGCCGGCCGGTTATGTCGCGGGCATTCAGGTCGATCCGATCGAGAAGAAGCCGTTTTATCATGCCTTTCCCGGGCGCAATGCGCTGTCGTTCGGAATGTTGGGCTGCGACTTTCACTGCGGCTACTGCCAGAACTGGGTCACTTCGCAGGCCCTGCGCGACAACGCGGCCGTCAGTCTGCCGAGCATGGGCGACGCCGACGCGGTGCTACGCGTGGCCGAGGCGCACGGCGTGCGCGTCATGGTCTCGACCTACAACGAACCACTGATCACGAGCGAATGGGCCGTGGAGATTTTCACGCTGGCCCGCCGGCGCGGCATCACGTGCGGCTATGTCTCCAACGGCAACGGCACGCCTGAAGTGCTGGACTTTCTCCGGCCCCATGTCGATCTCTACAAAGTCGATCTCAAGAGCTTCGACGATCGGCATTACCGCGAGTTGGGCGGCGTGCTGTCAAACGTGCTGGAGACGATCGAGCGGCTCATTGCGATGCAGTTCTGGGTTGAAATCGTCACGCTCGTGATTCCCGGCTTCAACGACGGCGACGACGAGCTTGAGCGCATGGCTCGATTTCTCGCCGACATCTCGCGCGACATACCCTGGCACGTCACGGCGTTTCATCCTGATTACAAGATGACCGATCCCGGCCGGACGCCGGTCGAAACGCTCACGCGCGCCTACGACATCGGCCGTGCGGCCGGTCTGCGCTATGTCTATCCCGGCAATATCCACGGCGCGGTCGGCGAGCGCGAAAATACACATTGCCCGGAGTGCAATGCCTGTGTCATTCGCCGGTACGGCTTTTATGTTCGGGAGAATCGCATGCGCACGCCGGGGCGATGCCCGGACTGCGACGCGGTGATTGCCGGCATCTTCGAGGCCGATCCGCCGCAGCGCTCGGAAGGCACGGGCCTGCCCATGCCGGTTCTGTTCGGGTGAATGGGAATGAGAGATTTGGCGATCGAATGACTGGGCGATCCGGCGAATTCCTGGTTAGCAGGCTCGTGAGGCGACTTTGATCCTGTAGCCCGCCCTTGCGGAATTTGTTACTCGTCGTCGTCTTCGTCTGTTGAATCGTCGTCCTCGTCTTCGTCTTCTGATTCATCGTTATCATCGGACGATTCGTCATCCGCATCCGTTTCGTCGTCATCCGATGCATCATCATCGGCCTCTTCTTCATCAGATGCTTCGTCATCATCTTCAGGCGCCGCGTCGTCGTCGGCCTTGTCTTCACTGTCGGATGCTTCTGAATCATCCATGTCCGCGGCCGCGTCGTCATCCGGCGCCGCGCCGGCTTCGTCGCCAATAAGCCCCCCGAACAAGCGCGCCTTCAACCGGCCGATCATGCCCGTTCCGGACGGCTTATCGCCGGACTTTGACGCCTTCGCGGCTGCGGCGGTGGACTCGGCCTTCGGCTTTGTCGCCTTGGCTGCACGGGCCTCCGCGTTCTTGGCGCGGAAGACATCGAGCGGCTCATAGGAAATCGTGCGTTCCGGCAGCACCTTCACGTCGGCCTGGTTCACGACATACGTCGGATCGAATCGCGGCGTAGCGCCGGGCATCAATCCATCGAGCCGCGCTTGATCGGCACGTTCACTTGGTTCGGCGGATTTCTCGCATGCCGAAGCACAAATCAAGAGTAAAACGACCGAAAAACCCAAGCGCGCAATGCGAAACATTGAACCACCCCAACTGAGTGTGTTACCGCCGGCATGTGCCGAAAATCATGTCGGACTTGCGCCAACGACAAAGCCACCGGCGCGGAATGTACCTACTTGAGTTTAACCCGTTCAAACAAGTTTCTCAATGGAAATGGCGATTCGGCGCGCGGCATCAGGTGCGAGTCGCCGCCGTGTTGATCGAAAGCAACAAGCCCGCACGGTCGTCAAGCCCTGCCCGGTTCGATGAAAGCGGCTCAATCGTCCCGGCTTCCGATAATGCCTGCCAATGCCAATGGGCACCGCCCATGCATCTAAACCGTGATCGCAACTTCGGAGCCGCAATCCGGCCGGGCCGGCACGGTACGCCGTTGGCAAATCAGAACTTGCGCAGCGCGAGGGCCGGGTCTTGCGGTGTTTTGCGGTCGCGACCGGCAAAATCGTGCGGCAGAAATGCGTGACGAACGGTGGGTGACTGGATATACTCAGAGCGTTGAAACTCGCCCGATAAACATGACAAACGAAACGACTCGAATACGACCTTTGTCTCGACCCGCTGCCGCCTTTGCGGCGATCTTTCTTTTCACCATCATCACCGGCTGCGATACGACCGCTCTCACCGGCGCGCCGCTCGGCAATCCGGTTCCGAACGTCGACGACAGCGGATCAGACGTTCAGGCTGCCACGCCCGGAACGGCCGCGTCGCCCTTTGCCACCGAGCTGGAGCAACTCTCGCTCGAGCGCATCAACCGCGCCCGGCTGCTGCCGGCGCTGGAAGCCGCGAAGGGCGGCATCGCCATCGACGAGGGCGTGCCCGGGCAGATCGACGCCTCGCCCAAGCCGCCCGTCGCGATGAACAGCATCCTGCGCGAGGCCGCCCGGCGGCACAGCCGCGATATGCTCGATCGCAACTTCTTCGCCCATCAGAATCCGGACGGCGCGGGGCCGGGCGCGCGCGTGCTCGATGCCGGGTATACCTGGACCACTGTCGGCGAGAATCTCGCGTGGAACGGAACGACCGGCACGCTCGATTTGGTTTCCATCGTCGAAACGCAGCATAACAACCTGTTCGTCGATGAGGGCATCGAAGGTCGCGGTCATCGTATCACCATGCTTCATCCCAGCCTGCGCGAAGTCGGCATCTCGCTTCAGCGCGGCAGCTATACGTCGCGCGACGGCGTCACCTTCACTGATTCACTCATGCAAACGCAGGAATTCGCCACGGCCGCCACCGCCGTCACATTTGTACTCGGCGTCGTCTATGACGATCGAAACGGCAATGGGCAGTACGATCACGGCGAGGGCCGACCGAATGTCACCGTGCGATTCGGCGAGATTGCCCGCACCACGAACGCCGGCGGCGGCTACGTCTTCCCCGTCAATCTGCCGGGCAATTACACACTGGCCTTCCCGTCAGGCCAGCGCGTCGATCTCACGATCGAACTCGGCGATCCGAATATCAAGGTGGACGCGATCGACGGCACGCGAACGTCGATCAATCTCGGCGTCGGCCTGCTGAAGTAATGCCCGCCGATTCGTCGAAAACAGCAAACACGATAAAACCCCGGCCGATGAATCGGCCGGGGTTTTATTATGTCATTTCACCATTTGCAGCGCCGAGGTCGGCTTATTTTTCGATCTGTTTGCTCTTCTGGCGGCGCTTGGTTTCCTTCTTGACCCATTCCGAGTTTTTCTTGGCTTCTTCCTCGGATGAAAACCGCGCGAGTTGGTCGACCACCTTCGGATCATAGCCCATTCGCCGGAGGTAGTATTCTTCGTCGGGAACGGTCTTATCTCGCGTGAGGTTCTTCTTGACCCATTCCATCCAGTGCGCTTCGAGCTTCTCCTGCTCTTCCTCGGGGAAGGCATCCTTCCATGCGAGCATCCGATCGCCCTGCCAGGTCGTCTGACGATCGACGCCGACGCGTTTCGACAAATCGAAAATCGACCGGAAGTGATTTCGACCTTCACGACCGCTTGTCATCATGTACGCCGCGAGCGACCAGGACTGCGCATAATTCAGGAAGCCCTGCTCAGAGGTCATGTCGGCGTGCCACGATTGGGGATCAATCGTCCAGACATAGTCAAACTGCTTCCACTTGTCGGTCTCATAAAGCCGGCGGATGACCGGTGCGTAACGGCCGCGATCCGCGACTTCGATCAAGTTTTCGTCCACGTCGAGATCGAAGTTCCAGTCTTCGAAGACGCAGGCGTGGCCTTCATTCCACCAGCGCGGCGCCTCGACGTGAAAACCAATGACGTTGTAGAACTTGGTCATGCCCAGTCGAAGCTGAAGCTCCATGTGGGCGGCTTCATGCTTGAGCGTGCCTTTGGGCCACTTGGCAAAATCGGTGATGCCGTCGGTAAACTGCTGCAATCGGAAGTGCCGCGCCGGCCAACTGTCGCCGCGATCGTTCTGCAAGTGAGCGAACGCCATGAAAAAGCCGCCGCTGCCGGGCGTGCCGCCGTTGCGCATATACGTGGCGCGATCGGCGAAGACGATGACTTCTATCTTCGACTTAACGGTCGCGGGTTCGCCGAGAAACTTCTTATAGGCCTCGCCATAGTCGCGATGGAGCATTTCCATGTACATGGCCGTGTCGGCGGTGAACTCCGGCGAAATGTCGCTGCGGACGACGAAGGGATGGCCCATGTAGGTGTAAAGATAGATGCGCTCCTTACCGTTGGTGAAGACGCCGGGCGTGGGGTCGTCTTTCTTGTCCTTGCGGACGCGCTTGAGAATTTTTTCATAGCGCTTGTCGTATTCTTCGTCGGTTTCGTTTCGGCGCTGGCCCCAGCGGATCTTCGGCGTATCCTTGCCTTTCGGCGCGGGTTTGGTGCTTTTCTCCGACGGCTTCTTCGGCTTTTTCTTGACGCCGACCGGTTCGCTGTCGTCGGTGAGCAGCGGATTCAGACCAGCCAGCCACTCATCACGATCCGGACACGCCTCCGCTCGCGCGCTGACCAGCAACACCAACGACAAGACGGCCATCAGCCACACCCATGAATGAACCAAGCGTTTCGAATGCATGGCGGCACACCTCGCTACTCTTGCAGGACGACGATTTGAATCGAACCCGATGCACAGGTTCCCGACTGGGTATTGATATCACATTCTATCAGAAAAATGGGCCAATCGCGCACAAATCCTGAACTCTCGATCAGCCCGATCTTGCGATTTCGCCGTAGATAGTTTCGCCTTCAGCGGATTCTCGATCAACCCTTTACCGAAAAAAACTCGATATCACTTCAGATGCAGGATGCGGCAACCAAGGGTGCCAGAGCGTGCAACTACATGAAATCACAATGGGTTACAGCAGATCAACGACCGTAGCATTCGGCCTGTGGGTCGGCCTGTTTGTTGCGCTCTGCTCCGCTGCGGTCAACATCCGCACCATCAGCAACGACAACATACCTAACGTACTGATCCCGGTCAGTGTTCTCCGCGAGGGGAATCTCGATCTGAATGAATTTCGATATCTCATCGACGATTCGGATCAACGTGTCTGCTATTGGGCTGTGGAAACACCGCAGGGGCGATTTTCGCGATACCCCATCTGGACCGGCATTGTCGCGTCGCCGTTTTTCATGCCAGTCGCACTGTTCGGTTCTGAACAGATTGCCGAGTCGCTGCTGCTTCGCGTCGGACGATTCGCAGCGGTCGCGGCGTGCGGACTGTTTGCAGGTTTCATGGCGGTCGCGCTGCGGCGATATGTCCCGGGACTCTGGGCCGCAACGCTGACACTGTTCGCCGTCACCGGCAGCACGGTGCAACATCAACTCGGGGCGAACCTTTCAAATCAGACGCTGCCCATTCTCTGTGTCGGCGCGGTCATATGGCTGCTGACAACGTCAAACATGACGCGCGCCCGTGCCCTTTGCGCCGGGCTGATCGCGGGGCTGGCCGTGGCGTCGCGCCTGCCGATGGTTTTCATCGCGCTGGCGCCTCTCGGGATGTTTCTCTCGCACGAAAAGTGGCGGCGGCATCTACCGTTTGTAGCGATGGGATTGCCGATCTTTCCCGGTGCGACGCTGCTCTATCAGGCAGTCGCGTTCGGCGATCCGTTGCAAACCGGCTATGGCGACGAGCCGGGCACTGGCTTTACCGCACCTCTGGCCGAAGGGCTGGCCGGTCTCCTTGTCAGCCCCACCTGCGGGTTGCTGGTCTATTCACCGTGGCTGATCTTCGGACTTGTCGGCGGCATGCGATGCTGGCTTGGTCGCGGCATCAACCCTGACGGCAACGCGATGGGTCGCTGGCTGGCGTTGGGTGTCGTTGGTCAACTGCTGGTGTTTTCAAAGTGGTGGGCGTGGAATGGGGCGCTCAGCTTCGGCGGGCCGCGCATGCTGGCCGAAACGATACCCGCGTTGACGATGCTGATCGCGCTGGGCGGCGTTTTGCGCAAGGGACAATCGGATCCGCACAAGCGAGCCAATGGGGTGGCCATCGCGCTGGCCGTTCTCGGCAGCGCGTCGATCCTGCATTTTCTGATCGGCACGGCGGTATACGACGCCGTCGCGCCGGATAATCCGGAGAAGCCAGACTGGAACCTGTCGGCGGATTTCATCGCCCTGTATGTTTCGAAGCACGGCATCGGGAGCCTGGCCGGCGCGGCCGCGCGACATGTAGGTATGTTTGCGCTGACGATCGGTTTGATGGGATACATGACGTTGCGAATGCTTCGGCCTTCGACACCGAAGTGAGGTCGTAGCACGCATCCGCCGCCATAAACCGATGCCATGCCTGTGTCACTTTCAGTCAGCGCTGCAATCAGAGCCGCGACCATCCCGATTGACGCCGGCTCCGAAGTGAAAATCGAGCGTCACCTGCGCGCCAGTTCAACTTCCGCGGCGATATGGCCGAACGCCGACCAGTACGGTCCATCCACCACGCGCCGGAAGATGTCCTCGGCGCGGCGCACATCTCCGTTGTACAGGTGCCAGTTTCCGACGCCGTAGCCCTGTGTTGCCAGATCGAGCGGCGATGCACTCTTCGCGTCAAGTAGCTCGTCCGGTCGAAGCAACCCCTTATACATCAGACAGCGGCGGTGATAAGCCGTGTTCTCGATGATCTCCATGTCCTCGCAGATCGGCTCGAGCAATGCCGCCGCTTCGGCATCGCGCCCCAGCCGCCGCAGGCACATGTACATCCAGTCCGTCACGGCTACAAGATTGTCGTCGTATCCTCGACTGTATCGACCGGCTGTCTCGAAACCGCGCAGCGCGCCTTCAAAGTCACCTTTGAGATATCGCGCCAGTGCCAGATGGTAATGCACGTTGAAGCCCAGCGTGGTCAGCGGAATGTTCCGGGCGTTGGGCATGCCGTCCTGCTCGATCAAGTCGGACTTTTCGGCGATCATCGCCGCAGCGCGCTCCAGATCGTGAATCGCCTCGTCAAATTGTCGCAGCGTGATCAAGCGATGACCACGATGCCGAAACAGCGCCGCGTCATTCGGATGGGCCTGCAGACCGGCGGTGAAGACGTCGATCGCCTCGCCGTAGCGCCAGAGATACGCCAACCGTCGACCGAGCCACACGATGCGATCGGGGTCATTCGGCTGCTTCGCCCATTCTGCGCGGGCCGCATCCAATTCGGCCTGCAGCGCCGCGAGATTGAGTGTCACCGGCTCGGCATAGAGCGGACGGCCCAACAGCGAGATCGTCTCCGGGCGGCGTCCGTCGATCGCCTCGATCCGCAGGGCGGCAATACGCCGGCGAAGCTGCTCGGCTTCCTCGGCAGGCATGCGATTGGGAAGCGAGACATAGACGCGGCGCTCCTCCAGATTGAGCGCGGTTTGCAGTTCGTCGGCAACGCGCGCAAGCGCTGCGTGATCGCCTGTCGTCCGCGCAAGCGTTTCCATCAGCATGGCCAGCCGTATGCGGCGGCGCGGTGCTGTCGGGTAGGCCTCGACGCAGGCGTGATAGAGTTCGACGGCTCGGCGTAGATCAGCGACGTCGCGTGTCATTTCATAACGAATGCGATGCAACTCGCTCTGATGCGAGACGATGAGCGATATGTGCGGATCGCGACGATGCAGCGACTCGGCCAGTTCGCTGACCATCTGCCAGTTTGACGCGGTGCGAAGCCGCGGCATGAGCTGCTCCAGCCATTCGACGCCGGCCGTTGCATCGAGCGAATAAATGCGATGGGCGCGCTGATAAGCGGCGAACGCAGCTGACGATTCGTATATCTCCCATGGCGCGGGCTTCGACGCGACGCGGCCGATGCGCAGATCGGACGCCACCATGATCGCCGGTCTTGCCAGCCCCGCGAGCATGGCGACGACGGTCGCCGCGCCGAGGATCGTCACCATCGTCGCGGAACGCGGCCGCAATGGCGCGCGGCCGGCATCCGGCCCGCCCGCAGTGTCGCAATCCCGGCACTCACGCGCTGCGAGCATGACGGCGGCCAGGGCGAAGAACGTGGTGGCCGGCCCGCCGGCGAAGAGCGCCAGATCGATGGCCGTGTGGACAAGAAATCCGATCAGCCCGGCGGCGACGACAAGCGAGACGCCCTCCAGCGGTGCGTTCGAAATCGACCGCGCCTGCCGCGACTCCATCGCCGTGAGCAGCATGGCGACAAACCAAGGCAGCGCCGCGATGCCGACGTTCACTGCCAGGAACTCAGCGCCGGATCCGCCCAGCAGGGCAAACCACGGCACAAACGCAACGACAAAGACTCCGCTGATCCAAAGCACGATCGATCGCTGTGGGGAGTCGCCATTGCTTTCGGCCGCGACGCCTAACGGTTCAGTCGCATCGATGGTCGTCAGCCGCCGCGCGGCGCGCAGCGAAACGCCGATGGCTGACAACAAGAATCCGGCAAGCCCGAGCGCGCCCCATTCCGTTGCAAGCTGCACCGGCCAACTGTGCGGCGATTCGACTTCCTCCGGACATTCGACCGACTTGTAACGCGTGAAGTGCCGGCCGAAGTTGTTTGCGCCGATGCCCTGCATACCCTGATCGGCGATCATGTCGGCCGCGCCCTGCCAGTACATCGTGCGAAAGAGGATCGATCGCCCCAGCGCGTCGGGCCTGACCTGCAACCACGCGACGACGCCCGTGCAGACGATGCATGCGGAAAGCCAGCCCGCACATACCGCGGTGCGCGGCCGCGCGGCGGCGAATCGCGTCAGTGATCGAAGCACGACCCATGCCAGCACCGCAATGCCGAACGCCGCCATCGCGCCTTTGCTCTGCGTTCCGACGAGACAAGCCGCACATCCCAGCAACACTGCAACGGGCATGACAAGCGAGCCGATGTGTCGTCCGCGCTTCCATCGCTCAAGCAACAGCGCGGCGGCCGCCGCGACAAACAGGATGAGTTGGCTGGCGAGCAGATTCGGATGGCCGTAATAGCCGGTGACAGCGCCGGAGCGAAGTCGCATTTCGAAGTCGTGCTCCAAACCGGCATTTCGCGCGGCATCGCCGCCGTCGGAGCGCGTCAACTCGTCTCGGTGAGCCTCGAAGTACTCAATCGTCGTGGGTATCTCGAAGCCGCGCTGCCAGGCGCATTTGACGATCAGGCATGCCGCCGTCCCGACGATGACGACCAAGGCGAGCCGAATCATCCAGCGTTCGCAGAGAAGCTGCCGCATGGCGAGCAGGTACGCCATCATCGCGAGGAAGTCGACGACGCCGAACAGCGCGAGATGCTTCTGACCGGCCAACGAAGTCGATACCACGGCGGCGGCCAGCAGCACGATCGCGCCGATCTCGGCGCCGGTGGCGACGAGGCGTCGCCCGCGGCGAAGGGCGTCTTGAAAGACAAATGCGGCGACGGCCAGAATCACGGCGGCGATGACATACGTCGTTCCCGGCTGCGCGCCGCCGGGCACATCGGCGGCGCGAAAGAGGCGCGGCATTTCGAACGTGGGCGTTTCGGATATGAGTGTGCGCAAAGGAATCAGCGCGAGCAGAACGGCCAGTGCAGCGACGCGCGGCCATTCGACGGGTCGGGCGACGGCGTCGGCGCGTGCCGCGTGTTTGTCACGCCTTGGTCGAGTCATGGCTTCCGGTGCTTTCCAACAGAGCAACGAGCGTCACGACGAGACCGGTGTGAAGCAGAATGCCCCATGCCTCGGTCCACGTCGCATGAGACAGCATCAGCGCCGGCAGCGCGGTGACCATCGTCGCGAGCCAGATGACGAGTACGGCCTTCTTGACGCCCATGCCGCGCTGCACAAGCCGATGCGAAAAGTGCCGGCGATCGCCGCGCCACAGCGGCACGCCCAGACGCCGGCGAAGATAAAAAACTGACATCGTGTCATACAACGGAACCGCCATCACGACGAGCGGCGAAAACACGCCGACCGGGCGGGCATCGCGCGAAGGATCGACGAACGTCGTCAGAATCGTGAAGACGGCGAGCAACAGCCCGACGACCGTGCTTCCGGCATCGCCCATGTAAATTCGCGCGGGGTGAAAATTGAACGGCAGGAAACCAAGCAGCGCGCCGACGAGCAACCAGCAGCAGGCCGGCACGAAAATCTGTCCGCCGCGCATGGCGGCCCATGCAAAGACGGATGCCGCGATCACGGCGACACCGGCGGCCAGACCGTCCATGTTGTCGAGAAAGTTGAGCGAGTTGACCAGCGTGACGATCCAGAGGATTGACAGCGAGATCGAAATTGCCGGAGCGAGATGGCTCAGCAGGCGCAGATCGAACACGACGACCAGCACGGTGGCAACGAGAAACTGCACGAGAAACTTCACGCCCGGTCCGAGCGGGCGCGCGTCATCGATGAGCCCGACGCCGCACATGACGCAGGCCGCGCCGCAGATGGCCCAAGCGACGGGCATCTTGGCGGCGATGCCGGGCAGATGAACGGCCGCGGCCGAGGGAAGCCATGCCGGCGGATTCTCCGCGAAAAGGTGCGCAAAGACGCCTCCCGCGATGATCGGCATGACAATCGCCGCGACGATGGCGATTCCGCCGCCCAGCGCGACCGGCGCGGCATGAGCCTTGTGTCCGCCGGGCCGATCGACGAATCCGCGTTTCAGTGAGAGGGTGCGGACAATCCAGGTGCCCGGCGCGGCGATGAGTACGCCGACAGGCAGTGCAAGAAGGGCCAGTGAGTATTCGCTGATCACGCGATCGGCTCAATTCGTGTATGTGGAAACGGGCATTCGCGCTCGGCGCGTCGCCTGCGCGCGCCGAATGCTATTGAAAGCCCGCAGGCAAGTCTATATCGTACGCTTAAAGCGAAACGAGGGTTTGGTGAAGAAAGAACTGCGTTCAAGACTGCGCGCGGTGCTCGACGGCCTGTCGCCCGACGAGATTCGCGAGAAATCGGCGGCGGCGGCACGACTGCTGTTTGCCGAGCCGGAATACCTGACTTGCGAAGTGATGATGATCTACCTGTCGCTGCCGCGCGAGGCGGACACGACGCCGATCGTCCTGCAAGCCTGGCGTGATCGAAAGCGAGTACTCGCACCGCATGTCGGCTGGGAAACGCGACAGATGGTACCCATTGAGATTCGCAACCTCGATTCCGACATCACCGACACCGACGCGGGCATTCGCATGCCCGTGCGCGGCACGCCCTTTCCGATCAATCTGATTGACCTGGTCATCGTGCCCGGGCTGGGGTTCGACCCCAACGGCAATCGGCTCGGTCGCGGTCGGGGCTTTTATGATCGCTTCCTCGCGCGGCCGAACTTCAAGGGCGTCTTCTGCGGATTCGCGCTGGAGGAGCAGGTGGTCGATGCCATTCCCGCCGCCCCGCATGACGTGCCGGTACACATGCTCGTAACAGATCAGAAGGTTCGCCGTTTCGCGCGGCCGACGCCCTCGGCATGACGGCGGCTCACTCGCGCCAGATGAGATTTCCGAGCGAGCGCGGCGCGTAACAATAGCGCGGCGCTCTGGCCCAGTCGGAGTATTCCCCGAGCGACGGCTCGAGCCTGGCCATGTTCAACCCCCAGACGCGATTCGCTTCGGCCGCCGGTCCGAACGACGAAATCGGAATGGCAATCTCGGCTGACCAACCATACTCCGTCGGAACGACGCAGCACTCCGGCAACGGACCGGGCCAGGGCTGAACATCGCCGATGGGCGGATGGGTGCCGATGCCCTTTTCAAATCTCGGATTGCCGGTGGACTTCAGCACGATGTGATACAGTTCGCTCGTCTGCGTCGCCTGATTCGACGGATCGAGAATGATCTCGACGAGGTCTTCGCCGACGGGCATGAGGTCTTCATACTCGACAAAGTTGCGAAACGGCGGCCGATCGACGGACGCTTCGCCGTCGCCCTTGGGCGCGCCGGCGTGCAGGCCGATGTAGAGCATGCCGTCGGCCTCCAGAAAATAGACGATCGTCTGCGCCTGGGCCTTTGGACGTTCGCCGCCTCTTGAAATGCGACTGGTCACGAGACGAAAATCACCGGCCGCGTTGAAGGCGCTGGGCGGCCAGTCATCGAGGTGGCCGTCAATGCGAATGGGATAGGGCGCGGGCGTAACCTGAACAATCGCAACGGTCGCCGGCGATTCGACGCGGCCCGACGCGCCGGCATCGAATACCACCGGCTGCGTGTAATGCCCATCCAGATTCGTGATGGGCACGGCCGGCGATCGCGCCAAAAGCTGCCGCCGCGCGACGCCCCACTCCTGAAGCGGACCCATGCGAATGGTGTCGCTGACATTGCGCATGCCGTAGGGCAGCGATTCGAAACGCAATTCGCCTTCGATCGGCGTTCGCATTTCACTACGCACGCCGACATCCACCGACAACAACCACTCTTCGCGATCGGGGCGATCGTCGAAACGCAGCCGGGCCGACTCGATCCACGCTTCGATCGTGCGTGTCTCCGAGAGCAACCGCGCCCAGTCGGCGTTTGATGCGCCCCCGCCAGCGTCACCCGACGCCTGAAACATCAGCGTAAAATGCAGCTCATCGTCAAGGATGCGGCGCGCCAGCTCCCACGTTGACGACGCGTCAATTCGACGACCGAGCAGGCCGTCCTGATAGTTGTCGCCGTAGGCATCGGTACCGGCGGCCTTGATGAGCGAGCCGGACGCCAGCCTCGCCGTTTCTTCGCGTCCGTTGGCGGCAAGCAAAGCAAGCCGCTGATGATCCTGCAGGCCCAACTGGAGTTGCTTGAGCCGCACCGACGGCACCGGAGCGCCCAGTCCGAACATCGCCCCCGGGTAAACGAGCCACGAATCGCTGCGCTGCAGCCGGCCGCGAATCGGCTGGTCGAGCACATCCGCCGGCCAGGCCGTCACTTCATCCAGCACGACGGCTTCGTGCCCCTGAAGAAACGCCTGCCAAGGCAAACTGCGTGCGTGTATCGGCGGCGCCTCCACCGCCAGGCAGCCGCTATACGGCGGTCGATCCGGCGGCAGCCATGTGCGCTTGCCGAACGTCTGTAAGCGCTTAAGGGTCGGCGGATGCTGATAGCGCGCGGGTGTCATCCAGATGTCAACGGCCGGCGTCAAATCGTCGTAAATGTGGCCGAACCAGCCGAACGGAGTCATCGACTGCGGTATGAGCTTCGTCGCAAACGGCAGATTCGGATCGATCAGGTGAGTCAGCGCCGCGAGCCGTCGGACGCGGTTCAGATCTTCGGCCGTTGGTTCGTCGCCGGGCGGAATATCGAAGTAGACATAGGCCCGATCGAGCCAGCCCTTTTCGCGAAAGTGCGCCGTCACCGCCGTCAGATGATCCTTCAGCACGGCTGAATAGGTCGTCGAATCCGGCCCGCCATACTGCGAAGGGTCCGGCCGGCGAGCATCGACCGGCAGCGGCCAGGCCGCAGCGCCGCTGCGTTCATCATAAGCCGAGCCGTCGATCAACGGACCGCATAGCGCGTCGAAGTCAGTCCAGTCGAGCACGAGCCCGCCGTCCTGATCCTGTGACCAACGCGGATAAACATCGGTCGTGACAGGTGATAATCCGTGTTCGCGCAGCAGTCGAAAGGTGTCGGTGATGACCCGGCGCGCTTCCGTATCGCCCGAGACGATGCGCGGATTGTCCGCGTCGAGCTGCGTATGCGCCGCGATCAGCGGCTTCAACTGAACCTGCGCGACGACGGGCAATGCGTCGGCGGGATCAAAGTACAAGTCCAGCACGTCCAACTGCATCTTGACGCGCGACGCGCCGCCGGACGCACTGCGGACCAGCAGTTCGCTCGTATATCGGCCGACATGTGTTTCCGGCGGAATCCGCAATTCAATCCAGAAGACAAGGTTCTCGCCGCGTGGTATCGAGTAAGGCTGTCCGTGTCGCGGAGCGTCGATCGGCACGAGCGCATCAGGAATCGAGCGGGCCTCGCGCAGGCCGGTCGAGCGGAGATACCAATTCGGGTAGCGATCCATGACAATCGGCCAATGCCGATAGATTCGCACATGGTCGCGCGAGATGACGCCGGCGGGGCCGGTCCAGTCGGTCGCCGCGATCTCGACACCGCTGAAGGCGATGTTCTCGGCGCGCAAAATGTAAGTGAACGCGACGACTTCGTTGACGGCGCCGCGCAAGCTGATGCGCGCTTCTGCGGCGTTGAAGACATCCGTCTCTTCGCGGGCGGCATCTTGCAGACCGATGACATCCGACGGTCCCGCGGCCCAGCCGGTGGGCATGGCGGCGCTGTTTGTGGCGCGCGGACCACAGCCGACGAGCGCGGCGAAAGTCAATGCGACGATCGCGCTATTTCGACAGCAGGCTCGAAGCCGCCTGCGGCTGCAATGTTGAGCGTGTCGATTCAAACTGGCACTATCTGTATCGGTGTGGCATGTTCGAGAGCCTGGGGTGCCGATCGCGACGCCGCATCGTCTGGCCTTCGACATCTGCCTGTTCAAAATCGGTCGGAGGGCAAAGCGTTCGTGGCAATCTCGACTGATCGCCGCACAATTCCGGACCCTCGTCGTGCGATCGAACAGGCAAGATCGGACGCCGGCGCCATCGGGCGACGACTCGGAACCGTATCCGATACCGCTCGCTTCTACTATCATCATTATTAGACGCTGAGACGCCGAATGAAAACAGACGAACCCTCCAAGAAACAGAAATGCACGCCCAAACCGGCCCGAACCAGGACCGCGCCGATCAGCCTGCCGATCATCGATCCCGAGACGGGCATGAAGCGGTCGCGCGCCGGGCGATGGCGGGCCTATGTTCTCGGCGGCGTACACGTCTTCATGATCGCGCACTTTGTTCACTGGCTCTACGCCGGCATCACGCTCGCGCCCGTCGAGCCGTCGGAGGCGATGGAGACGATCCGCTACGGCGCGATCAACATGGGGTTCATCTTCTTCGGCGTCGCGATTCTCTCAACGTTGATTCTCGGCCGCTGGGTGTGCGGATGGGCCTGCCACTTCGTCGCCTATCAGGACTTGACGCTCTGGATACTTAAGAAGCTGCACTTGCGGCCCAGAGCGTTTCGCACGCGTTTCCTGTTCATCGTGACCACGCTTGTGATTGCGGCCGGCTGGATGTTTTTCCTGCCGCTGGGTGCGCGCATGTGGAGCATGATCCAGGGCCACGCGCAACCGCAGCTCTCGATGCACCTGACAAAGACGGGCTATTGGGACACCTTCCCCGGCGTGCTGTTTGCCGTGTTGTCGGTGCTCTTCGCGGGCATCGTCATCATCTACTTCCTCGGGCCGAAGGGCTTCTGCACGTACGCCTGTCCGTATGGGGCGATTTTTGCAACGGCCGATCGATTCGCTCCGGTGCGCATCCGCGTCAACGACGACTGTAACCAGTGCGGCCACTGCACGGCCGTATGCACGTCGAACGTCGATGTCGCGCAGGAGGTGAACCTATACAAGATGGTCGTCGATCCCGGCTGCATGAAGTGCCTCGATTGCGTGCAGGTCTGCCCGAATGACGCGCTGCGCGTCGGACTCGGACCGCCGGCGATCAGCGCGAAGCCGGCCGCGCCGCGCAAACCACGCAAGTTCGACCTGTCTTTGACGGAGGAGATTGCCGCGCTGGGCGTGTTTGTGTTCGTGCTCGTGACGGTAAACGGGCTGTACGGCGAGTTTCCTTTTCTCATGTCGCTGGCGATCGCGGGCATCTGCACGTTCGTGCTGATGAAGGGCGCTCGAATGATCTACGCGCCGGATGTCATGTTGCAGAAAGCGCGTTTGAAGATCAACGGCCGCATCACGCGAACCGGCTTCGGCGTCTCGGCGGCGCTGATCCTTCTTGTGATCGGGCTGGTGCATTCGGCGATCTGGCGCTATCACGATCTTCTCGCGTCGCGCGCCTTCGCCGCCGCGCCGCAGCAGTCGATCAACTGGCAATACGATCCGGATTTTCGGCAGCTCGCCTCGCCCGAGCAGATCGAGCAGGCCCGCGCCGCCGCCGGGCATTATGAGGCGATGCAGCGCATCGGCCTGGTCAGCGTGCCGGTGCATCGGCTGCATCTGGCGTGGCTGTATCTGTTCCTTGAACGCGAGGAAGACGCGCTGGCGCAGGCGCGGTGGGCCGTCGAGGAGCGGCCGGACCTGCCGCTGTTCTGGCTCTGGCGGGCGAAAGTCGCGACGCTCCTCGGTCGGCTCGACGAGGCCGACTCGGCCTATGCGAGGGCGCTGGACATTGAGCGCGCGGCGCGCGAGCCACTGGCCGCCAAAGTGCCGAATGCGCGGCACCCCATCTCGGCGGAAATTCACTCGGAATGGGGGCGATTTCTCTTCATGAAGGACGGTCCCGGCCGCGCGGAGGCGGCAACGGCGCTGGCCGATGCCGTGCAGTATGATCCCGGACTCGATATCGCGCAGATTTCCTTGCTCGATTTCTATCTGTCAACGAATCAGATCGACAGGGCTCGCCGTGCGGCGATCGACGCCATCGGGCACGGCATCGGCTCGCGCCAGTTCTACGAGCGCCTCGAGCGCATTCGCATGTTCGAAAACAACCCGGCCAAGGCCGCGGAAGACTATCGCGCGGCGATCAAGGCGCATCCGGACAATATCGTGCTCATGGGCAACTTCGCGGCGGCGCTCGCCGAGTCTGGCCGGCTCGACGAGGCCGAGCGCATCGGGCATCAGGCCCTCGCCCTCGATCCGGTTTCTCCGGGACTGACGGCCACGCTCGGCGGCATTCTCGCGGAGAAAGGTGACTTCGCGGCCGCGATACCTTTTTTTGAGAAGCTCTGCAACCTTCTGCCCGACAGCGGCGAAGCGGCCGTGAAGCTGGCTATGCTCTATGCCCGCGTCGGCCGCATGGCGGATGCGGCGCGATCCCTCGAACGCGCGACCACGATCGGCAGCGAGCACGAGCGCGCGCAAGCACGGCAGATGCTTCAACAGCTCCGCGCGTCAACCGCGCAGCCGCAGCCGTAAGATGGGGCTTTTTGAGGTACCTTAGGGCAGCGCCAGATACGCATCAACGAAGGGCTGGATGTCGCGGCCGTCGGTCAGTCCGTCGCCGTTCATATCGGCAAAGCAGACATGGACCGGATGCAGCGGGGCATCGAGCAGCACGGCGACGAATTCCGGCACGCTCAGCGGAAGACATCGCGATGAATTAAGCTGCTGATAGAACAGGCGAAACTCGCGCCAGTCATCGCAATCGACATCGCCGTCGAAATCAAAATCGAAAGTCGCGCACGGCGGCGCCGTGACGGTGATGCTGCCGACCATGTTGCCTAACGGATCGCCGGCGCTGAAGTAGTGATAGACGCCGCCGCCGCGCGGATGCAAGTCAACAAGCGCCGCGTCAAACTCGACGGAATAGCTCGTGCCCGGCGTCGATGTCGGCGGGCCGGAATAAAACGCGCCGTCATGCGAACCGCCCGAGCCGCTGACGACGCTGTGCGGTCCATCCTGCCACGTCCAGACAACCATGTCACCGGTTTCGATCAAGAGATGCTGCGGATGGAAGAGCGGACCGGGGCCGACATCGACCGAATGCGCGACCACTTCCGGATCATAGCTGACGCCCGCGCCGCTGTGGCAGTCGATAAACGAAACGCAGTCTACCAAATCAAGCACACCGTTTCCGTCATAGTCTCCGGGCAGGATGCGCATCAGCGCGTGGCGATAGATCGCATCGTCGATGTCGGAGCTGATCAGGACTTCCAGGCCGTTGATGTGATCGCCCGGCGCGAGGCCGAGATCGAACGCCGTCGCAAAGCGGGAAAAGCCGTTCGGCGCGGGGGCGATGAAAATGTCGGCCGGGCTGAACTCATCGCCCAGCGACGGCGAGCCGCGCGCCAGCGTGAAGAGGATGCGATCGACCGCGGGATCGAAGATGAGATCGCCGTTGTCGATAACGATCAGCCCGGAGATGTCGTCTCCGAAAGTGCCGGGCATGAGGCCCAACTGCGCCGCGCGAACATAGACAAACGACGGACCGGGAAACTCCGGCTCCGGATCGAAGAAGATGTCCGCACCGCTGGCCATGCCCTGCGGATTCAGAAGTGGCAGCGACGGGCTTGTTCGTGAAAGCGAGAAGAACAGACCGCCGGCAGGCACGCCGCGCATCGGCCCGCCGGTTGGTTCCGGGTAGATCAGCGCGTCGGTGTCGTCTTTCACGGGCAGCGGTTCAAACTGAGATGGAGACTTTTCCGGCAATAGGTCGTAATCAACGCCACCGGTGTCGCCCTGATTTCTGACGGACGTGTTGTTGTTTGGCACGCTTCGCAGCGGCGATGGATGTGGACCGCTCAGATCGAACAACTGCGTGGACATGAACAGATCGGCCGAGGCTTGGTTCTTCGCGGCCTGCTCCAGCACGTTGAACGGACGATTGATCGCCACGAGCGACGGATCGGGCGGCATCAAACCGATCGTCGCGCGATCGACACTGAACAGCACCGCGAACGTCACGCCCGGCGCGGCCAAATCTGTACGATCGCCCGACAGGCCGTTCACATCGTCGAGCGGACTCATCAGCCCAAGCCCGGCGCGCGTATAGACCGGCGACGGCCCGGGCTTGTCCAGCACATCGGCCGGACCGGCGACGCCCGCCGCCGTAGTCGGCGAGAGCGGATCAAGCGAGAAGTAAGGATTCGGAAGCGGTTCAACGGCATGAGGCGGCTGAGCCTGCGCCGTATGAGCGCAAAGCGCGAGCATGAGCGCGGCGGCCCAGGCCGATGGCCGATGCATCACGAATGCAGGTCTGCGGCAGAATCGAGCGTGATCGATCCGCATCATGGAAAACCGCTCCCTTTGGGTTCGAACGAAACCCGCGTCCCCTCGTTTCCATCGCCACTGGCGTCGATGCGGCGGCCAAGGGCGATGCTGCTGATTCCTATGATAACGAATCGTCCCACCGGAAGACGAGCTTCGGCGGGTCGCGGCTGTTAAATTTCTTGAAAAAATGGGGCGGGGAGGGTGAACGCCTCTTTACCCTCGCTGCCACGGGGCTTGCGAATATCCTATGTGCATGTTCGCCCATCCGGCATCGGGGCTTCGCATGACATCCGTCGGCCGCCGGTCCCGCATGCACGCATGTTCGCGTTTGGCGACCGGCTGTGGCGCCGGCCGCTACGGGCGCTTGCGGCCGATCAATGCCGGCCACGTCGGTTCGAGCGCCAGTTTGCGAGCGAACAGGCGACCCACGTAGCAGTAATCGTCAAAGTCATACGTCGTCTCGCACGCTCGAAAGGATGCCAACGCGCCTTCCCGATCGCCGGAAGCGAGCCGCGCGCAGCCGGCCACGAAGTGTGCCTCCGCCAGCAGTGCCCGTGTCGGCTTCTCGCGGCGCGAGCGCTCCAACAGTTCCGCCCAGTCGATCGCGCCGAGAGCGTAGTCGTACACACTTTCATACAAGGCGCGCGATTTGTCGGCTGTCGCGACCGCGTCAAAGCGAATGCGACCGCGCGCATCGGCCAGCAATTGATGACTTTCCTCCGCCTGATCCCACATTCGCAACAATAACGCGGCCGAGAGGATCGACCGAAAGTCGTCCGGCCGCTCGTCCGTCATGGCCCGGGCGCGCACCAGCGCCGCATCCATCTGGCCGACATCGGCCAGCACGATCGCGGGGAAGAAGTGGCGATACCACGTGTATTTCGGATCGGTTGCCGGGTACTTACGCTGCAGTTCGTCCAGATCACTCAGCGCCCGCTCATGAAGATCGAGCCAATAGCACAGCCGCCAGCGATATTCGTGCAGTTCGCCCAGTGCCGCGGGCGTCGAACACCACGCCGCGCCGCGATCGCGCGCGTCAAGCGCCTTCTCATAGTCGCCGACGAACTCCCAGTATTCGGCCTCGCAGGCATAGCCGCGCGGGCTTTGCGGCTCGACGGTCTGGGCCTCGCGCGCAAGCTCCAGTGCCTTGTTCAGATAAGGCGACGCTGATGCCGCGTCGCCGGTATCGGTATAAATCTCGCCCGCGATGCGATAAGCGATCGAAAGCAGATAGCGCGGATACGCCGCCTTCGCCCGATAGACGCACGCGGCCGTCAGGCGATCCGAAATCTGCCCGAAGTACTCCAGCTTACGCTCGCGGTACATCTCGTGATTCCACGCCCGGCCCAGATGAAGCATGGCCTGATAGAACGGATCGCGCAGTCGATCGGCCGCCCGCAGGCTGCCGATGGCTTCTTCCGGATTGACGCGCACGAGCGCCAAGCCTCGGAAGAAATGTGCCGCCGCATCTTCCCCCGCGCCGCCGAGCGAGTCGGCTTTCTGCATCCACCGCTCAAACGCCTCCGGCCGCTGATCGAGCCGGCACGCCCACGCGAGCAGATACATGATCATGGCATTGTCCGGCGCGCGGGCCAGTGCCGACTCGAAGCGGCGGATGGACTCCTTGGTGTCATCGAGCAGCCGGCACAGGCCCATCGCCACATCGAATCGCGCGCGATCCGGGCCTAGCGGCTCGGCCTCCACCAGCCACGCCAGCGGCTGCGCCGGATCGCGATAGTCTTCGTACGTCAGATAGTCGAACGCCCGTTGCACCAGTTCGTTCGCGCGCGCCTGCCGCGCGTGGATCGACTGCCGCGTCCACATTCCCGCCACGGCGCACAGGATCACAACAAGCGCGACGATCGTCGTCGTGGCCGGATGGCGGCGCACCCATTTGATCGCCTTCTCGATCGCGCCGACGCGACGCGCGAGGATCGGTCGATCATCGGCGAAGCGCAGCAGGTCCGCCGCCATCTCCGCGGCGCTCGTGTAGCGCCGGCGCGGGTCTTTCTCCATTGCCCTCAGACAGATCGTCTCCAGGTCGATCGGCGCGCTCGGATTCAGCTTTCGCGGCGGCAGCGGTTCGCGCTGGCGGATTCGCGCGATGGTCTGCTCGCGCGTCGGTGCGTCAAATGGTCGCCGACCGGTAAGCAATTCGTACAGCGTGACACCGAGCGAATAAATGTCCGTGCGATGGTCGATTCTCTCGCGATCCGCGTCGATCTGCTCCGGCGACATGTACGCCGGCGTGCCGAGCATCTCGCCGGTCTGCGTCACGCCTGGCTCGTCGAGCAGGCGCGCGAGACCGAAGTCGGTGATGTGCAATTGTCCGTCCGAACTGAGCAGCAGATTCTGCGGCTTAATGTCGCGGTGCAGCACATGATTGCGATGGGCATACGCGAGAGCATCGGCGGCCTGTGCGACGAGCCGGGCAAGCCGGCGAAAGTCGGCGCGCGGCCGACCCGCTGCGGTGTCGGTGAGGTTCCCGGCCTCGCGGGAAGGCGCGTCGGCGTTCGCGAACTCCGCGCGGTTGGCGCCAAGTCCCGACAGCAATCGTGACGGATCGCTCTTGAGAATGCGCCCGAGATCGACGCCGTCGATCAGCTCCATCGCATAGAAGAGATGCCCTTCGTGCTCGCCCTGGGCATAGACCGGCACGATGTTCGTATGGTGCAGCCGCGCGGCGGCCTGGGCCTCGCGGCGAAAGCGCTGCAAGGCGTCCGGCGTTTGCGTCAGCCCGGACGGCATCACTTTCAGCGCCACGACGCGATTGAGTGACACCTGTCTGGCACGATAGACCGCGCCCATTCCGCCCCGGCCGAGCAGCTCAATGATCTCGAAGTCGCCCAGCCGCGATCCGGCGGTCCAAGTGACCGGCGGCACGGCAGTCCGCGGCGGCGCGGTCGATGCCGAGGCACGCAAATCGGAGCGATCCTGGTTCTGCCGCGCAACGTGCAGCGCGTCGAGCATTTCCTTGGTTTCTCGAAGCGCCCGGCGGCAATCGGCGCACGTTTCAATGTGAACGCGAACGCGCTCGGCATCGGTCGCGTCGAGCTGCCCCTCGATGTAATCGAGCAGACAATCGTCGACCGTCTCGCACGTCATAGCGATGAATCATCCAATGATTGAAGTTGTTGGCGAAGATGGCGCGTCGCCTTCGCGAGCCGGGCCTTCATCCCCGCCAGCGACAGTCCGATCACATCGGCCACGTCCTGTCGCGGCAGACCCTGAAAGAAATACAGAATCACCACCTCGCGCAGGTCTTCGTCCATGGAGTCGACGGCAAGCTGCACCCGACGCGCCCGATCTTCCTTGATGGCCCGTCCCGCCGGCGTCGTCGCCGGATCGATCGGAATTGCCGCCGCCGCCCAGAGATGACTGCTCGATTTCATCGCCGACATGCGCACTTCCGGCCGCATCTTTCTTAGCACATCGATCGAACGGTTTCGCGCCACGCGATAGAGCCAGCCCCGCAGGCTGCCCGTCGGCGGCGCAACATCCGGCGTGAAGCACTTCATCAGCACTTCCTGCACGATGTCTTCGGCCAGCGACTCGTCATAAACCATCCGGCGGCAGAACAGGTGCAACTCGCGGTGATATTCGGCGCGCACGGCCTCGGCCGCCGTGGTGTCGCCGGCGCTAATACGATCGAGCAGCTCCCTGTCACGATTCTCATCCACGCGTCTGCAACAGCCTCCCGCGCCGAATGGGCATCGGCCGAGTCGCCACCCATGCGACAAGCCCGGCCATTCAGGATTTGAAACGCCGACGCCCGCCCGAACCGACCCGATCGGGCAAGGGATCCATCCGCCAACATGCGTTGAATTCCACCGTGAAAGCCTATCACGCATGCGACGCCCATACAACAAACACCCGCCGCCCTTAACGGCGGCGGACTACGCCTCGACGCGGGCTTCGCTTATACTCCCTACATGCTCCGCGAGCGCGCCGGGCATCGACGATCCGGCCGCTTTCGACGCGGACTTCCCACGAGAATACTTGCCCTTTCGGCAATGGAGGAGATGCTTCGATGACCGCTCACGCCCCCGCGCAGGCCGTCGCGCCGGACGCCTTTGATTTCTACAACGTCAAGTCGCTGCTGACCGAAGACGAACGGCAGGTGCAGGAGACCGTCGCCCGCTTCGTCGATGAGAAGGTGATCCCGGTCATCGGCCACGCCTTCGACGAGCACCGCTTTCCGCGCGAGCTGATCTCCGAAATCGCATCGCTCGGTCTGCTCGGCTGCAACATCGACGGTTACGACTGCGCCGGGCTGAACAACGTCTGCTACGGGCTGATCTGCCAGGAACTCGAGCGCGGCGACAGCGGAGTTCGCAGCTTCGTCTCGGTGCAG
>CAZRFP010000064.1:0-23330 GCA_964599535.1 uncultured Planctomycetaceae bacterium
TTCACGGCGCGGGGGGCATCGGCGGGCTTCTGGCGATGGAGACATCGTCGCTGCCGTCGCATTTCGACGATCCGCCGAAGTTCCTGTATTTCTACGACGGCAACGGCAACGTTGGGCAGTTGGTGGCGTTTGACGCGGGCGTCGTCTCGCAGGACCCGCCCGGCGCGATGCTGCCGATCTTCGTCGGCGAGCCGGCGGCGCGCTACGAATACGACCCCTACGGCGGCACGCTGCTGGCCGACGATCCGCTGGCACTGGAAAACCCCTTCCGCTTCTCGACGAAGTACTACGACACCCAGCCCGCCACGGCCGCCGCCGGCGAGCGCGGGATGTATTACTATGGGTATCGGTATTTCAGCCCGAGGTTGGGAAGGTGGACGAATCGGGATCCGATTGGGGAGGTGGGAGGGGACAATCTCTACCTGTTTGCTATCAATAGTCCGACGATGAAGGTCGACCCTTTGGGGCTCCAACTCAAACCGGATGAGCGACTTGACTGGAAGGTCTGTTGTCGTGCGCCACGAGTCGCTGGAACCGGCGGTAGTTTTGTTACTCATTGCGAGCTTAAGCAAGGTGCCTGTGACGACGTGGAAGAGGACGAGGTACGGGGCGAATATGATGTGTGGCTAGACGGTTCATGCCAACGCAAGCTCGACAATGGGAAACCGTGCTGTTGCTCAAGCTTTGAAGACGTAAGGGCCTGCCTAGTACGAAACCCATACTCAGACAAGCCATACGGCGAGAGCGCCGGTGGTATCGAATGCAGTGGTGGAGAATGGGGAAACAATTGTCAAACTAGCACGATTCTTCAGCTCGGCAAATGCTGTCTAAAGTCAAATTGGAGTCCCGCCGCATACGCGGGTGATCCTCGACAACGGCGAAGCGCACGAGGTCACTTCGAACAGCGCGTAGAATTTGACGGGTTTAGTAGAGCATTGGTATGGCATTGGGTCTGCGATGAATGGGGATGGGTTGACCTAAAATGAATCAGGAAAAGTCAAAGCTGATACATCGGTGGCTTTGCATAATCGCCATTTTCAACTTGATTTTTGCAGTTGGGCTTGTGTTAGTCGGATCCGTTGGTGTCCAGCTCTCATATGCGACAATACTGAGCAAGTATAGAGTGTTAGATGTCCGAGGAGTAATTGATCATTCCAAGCTTGAAGACACGTGGGGCGAATCGGCGGCAAGGGATTGGTTTGTGGCGGTCGATTGTCTAATTGGTGATTCGTTAAGGGGCTTGATGATGGCGCATTACTGGATTGCTGCCGTCTTCTGCATAAATGCGATCTGTATTTGGGTTATTCGGAGCAAACATAAGCAAGTGAATTTGTTGGGCAAACAATGACCTGTACCCCGGTCGGTCCATCTGTAGAGTTTCGTAATCCAGTGTTGGACCTGTCCAATTTCTATACAAGTCGTGACGAGAAGCTCCGCGCCAGCGACGCCGAGGCCTTCGACAATTTCGGTCTGGGCGTGGCGCTGTCCGATGCCCCCGGCCAGATGGTCGCGCTGGTCGGTGCCGCACTCTGGGACGGCACGGGCGGCGGCACGGCAAATACGGGGGCGGTGTACGTCTTCGACGGCGTCAGCGGCCAGGCGGCCGAGACACTGGTCTATGACGATGACGGCAATCTGACATCCGACGGCGAATCCGAATACGCCTACGACAGCGAAAACCGCCTGATCGAGATTCAGCCCATCGCTCCGCAGGCCGGTGATTTTCGCGTGAAGTTCGCGTATGATGACATGGGCCGTCGCGTGCGGAAGCTGACGCACGAGTGGATCGTGCCGGAGCCGCCTTCGGAGGATTCGCCCGACTGGTCGGCCGAGCCGCTCGAGGATCGGCGGTTCATCTATGATGGCTGGAACGTGGTGATGGAACGTACCTGCGACGATGTCCAGAGCCGCATGATGCACGTCTGCAATCAGGCTGCTGCTGGCATGAAATGGAGGCGGCGGGAATCGAACCCGCGTCCCGAAGCACTTCAGGATGGACCTCTACGTGCGTAGTCGATCGTTTGTCGTCATCCCCGCCGCCGCCGATCGACAGGCTGCGTCGGGGACCAGCTCGACTGTGTTCTCATCGCGCGTCGGCCGAGCAGCACCGTGCGACCAGCCTGCTGCGTACCGTCGCCCCGCCTAGCAGGCGTTGGCGGTTTGACGGGCGGCTACTTAGGCCGCCATGCGCAACTGAGGGTTGGCATGTAAAGTTTTCGCCAGGTGTTTTACGAGGCCGCCTGACAACCTCGGCACGCCATCCATCCGTCAACTTGCCCGGTCGAAACCATTTCGCCCCCGGCTCCAGGATTATAGCCGAAACGCCCCAGCCTGGCGAACGCGACCGAGCGGAGTAGGAATAGCGCTTCAGTGTCCCTTCGGAACATGCGACGTGCGACCGGTGCATCGCGAAACCACTTTCATGCCAAGGCCGATTCACACATCATCGGCCACCGCTCCCTGGCGGCCGCGGCGCTGAATGCGCGGCAGTGCAAAAAGGGAACATATCTCAGAGTGTTCCAAAACTCACGGGTGCTCTCTAGATACCAAGGGCCGCCTCAATCACGAGGAACGAGGCGACCCTTGCGGTAGAGTGCGCTACGGCGCTTGGCCTTGTCAAAGCCGATCGGTCTTCCGCGAAGTAGTCAATCAATCGTCCCAGACGCAGGCCGCATTTCGTGCGCGACGCAGCCGGTCATTCGTCGGACTGAATCCGAACGCGAAGTTCGCCGTCGCGCCCTTCGATAACGATCGGTTCATTCGACGCATCGGACGCTTCGTCGTCTTCGCCCGGCGGCCTTGTCGCCCATTTAAATACGGCCACCTCATCTCCGGCGTTGAATTTGATCGAGATACTCCCCTCATCGTCCACGGCGATGACCGGCTCGACATCGATAATGAACGATCTGACTTCGGGCGACGCGATGATTCTCCGTCGCAGGAGCGGCTCGAAGCCATCGACGACGACGTACAATTTGCACCTGGACTCATCATCAACGGAGCTGACGTAAAGCTCAAGCACGCGATCTGCCCCATCGGTCCAACTCGTGAGCAGCTTGGCATTCTCCAGCACGCTGATGTCCGCGACTTCCAGCGGCGCAGGGCCGCGCTGTCGAATCACTTCGTGAACATCTTCTTCGTGTTTACGGCCATCGAGCGTGCGAACCGTAACGTTGGCGCGGGCACCGCCTTCTTCGAGACCTGTCGCTTTCGCTTCGATTTCGGTTATGGAGCCGTCTTCGCGCTCGATGATCATTGTGCCGGATTGCCCGTCGGCGACGAGAATCTTGGCGTTCGTCTCCGGGCCGACCTCGATGTCAAACAACCATGTGCGGAACGTGCCGACGCCCTGGGTCGCGGCGAGGGCCCCGCCGGCGACGGCGATGATCGCAACCAGCGCGACAAGCACGCGGCGGACCATCCGAAAATTATCATGAATAGGGGCATGTGCCTTTTGCATCAGATGTTTCTCCTTTTCAAATGTCAATGGCTGGGCGGTCCATGCTTCAGACCGCAGTGAGTACATTGCGTGATCAACGGGATCAGGCGAATCCATCATGTCGAAGGCCTCCTCTGCGTCAGACGCTTTCGAAGCTTCTCGCGCCCCCGATGCAGGCGCGACTTTACGGTACCGATACTGCATGCCAGCGCTATGGCAATCTCCTCGATTGACAAACCGTCAAGATAGTGCAGCGACAGGACGGCCTGATACCTCGGCGCAAGAGTGAGCAGTGCCGTCCTCGCCCGCTCGCGTTCCGCGTGTTCATCCGCCTGAGCCGTCGCCGCGGCGTCGTGTTCGGCATCGAACCGCAGCATCGCCCGGCTTCGCTCATTTCTGGCCCATCGATTGACGCGGTTCGTCGCGATGCGATAGAGCCATGACCTCAGCGGCACCTGCAACGGGCGGTACTTATCAAAACCTCGCATCGCGCTGATGAACACATCGGCGACTAGGTCCTCGGTCACATGTTCGTCGCCGACACGGCGATGGATGTGACGAGCGATGGCGTCGTGGTGCCGCCGATAGAGCTGGCCAAAGGCCGTCGGATCGCGCCGAACCTGCTCAATCAGCTTCGATTCCGCATCGTCGATGGACACGGAAAAATCCTGGGCGGCCGCAGGGAGAACTGCCTCGTCCATTCGCTTGTGCCTCGCAGGTCGCTTCACTCGCGGTACATTCAGTACATATAAGTCCGCGGCGAGGGCCAAGGTTCCCGAAAACTTCAGATTAATTCCGGCAGGCGGCAAAAGCGACTCGATCGGCCTGGCGATATCCGTCGCGTCGAAAGCAAGTTTCCAGATGCGTCGATAAGGCCCGATCCAACCGCTCGTGAATGCGGGCGCCCTTCCGGGATGATGCGTCAGATCAGGCCCGCGCCGAGTGCGACGGCGGCCGTGAAAAGCAGTGTCGCCACGATCAGGCGGACCGCGTTGAGCGTTACCTTCTTCACCAGCCGCGCGCCGAGATACGATCCGGCAAACCCGGCGATGCACGCGGCCGAGACGAGCCAGAGCGTCCGCGATTCGGCAAGCACCGAATAATCGCGCGTCTTGACGAGCCATTGAAAGCCAACGGCATATACCAGCAGACGCGAGGCATCGACGATCGTCGAGACAACATTGGTCGTGCCGACGAAGGCGTCGCGCGAGAGGCCCGCGCGAAGCAAAAACGGCGCTCGCAGCGCGCCCTGCATGCCCGAGATGCCGCCAAAGAAGCCGGAGAGCACCCCGCCGATCGGCAGCGCCTGCTTCGGAAACGACAGTTCGTGATAGCGCGGCCACAACTCCAGCGCGGCGAATGCGGCCAGCAGCGCGGCGATCACCAGCTTGAGCCAGGTGATCTCGGCGTTGACCGCGCCGAACGTGTAGCGATACAGCGGCGTCACATCGACCATGAGCGTCATGAGCGCGGCGCCGATCAGCGAGGCGATGACAGCGGGCAAGCCGAAACGCAACACGACGCTGCGATCGGCCCACCTGGCGACGAGCGCGAGCTTAAAGAGGTTGTTTGCAAAATGAACGATTCCGGTGGCGGCGATGGCGATTTCCAGCGGGAAGAAGACGGCAAACGCCGGCATGAGCAGCGTGCCTAACCCGAAGCCCGAGACCAGCGTTAGTGCCGCGACTGCGGCACTTGTCAGTGGAATGACAAGAAAGTCCATCGGAGGGCCACGCGATTGAATCGGAGCGATGGAAACGACGCGCTCGCCGCGGAATTGTGGCGGGTCATCCGGGATGCGGCAAGGTCCCGCCGGACAGCCCGCCGGGCGGCAGTTCCGGCGTCGGCGGCTGCGACACCGGGCGGGCCGGGCGAGGCGGCGCTTCATCGGCCAGCAGGCCGGACAGACTCGGCTTATCCAACGATTCGCCGCGGCACAGGCGGGCGACTTCGTCGGCATCGAGCGTCTCGTGCTTCAGAAGCGCCTGAGCGACGGCGTCGACTTTGTCCCAATTCTCGGTAATCAGTCGGACGGCGTCGTGATAGGCCTCTTCGCACAGTCGGCGAACTTCCTCGTCGATCAAGCGGCCGGTGTCGTCGGAATAGGGCTTGTCGTACAGGCCGAGTTCATTGGACTCCATGGCGGCGTAACGAACGAAGCCCAGCTTCTCGCTCATGCCCCATTCGAGAATCATGGCGCGGGCGAGGCGCGTGGCCTGCTCGATGTCCATGGCCGCGCCGCTGCTGATGTCGTTGGAGTGCTTCTGTTCGGCGATGCGGCCGCCGCAGAGCACGCGCATCGTCGCGCGCAGCCATCGCATGGCATATCCGTAGCGATCGCGCTCGGGCAACGACATGGTCGAGCCAAGGGATCGCCCGCGCGGGATGATCGTCACTTTGTGCAGCGGATCCGAATCCGGCAGCAGCACCTGCAAGACGGCGTGGCCCGCCTCGTGATAAGCCGTGGCGATACGTTCGCGCTCTTCGATGGTACGGCTCTTGTTTGATCGGCCGTAGCGCACCTTGTCGCGGGCTTCTTCCAGATCGTCCATGTCGACCATGTCCTTATCGACCATGGTGGCGACGATGGCGGCTTCGTTGATGATGGCGGCGAGTTCAGCGCCGCTGAACATGGGCGTGCCGCGCGCGAGCTTCATCAAATCAATGTCCGGCGACATCTTGATCTTGCGGGCGTGGACCTTGAGGATTTCGAGACGGCCCTTCAGATCGGGCAGCGGCACGTAGACCTGCCGATCGAAACGGCCCGGGCGCGTGAGCGCAGGATCGAGAATGTCGGCGCGGTTCGTCGCGGCGATGACAATGACCTGATCGGACGTATCGAAACCATCCATCTCGACAAGAATGGCGTTAAGCGTCTGTTCTCGCTCGTCGTGGCCGCCGCCGCCGTAGGCCGTGCCGCGGCGCCGGCCAACCGCGTCGATTTCATCGAGAAAGATAATGCAGGGTGAGTTTTCCTTGGCGCTCTTGAACAGATCGCGCACGCGCGAGGCGCCGACGCCGACGAACATTTCAACGAAATCGGCGCCGCTGATCGAGAAGAACGGCACGTCCGCCTCGCCGGCCATCGCCTTGGCCAGAAGCGTTTTTCCGCAGCCCGGCTCGCCGACCAGCAGGACGCCGCGCGGAATGCGCCCGCCGAGGCGCTGGAACTTTTTGGGATTTTTGAGGAACTCAATGACTTCGGCCACTTCCTCTTTGGCCTCATCGACACCGGCCACGTCCTTGAACGTGATGTTGGTCAGTTCCTTGTTGCTGACGCGATGGCGCGAACGACCGAAGTTGCCCAGCATGCCCGCGCCGCCGGCCGACGCGCGAAGCTGCCTGAAAACAAAGAACCAAATAAAGCCGAGAATGAGCAGCCAGGGAATAATGCCGAGCAGCATGGTGATATACGGCTCGTTGCTTCGCTGATACTTGATAGTCGTATCCGGGCAGAGGTGCATGAGCTTCTCGACCAGCTCGGGCACGCCCGTCATGGTGTTGTATTCAACGCGGAACTCGCGCGAGGCGTTCTTCGGCCCCTGTTGACCTTGAGCATCAGCCCGGAACTTGCCCGTGATCGCGTCGTCTCGAACAGTGATCTCAGAGAAGCTGTTGGCAGCGGCGCGCTTCCAGAATTGATCGATGCTGAGATCCTGCTTCGGAGCGTACCCCTGCATGACGACCATGACGATCATGAGGGCGATGAGAATAAAACCGATCCAACTCATCGCGCCGCCGGTGATTTTTCGACGCGGAGCGCCGCGCCCCGGCTGGTTTCCGCCGTCCTGCTGATCAGATGGTTTCCCGGGTTCAGCCATTCAAAACAGTCCCATAAGCCTCGATAGAGGCGAGGTTTGCCGCGCACCACTGCGCGAACGGTCGTTTACAGTATCGGATTATAGTACGGGCCGCGACATTACCAGTTTTCAGATTCCATGGCCTCGACGATGCGTTCGGCCATTCGATCGGACGCCCGCTGCATGGCGTGATAAAAATCCTCGCCCACGGGCCTGATATAATCCACAGTCTGCACAAATCTTGGGCGATCCAGAAGAATCTCGCCGGTCCGAAGATCCTTCCATTGAAAGCTGACAATCAGTGTAGCCGCCGTTTCGCGCGGTCGCACATCGCGGAAATCGCGACCAAGGGTGCCTTGCCGTACGTCCTGCACCTCGCCGGTCAACATGGTGTCGGCATATTGCTTCTTGGCCAGCTTGAACGGCGTCTCGGCTTCGATGCGCTTGGCGAGCGCCTCGGTCAACTGTAACTCCAGATCGCGCCGGAACTCGCGCGAATCGAAGATGTCCAGCGCAACCGTGCGAATCGGGTCCTTATTGGCGTTCGTCGTGCGAAAATGCTCCTGGCGATCGGCGCTGTAACCACAGCCGGCCGTCAACACGAGCGCAAGCGACCATATCGCACGTTGAGATTGCATCTGGCTCCATGTCCGCGCGGGAAGCACGCGGCCGAACATCATCGTTCCTCACGCCGCACCCTCGATCATCGCCCGCATCGGACGGTCGGGATTATATCGTTCATCGGTCGATCGGCAATCGGTCGTCACCGAGGACCGGACGAGCCGTCCGTAAGCGGAAGCGTCACGGTGAAGCAGGCGCCAGAGGGAGGATCGGATCGAACCGTCATGTCGCCGCCGTGGGCGCGAATCATCCGACGAGCCATCGTCAGCCCCAGACCGGTACCACCCTTTTTTGTGGAGTAATACGCATCAAAGACGTGATCGATCTGATCGGGTGCAATGCCTGGTCCGGTGTCAGTAACGTCGATACGGGCAAATCCACCAGTGGCGGACAAGGCGATCGACAGTCGCCCGCCGTCGGTCATGGCCTGTTGAGCGTTGATGAGTAGATTCAGCAGCGCCTGCTTTAGCAGGCCGACATCGGCGAATATGCTCAGTGGGGCATCGGCGGCCGCCAGCTCGATGTGGATATTGGCGGCATCGGCTTGCGGCATGAAGAACTCGACAACTTCGGCGACGACGTGTGACAAATCAGCCGAGATACGCTTCAGTTCACGGCGGCTGATGAACTGAAGGAAGTCCTCAAGGATCGACTCGAGCCGCTGCGTTTCTCGAAGCAGCGTGCCGATGCGCCGTCGACTTCGCCGCGTGAGTTCCGCCGGCGCGCCGCCTGCATCCGCCGCAACGTCCGACTGCTGATACTCGGTCCAATCTTCATCGAGCAGTTGCAAGTTCATGCGAAGCGTCGAAAGCACGTTGCGGATTTCGTGCGCCAGTCCGCCGGCGGCTGCGGAAAGTTCGACAATGGTGTGCGACTGTTCCTCGCGAGCGTCGAGCATGTGGCTGTTCGCAATCTGCCATCCTAAACGGCCGTCGACTCCGCCGCGCGGACTCGCATTGACGACCGAATGGCATGCGTCTGTCGCCTGACTAGGATACGCGAAGTTGCGAAATCGGGGGAGTCGTCGAAGGTGCGTTCATTCGCGCGGCCAATCGGCGCGCGGGCCTGCGTCGAACGCCGAAACAAGGGCAGATGAGGGGAATTCGCGCGAATAGACTGATCGCCTCGCGCATGACTAACGCATCGAAATCATGAGTGATTCAAGACGAGTGCGTTCATTTTCGGCCGGCCAGGATGCCCCAGATGCCGACGCCGATCACGGCCGCGCCGAGTCCGCCGAAGACGGACCAGTGCATCACGCCATTGGCGATCGCGCCGAGGATGACATCGGGCCACGCGCCCTGTAAGACCGACGCCGTGGCGAGGCCGAGAACGGCCATGGCCAGCACCGCCACGCCAAGGCAGATGTTGATCGGCAACGTGCCGGCGTCGAGCGCGGCGGATCGCGCCGCGGCGGCCGGGGCAAAGGCGGTCGCCGTGGTCTCGCGCGGCGCGGCCATCCCGACGGCGGTTCCGCCGCGTGTCACGGGTGCGGCATCGTCCTCGATGACTTCGGCTTCGACTTCGGTTTCACCGGCCTCGCTTGGCGAGATGACATCAAGCAGCTCGGCGCCAAGGCTGGTATCGTCGCTTTCCTGCGTGAGATCGAGCAGGCCGCTGCCGCTGCCGACGGCGTCGAAGTCGCCGACGCCGGACGAAATCTGCGTTTCGCCCATTGGATCGCTGGGCACGCCCAGTTCTTCCTCGTCGAAGACGCTGATGCCGGGGCGCGTGATCTTCGTGCCTTCCTTCGCGACCGGGCTGTCGGAGATTTTCGAGTCGCCCGGTTCGAGGCTGATGATGCTGGAGCCGGAAAGGCCCAGGTCGGGCACTTCCTCGAATTCCTGATCCATCGCACCGGCCGCCGGCGCCATCGACGAACCTTCGCGCTCGTCGGAAGGCAGCAGATCGATCTCGGACGAAAAACCCGCCTTCGAGCCGGCCGACGGCAGTTCTTCGGGGATATCGTCTATGTTGAGCGCCGACGGTGTCACGGCGCTGTCATGTGCGAACGAGATGCCGGTGCCCGTGCCGCTGCGCTCGTTGGGATCGACGCGCGGCAGCCCGTCGGATTCTGGGCTTTCGTCCATCGCGCCTAGTGACGCGGACGAATCAGCCAGGCTCGACAAGGCCGACGCGAACGACTCATTGTCGTCGAGACTGATCACCTCAGGCGACGCGCCTTCCAGATCGACGACGCTGCTGCCTTCCTTTGCCGCGAGGGCGTCGACTTCGTCCTTCTTGTACAACACCTTGCCGGCATCGCGTAGTTCGCGCAGCTTGCCGTCACGGACGAGCGACTTGACGCCGTCGGCTGTCTTGCCCAGTGCGGCACACACTTCTTCGAGCGACATGAATCCGTTGGCCATGATTCTGATCCTGCTTTGCGCCCCCACTCGGGGGGCCGGGTTGGTTGTACAAACGGCGGGCAGCCGGTGCTCTGGCAGAAGCGGGCATGGCCCGACTTCCCGGCTTTGAACTTCTCTACGCTTCCACCCCTGCCGATGCGGGAGCGACCTCGACAACATCGCTCCGCTACGGTCATGGCGGCGGCAGGTTGCCGATGCCTCTTTAACCCCTCTCGTCTGCCATCACGACCGTTCGGTCATTCGTCATCCGGCGCTGGGCCGGTCGATTCCACGGTCGAATCCAGCGGGAGCTTCGCGGGCGGCTGCGCCGAAAGCTCGGTCGTCAGTTCCGAAGCTTCGAGCGGCTCAGCATCGGGGCCGATGCCGCCGCGCGATGTGCGGTTCTTGTTTTGACGCTCCTGCTCAAGGAGACGCTTGGTCTGCTCGAGCGTGGGTCCGCCGAAATTATAGTTCTCAAGATAGCGATCATACATATATGATCGCGCCGCAACGAGTTGCAGCTTTCTCATGCTCGGCACGTACTGATAGCACCAGATCGTGCTGTTATCCACGTCCATCATAAACAGCCCGTGGCTGTTGCGGTCGATCTGGCCGGTAAAGGCGAAGATGCCGCGTGCGCCCATCATGGGCGAGTCTCCGTAGGCCTGTCGGGCGCCGAACGGTAAATCCGTGCGAACGACCAGCGCCGTCGCAACGACGGCCAGCAACAGGGCAATGACCCAGAGAACCGTTTGACTTTGCTGGCGGTGCGGCATTTCCGCGGCCACCGTTTCGCGTTGCGCGCTCATTCGATGCACCCTGAATGAAGGTGGTCCCCCAAGGTTTGCCTGGACTCTAGATTATTACGCATTCGTCCCGCAAACTCAAGCGGTTCCAGTGTTTGAATGGCATTCGTTCGCTGCGACAAACTCGGACGCGGCGGCTATACTGCCGCCATGCCTCAAATCGCCGAAAATCGCCGTATCCGCTGGGCGGCAAAGGAGATTCCCCCGCCATCGAACCGTGCGGCGCTTCGCTATGAAATCGGCGCGATTCGGGGCGGGGCTATCCTTGAATCGGCGGCAATTTCCGGACGATGGGGCCGATATTCCATTTTTGCCGCCGAGCCGGTTCGCACCCGTGTCCTGCCCGCGAACGACGAGATCGACGCCATTCGCCATCTCTCGGACCGATGCCGGCCGTGGTTTCACCTCGACGACGCCGATGAATGGCCGTTTGTCGGCGGCTGGATCGGATACATCAGCTATGAGGCCGGTCGATTCATTGAACCCAAGGCCGGCTGGTCGCATCGCGATGCCCGATTGCCGATGGCCAATTGGTCGCTGTTTGACACGGTGGTGATCCATGATGCGTATTCCGATCGATGGATCGTTGCGGGCATCGAGCTGCCAAACGAAATGACTGACGGGCCGCGCGATTCGCTCGAAGACCGAATCAGCGAATTGGCGGACTGCGTCGCGATTGTCGATGCGGACTATCAGCCCGATCGGCTTGAAGACTGGATGCACGCCGGCGCTGCGTCGTGGAATGTTCCGCGCGAAGCCTATCTTGCCAAAGTCGCGCGCGTGATCGAGTACATTCGTGCCGGCGATATCTTTCAGGCCAATCTGTCGCGCCGCTTAAGCGTGCCGATGGAAGTGCATCCGTTCCTGCTTTATGAACGGCTCTGCGTCGCCAATCCCGCGACGCACGCCGCATATCTTCCGCTGACACATGCGGGTGATCGCCGCGGTCCTGCCGCCGTGATCTCCTCTTCGCCGGAGTTGTTCCTGCACGTCAGGAACGGCGTCGTGACCACGCGGCCGATCAAGGGCACGCGCCCGCGCGGCATTTCGCCGCAAACCGATGCGGCGGCGGCGGCGGGGCTGGCGACCAGCGAAAAGGACCAGGCCGAGTTGAACATGATCATCGATCTGGTGCGCAACGACTTGGGCCGCGTCTGCGAATATGGCAGCATTCGCGTCGATTCCCCCGGTGATATCGAGCAACTGCCCACCGTGTACCATCGTACGGCCACGGTGAGCGGCAAATTGCGGGAGAGCGCCGATGCGATAGACCTCTTGCGCGCGACCTTTCCGGGCGGATCCGTCACCGGCGCCCCGAAAGTGCGGGCGATGCAGATCATCGATGAATTGGAGCCGAACGCACGCGGCCCCTATTGCGGCGCGATCGGCTTCATCGGTCTCGATGGTTCGATGCAGTTGAATCTGCCGATCCGAACGATGACGATGGCCGATCGCCGCGTTGATCTTCACGTCGGCAGCGGCATCGTGGCGGACTCGACGCCGGAAGACGAATATCGAGAATTGCAGGCCAAGGCAGCGGGCATGTTGCGGGCCATTGGTTTGAGGCCCGACATGGAATAGGCCCGAGCGGAGCATTACGAAGCGCATGTCTGAATATGTGTATCTGAACGGTGAGATCGTCGCGGCTGACGAGGCCCGCGTGTCGGTTTTCGACGCCGGCTTCAGTCATGCGGCCGGTCTGTTTGAAACGATGCGTGCTTACGGCGGTCGCGTGATGCGACTTCCGGAGCATATCCATCGCATGCAGCACTCCGCCGCGGTGTTGCATATGCAGATGGGCATCACCGTTGAGGAAGCGGCCGACGGCATAATGAAGGTGCTCGCCGCCAACGAACTGAAGGACGCCCGAATTCGTCTGGTTGCAACGCCGGGCGTTGTTCCGCGGCCTGGGCGGCCGGACACGCCCTCGTCGCGCACCCTGCTCATCAGCGCGACGCAGGTTCATCCATATCCGGCGGAACTTTATCGCAACGGCATGCGCGTGTGCATCAGTTCCTATCGCCAGAACCGCCTCGATCCGATCGCAGGCCACAAGACGCTCGCCTATCTGCCGCGGCTCATGGCGATGAAGGAGGCAGCCGAGCGGCAAAGTCAGGAGGCGCTGTGGTTCACGACCGATCATTTGCTCGCCGAGGGTTCGGTGTGCAATGTCTTCGTCGTCAAGGACGGCGCGCTATGGACGCCGCCCCTCGATACGCCCATTCTGCCCGGTACGACGCGAAACTCCGTAATCGAACTGGCACGGACCGACGGCTTGGCGCTGGAGGAGCGCGCGATTGACATCGATGCACTGCTATCCGCGAACGAAATCTTCCTGACCGGCAGCGTGCTGGAAGTGATGCCCGTGACATCCATCGAGAAACACATGGTCGGCAACGGCGCTCCCGGTCTCGTCACCGGGCGGATTCGCGAGTTGTACGCGTCGCTCATCTCAAGGGAGTGCGGAATTGGCTAAGCGCGTTTCACGAAAGGAAGCATCGAAGTCGGTTCGCGGAAAGAGCCGCGCCGCCGGTCGCGGACGAACCGTCGCCGACTTGTGCGAGGCCATGGATCGCATCGCGCCGACGTGGTCCGCGGCTGACTGGGACAATGTCGGCTTGCTCGTCGGCAGCTTGGAGTGGCCGCTGCGCCGGGTGCTGCTCGCGATCGATCTGATGCCCGAAGTGCTTGACGAGGCGATCGCCGGCGGTTTCGACGCGTTGATCTCATATCATCCGCCGATCTTTCGAGGTCTGAAGCGTTTTCGCCCCGGCCGCTCGTCGCCTGATGGTGTCGCCGCTGCGGCACTTTCAAACCGCATCGCCGTTTACACGCCGCACACGGCACTCGACGCAGCGCCGGGCGGCACAAACGACACCATGGCCCAGATTGCGGGAATTCCGATCTCCGCGCCCTTTGAAGCGGCATGTGATCCGGTCGCTCGATGCAAATTCGTCGTCTTCGTTCCGGCGGAACATGCCGATGCTGTCGCGGGCGCGATTTTCGACGCCGGAGGCGGGCGCATCGGTGAATACACCCACTGCAGCTACCGCATCGCCGGCGAGGGCACGTTCTTCGGAACCGCATCGACGAATCCCGCCGTTGGCAGCCGAGGCCGCGTCGAGCGCGTCGCGGAAGTGCGACTGGAAGTCATCTTCCCCCACGCACGCCTGACTGACGTTATCGCCGCGGTTCGACGAACTCACCCATATGAAGAACCTGCTTTTGACGTCTATCGACTCGAACCCGTACCCGCCGGTCTGATCGGACAGGGGCGAATGGGCGCGCTGGCGACACCGATGCAAGTGAGCGCCCTCGCGCGAAACATCGCCAGGCGAATCGCAGTTTCCGGAGTGGAGATTGCCGGAGATGCTTCGATGATCGTGCGTCGCGGTTTCGTCTGCGTTGGCGCGGCGGGTGCGCTGCCGCTGGAGATTCCCGGCGTGAAACTGGGCGGCGGCGATGTCATCATCACCGGTGAGATTCGCCATCACGACGCGCTGCGCTACATCGGCGCCGGCGCTACGGCCATTGCCCTCGGCCATTGGGCCAGCGAGCGCCCGGCGCTCGGGCCGCTTTGCGTTCGGCTGCGCAAGGTCCTTCCCGGTACTGCGTTCGTCGTCAGCCGGCGCGATCGAAACCCGTTCAGCCATATCAGGCGGACATGACCGAGACAAGCACCATGAAACGTCGCACCGATCGAATCATCCGACTCCTCTCCTCCGGCGCGCTCATCGCGTGCTTCGCAGCCTTGCTCGGTGCATGCACTCAAAACGAACCCGTGCGAACAAGCGGCGCGCCCTCCAAGACCGTCAGCGCTCAACTGGCCGAACGCCAGCACGGCGATCGCTCGCAGGAGGGTGCCGCAACCGCGGAAGTCGAAGAACCTCGCCCCAGGCCCGGCCGGGCCATCGCCTACATCAACGATGCGCCGATCAGCCAGGCCGAGTTTCTGCGCCTGTTGCTCGATTCACGCGGCCTGCCCGTGCTGCAACAGGTGCTGGTGCGCGAGGCGGCCCGGCAGGAGGCCGCGCGCAGATCGATCAGCGTGACGCAGGCCGACATTGACCACGAGTTCGACCTGGCCCTTCGCGGCGACCGTTTCAACGGGAAGGATGTCGAATCGCTGACGCCTTCGCGGCGGGATCAGTTGATCGAGGACTGGACACGCACGCGAGGCGTCTCGCGGACCGAACTTTACATCGCAATGGAGCGTCAGGCGATACTTCGCAAAATCCTGCAGGCCGAAATGGAACGCGCGACGATCGACGACGAAATGCTCCAGCGCGAATATCGCCGAACCTACGGCGAGAAGGTCGTCATCCGACACATTCAATTCAGCAACCAGCGCGTCGTATCACAGATTCGGCAGCGACTCGATCTGGGCGAGCGGTTTGAGGATCTCGTTTCCGACTACAGCCAGAACGCGCTGACCAAGATTCGGCAAGGGTTGATGCCGCCCTTCGCCGCCGAAGATGAGACCGTGCCGCCGATTCTCGCGAAGGCGGCATTTGAAATGCAGCCCGGCGATGTGTCGAATCCGATCGAAGTCGATGGCTACTTTCACATCATCAGGCTCGAACGTCGGATTCCGCCCGTCGAGACGCCCATCGAAGATGTATCTGATGTGCTGCGCCAGAGCATCCGCGCCCGATTGATTGAACAGGAGATCGAGGAGCTGGGTCGCCGACTCATCATGGGCGCGAATCTGCGCATTGAAGACCCCGCCATGCGAGAACAATATCAACGCCAACAGCGCACAGGCCGCATCGAAGGCCCCCCGCTTGTCGGCCAGTAAAACAGTCTGCCGAATCGCAGTTTGACGATGAACCGGCGAAAGCTATAATCGCGCGGTCAAGGCGTAAGTCCATCCGCCGTAAAGGATTGCCTTCATGTTTATCCATATCTGCCGGCCGGGCCGCTGTCGCTTTCCAACGCCGATCGCCGTTGACCGACTTTCATGCCGTGCGCGGTTCGCCGCCATGACACTCTTCATGATATCGGCGCTCGCGATTGGGGGTTGTCAACGTGGCGCGATCAGTCAGACCGAAGGCAGCGCGTCGGCCGAGGAACTCGTAGGCTATTACAGCCCGCGCACGATCAAGATTCTCCCCTTTACCAAGCCGCGCAGCTTCGACAACAAAAGCGACATCCCGAGCGGGATCGCCGTGTCGCTGCGCCCGCTCGACTCGATGAACGATCCGGTCAAGGCCTACGGCACTTTCATGTTCGAGCTGTACGCCTACAAACCGGCATCGTCCGATCGCCGGGGCAATTGGATTCAGACATGGACGCAGCCGATTCAGAACCTGGACGATCAGCGCAAATTCTGGGAACGCGTGACGTCGACCTATGAATTCCAACTGGACTGGGCCGGCTCGCCGATTCCGCCTCAACGGAAGTATGTGCTCGTGGCCAGCTTTCAGGCGCCCGGCAGCGAGCGATTGTTTGATGAGTACATCTTCGAATTTCGCATGACGCGCGAAGACTTGATCCACGCGCAAAGCGATGAAGCAGACGAAGAATAGCACCGCTTGGCAGGAAACCCCCTGAATGCCGTGCGAAACGGGAAACCGCGCGGCTGCGATGGCCGAATGGCCGATATATTTCATACAAAAGGAGAACACGCCATGACGCTTCGACTCGTTGCGATATCCTTGACCGCACTGGTTGCATCGACATTGATGGGCTGCGCTGAGAATCAACTGACCCGCCAGAACTACGATCTCATCCGCGTCGGTTCGTCGCACAAGGACGAAGTCAAGGCGGCCCTCGGCGACAAGCACCTGATCGACCGCGGCAAGACCTGGGAATACGACGACGAACAGCGCCACGTTTCGGTCTGGTTCGAGTTTGATGACGGCGGCACCGTCACGCGCAAGCAGTGGTGGAGCGGCGACGGCGGTCTGGAACATGATTCCCAGGCCGGCCCCGAGGGCGAAACGGTGCACGAAGGCTCGCGCCGAAGAACGATGGATTAACGAATAGCGCTGTATCCGGCCGATTTTCCGAGCGCCGGATAGTCGCATTTCGTATGCCGGCTTCATACAATATAGAGAGAAGCGTCGGTGGAGCACCGGCGCTGCCATCGCGGGCGGCGCGCGGTCTGACCGACGGTTGGTCGGTCGGTGCCTCCAGTTGCTCGCGATCGGCCTTCGATTAGCGGTCCCCTCCGTCGGCGTGGGAAATGCGCACGGCGGACATCCGAACGGAAGTCTCCGTGAACGCGGATAGCGTGACATTTCAGTCGGCTCCTCAGCGGCGCATCTGGACGCGGTCCGTGATGATCGCGGGGCTGCTGCATTTGTCCCTTGCCGGCTATGTCATGTGGCAGTTTGCCGGCGCGCCCGCATACGACGCGATGGCGTCTTCAAACCTCCTGAGCGGCACGATCGTTCACCCCGTGGAGACGCCGCCGGTTTCGTTGAGTCAGAACGTCGAAGCAAATGACGATCCTGGCTCGGCCCTCAACGACACACCGTCCGATACGACGGGCGTGGCCGTCCAGCCCGACGACAGCTATCTTCGTCGGGCCGCACAGTCCATTCTGTCGGCTGCCGACAGGGTTGCCGCGTCCGATGCTTTCGACGAGTTGGAGCACAAGGCGAGAATCATCGAACAGATCAGCAGCCCGGAAGCCGTGGCACGAATCGCCACCGGGGTTCGCGAAGCACTGGGAGTGCGGCCGATCGCACAGCCTGCCGCGGCGGAGCCGGCCGGTCCGTTCGATTATGACCGGTGCGTCTTAGTGACATCAGAGCGGCATGTGAGCGATGCGTGCGTTGAGATTCGCGAGACGCTGCGCGATCGCGCCGGGCGATCGAACGTGCTGTCGTATTTTCGGTGCGTCGACCCCGCCAGCGGACTCACGACGTATCATCAGACCGAAACCACGGCGCGCGGCATGCAGGAGTTCGGCATATCCGAGGAGGAGTTCGCCGATGCCCAGTCGCGGCAGCGGCCATACGAGATCATCAACCGCTTCTCGCTCGTGAAGCAGATTCACGATCAGGCGGTGCTGCCCATTCTTGACAAGCTGGCGAACGAAGGCGACGACGCACCGGATCAGTCGCCGGATCGCTGAGCCGGGCTTCAGCGTGTTCAATCGAATCTCTTCTCGAACGCCACGCTTCCTGACGGGCACGGCTTCGATGCGCCACAGTCTTTGCACGGCATTCATTGCGTCAGGATCGGCACGACGCCACGGCTCTCACCATCGCGCGGACGCGCTTCGCGTCAGGCGGATTCTCCCAGTTCCCGCCGCGCTTTAGATAGCTCCCGACGATGAACCCATCCGCGTGCTCGGCGTAGGCCGACACATTGACCGGCGTGACGCCGCTGCCGACAAAGACCGCTTCATCGACGGCCTCGGCTGCGGATGCCACGTCATCGGCACTCGCCGGTTCGCCCGTGGCCGATCCGGTGACGACGACGCCGTCGGCCCCGCAGAAGACGGCGGCCCGCGCCGTTTCGGCCAGGCCGACATCGGCCGTCAGGGCGTGGGCCGAGTGCTTCTTCTTGATGTCCGCGATGATCGCGATGTCGTCGGCGCTCATCAGCCGGCGATAGCGCAGCAGCGGACCGGCATCGGCGTCAGCCATCAGCCCCTCGTCGGCCACGTGCGAAAACACGAACCCCTCGCATCGAATGAACTGGCAGCCGGCCGCGAGCGCCACCGCGAGCGCTTCCCGGTTCGCTCCGGCCAGCACCTGCACGCCGAGCGGCAGATTCACGGTCTGCCGAACGGCGGCGCAAACGGCGGTCATGGCGGCAACGATCTCCGGGCCGACGCGCCGGTTCAGATACGGCACGTCGTGCATGTTCTCCAGCAGAATCGCATCAACGCCGGCTTTTTCCAGCAAGACGGCTTCAGTGACGGCGCTGCGGCACAGTTCGGCGACGCGCCGTTCGCCGCGAGGCGTGCCGGGCAGCGCGCCGACGTGCACCATTGCGATGAGCGCCGGCCGATTCAAGTTCTTGAGAAACGAAAGACCCTTCTGCTTCATATCGCCTCCAAAATGCGCGCAAGTCGTAACGGACTATCGCCGACCGACGGGACCGCCTTCGACGGCGTCGGCCCCCTCGGGAGCGATCAGGCTCGGAATCGCCAAGCCGCGCTCCTCGGGCGTACCGGGGATGAGATTGTCGAGAATGATGCCGATGATCGCCGCGACGCCCATGCCCGTCAGACCGATCGACTTGATGATCGACAGGGTCGACGCGGCCCAGGCCTCCGGTCGCCCCACAAACGGCACGGCGCTCAGCATCTGCTCGATCCATCGCTCGATGTCCGAGGACAGCGACTCCCAGCCGGGGCCGTAGACGCTGCCGCCGCTGAAGTAGGCCGGCACGCTCAGACCCATGAATAGACTGAAGCCGGCAATGAACAGGTTTCGCTCGCTCGATAGATCGGCTCTGGCAAGTTGCTGCACGCCGACGGCCGAGATCAGCCCGAAGAGCACGCAATAGAGTCCGCCGACGACCGGCCCGGGAATCGTCGCGGCGAACGCGCCGAACTTTCCGAAGAGACCCAGCAGGATCAGCACGACCGCCGCGATCTGCACGACAAAGCGCGAGCCGACGCGCGTCAGGCCGACGAGTCCGATGTTCTCTGAATATGACGTGGAGCTGAATCCGCCGAAGACGCTGGTTATGAAGCAGCCGATGCCCTCACAGCCGATGCCGCGGGAAATCTGTCGCGGCGTGGGGTCCTTTCCGCCGGCCATGTGCGAGCAGGCGTGATAGTCGCCGAATGACTCGATCATGGAGGCAAGATAAGCGGCGAGTCCGGCGATGATGAAGCCGGTCTCGAAGCGCGGCGCGCCCCACGGGAAGATGATCTCGCGCGGGTCTAAACGTAGCCAGTCGCTTTGTCGCACATAGCTGAGATTGACGTGCGCCGGATGATCGGCGCCGAAAACGCCGAACGTGCTCATCAGCCAGCACACGCCGCAGGAGATGACGACAGCCGTGAGGATCGGAAATATCTTGAAAAATCGCCAGCGCCGTGAAAGCAGCAGCGAGCAGAAAATGACGAGCAGCATGGTCAGCCCGCTTGTCGGCCAATGCGTGCCGGCCTTGGGCGCGCCGTGCTCGAACAGGGCGAGGCCGATGAGCATGATGACCGGCCCGACGACGACGGGCGAGAGCATTCGCCGCAGCCTGCCGATAAGCCCACTGAAGCCGACGACCATTTCGACGATTGCGCCGACCATGATCGTGCCGGCGATGTATTGCATGATCGTCGCGGCGCTCCACGGCGTTTCGGCTGACTTTCCGGCGGCGATGATGGCAAAGAATGCTGCGAGGAAGGAAAAGCTCACCCCCTGAATAATCGGCAGCCGCGCGCCATAGGTGGCCTGAATGATCGTCGCCAGCCCACTGCAGAGCATGACGGAGGAAATGAGCAAAGCCGTCTGTGCAATGTCCATGCCCATGGCCGGTCCGAGCAGCAGGGGCACGGAGACGGTCGCTCCGAACATGGTGAGTGCGTGCTGCAGAGCGAGGACGACGGCGCGGGCGAATGGCGGTCTATCGTCGATGCCGTAGAGAATGCCGCTGCGTGGGTTCATGCCGCGCCTCCGCGAGTTGCCTTGATCGGCGAAAAGCGGGGGTAGCGTAACGGCAATAGATCGTTGGGGAAAAGGAGCCGTCTAAGCGGTATCGAGACGGTCATAGCAGTGTTCCGCGTAGAATCACGGCGGCGACGGAGAAATAGATCACAATGCCCGTCACATCCACCAATGTGGCGACGAATGGCGCGGACATGACCGCAGGATCAAGCCCCAGACGTTTCAGAAGGAGCGGCAGCATCGAACCCGTGATCGTCCCATATAGCACGACGCCGATCAAACTGGTGGAGACGGTCATCGCAATCAGAAAATAATGCTCGCCATACGTCTCCGTACGCCATGGCCAGAACACGATTCTCAAAATGGCGATAACCGCGAGCACGATGCCCAGCGCGAGGCCTGAGCCGATTTCCCGGTAGAGAATCCTCCACCAGTCGCGCGGACGGATTTCGTCGATCGCCAACGCGCGAATGACGAGCGTCGAAGCCTGCGACCCGCTGTTTCCGCCGCTGCTGATGATGAGCGGAATAAAGAGTGCGAGCACGACGGCGCGTGCGATTTCATCTTCGAAATGCCCCATGGCCGTTGCTGTCAGCATCTCGCCGACAAAGAGGATCGCCAGCCAAACGGCTCGCTTGCGGACCATCTCAAAAAACCCGACGGCCATGTACGGCGCATCGAGCGCCTGAACCGCGCCCATGCGCTGCATATCCTCGGTCGCCTCCTGCTCGGCGACATCGAGGATGTCGTCGACCGTGACCATGCCGACAAGCATGTCGTTCGAGTCGACGACAGGCAGCGCCACGCGATCGAGCCGCTTGAAGTCGCGAACGGCCTCCTCCTGATCCTGATCGACGCGCAGCGCGTGAAACTGCCGGTCCATGATCTCGGCCAGTCGCTTGGATGGGTCGGCGAGGATCAGTTCTCGCAGGCGGATGTCGTCGATGAGCCGGCCCCGTGCATCGATCACGTAGATGACGTTCAGCGTTTCCTTGTCATGGCCGACCTTTCGAATGTGATCGAGCACTTCGGCGACGGTCATGTTCTCGCGGACGGCGACATAGTCCGGCGTCATGCGCCGGCCGACGGATTCTTCGGGATAGCCCAGGAGCGTCGTGGCGATCTTCCGCTCTTCCGGCGAAAGCAGCGTGATGAGCTTCTGCGTGACGGCGCCGGGCAACTCCTCTAATAAGGCGGTTCGATCGTCGGGCGCCATGTCGTTCAGCACGGCCGCGACGCCTTCCTTGCCGAGCGAGCGGAGAATTTCTTCCTGATGATCCAGCGGTATGTACTCGAAGATGTCGGCGGCGAACTCGCGGGGGAGAATGCGAAACAGAACAGCCACGTCCTGCGGCGACATGTCGGTGAAGATTTCCGCGACGGAAGGCGGCTGCAGCGCGGTCAGGGATTTGCGCAGCTCGGCGAACTGACGGGCATGCAGCATCTCCTCAATGTCAGGTCCGACCAGCGCCCCAAGCATGCCGACACCTCCTCCGCGCCGATCGACGGAACGACCGACGTAGCGACGCCGGGCATATTATCGTCGCCGAGCGCTGGTGTCTGCGATGTCAGATCGGGCGCGGTTCGCGAAGTGAAAAGGCGGCGTCCTGCGCCGCAATCATTAACAGGACGCCGCCGTAAACCGATCGAATAGGCCATCAGGAAAGCGGGCGGTTTAAGAGGATCCTCCCGCACGGACACCCCGGCCGTCGATCGGGGAGTGAATAAGTGGCCGCCGTGGACGGACGAGGGATCGCCCGCGGCGGCCGTGTCACCGCGACTGAACCCATCAACTCGCGGGCTTCCACACGTAATCACCGGATTGATCGACGTAACCGCACTTGCCGCCCATTGACACACGGGCGACATTCGACTTCGAAAATGCACCGGCTTCGTCGAAGCTTGGGGGAACGATCGTCGTGCCGTCCTTTTCGATGTAACCCCACTTGCCATTCTTCTTGACGGCGGCACGGCCGTTGACGAACAAGTCGGCTTGATCAAATTGCGGATTGATGACCACTTTGCCGCTCTTATTGACGTAGCCCCATTTCGCGCCAAGCAGTGAGCCGACCTTGACCGGGGCCAGAGCGTCGCTGAACAGACCGGCCTCGGAGAACTGAGGCTCGATGGCGACATCGCCGGACTTGTTGATGTAGCCCCATTTGCCATCCTGCTCGAAGGCTGCGAGACCATCATTGAAGTCGCCGCACGATTTGAATCGCGGATTAATAACCATGCGGCCGTTCTTATCGATGTAGCCGTATTTGCCGCCGAAGTCGCCGCCGAGCTTCACGCGCGCCAACCCGTCGGAGAAGTCTCCGGCTTCATCAAACTGCGAGGCGATCTTTGGCTCACCGCTGGGGTCGATGTAACCCCACTTGCCGTCGAGCTTCACGCGCGCGAGGCCCTCATGATAGTCCGCCGCCTCGCCAAAGCGCGGATAGATGACGACCTCGCCCTTCTTGTCGATATAGCCGTACTTCTTGCTGAACAGGCCTTCCTTCTTGTACACGAGGGCGCGCCCTTCGCTGAAATCGCTCGCGCCGTCGAATGTGACTCGAATGGCGATCTCGCCCTTGGCATCAATAAACAGGCGCTGTTCACCGATGCGCACGAGCGCGAGGTCGTCCGAGAACACATTGGCCTCGTCGTAGGCCGGTTCGATGACCATCGTGCCCTGAGCATTGATAAATCCCCACTTGCCATCCTTCATGGCGGGATGCAGTTCGCCCGCGGCCGTCGCC
>CAZRFP010000065.1:0-22936 GCA_964599535.1 uncultured Planctomycetaceae bacterium
CGTCGCAACCAGGGCACGCCGGTCGCTTTCGAGGCCTCCGCATAGGCCCGGCGCACACGGATACCCTCTTTGCCTCGTAGTTGCTGGAGCGTCAAGCTTGTGTCAACGGGATCGTCTGAAAATCTGGCGCAGTACATTCGGACAACCACCTGCAACCGCGTGCGCTCGTTTAGCGCCAGACGCGCCTGCTGAAGCAGGTTTCGGCTGTGGCGTGCGCCACCCATTCCGCAGGCGTAAAAGCGGATGCCGTATTCGCCGGCCCATAGGACGAGGCAGTTGTTGTCGGCCAGAGACTTGATCGCCTCGTGCGTGATCTTGGTGCCGGGACCGAGCATGAGCGTGGCCAATGAAGAGATGGGCACTTCGGTTGCACCATCAAATTCGTGTATTGCGATCGCGTTCGTCGTGTGACGGATGACGGCACGGTCGACGTAGAGGAACGAAAGGCGGTCATCGAAGCGACCGATCACATGCAGGTTTGTTCTCATGGCCCTTGCCCGAACGGCGAGACGCTATTCACTTGTCAAAGATCGGCGCCCGGGGCGCAACTGATGAGCGAGAGGCCAGAGTCGTTCCCGATTTACCGGACCGGCGCAATTGAAAGGAGGCCGAAACCGAAGGCTTTGGCAGGGCCAATGCCTTCGGCGAGCGTCACCCGAAAGGCATCGGCGTCGGTGACTCGAAGGATGCCGTCGAATCGCACGGCCGCGTGCGTCACGGTCCGGCCATTCCTTCGCCCCCATTGCGGGCCCTCATCACGGACGCTGACGCACGGGCTTCGGCATCGGTGGCCATCTGGATCAAGGAGGTCCCGCTCGATGAGCTCGAACCCGCCCGAGAAGCCCTTGACCCGCTCGCGCCCCTTGCGGGCCAGCCAGGCCGCTTGCTCGTCGTCGCTCAGCAGAGCAACTCGCTTGCCCTTCAGACGCTCATCATCGCTTTTGGGTCGCAGGATGCGCCTGGTCGGGTTGGCCCGAAGACGAAAGCGGAGCTGCTGTCCCGTCTTGAGCCGGACATAGGCGCGAGCAAGATCTTTGGGCGGTTCCGGCTCGTGAAGCAGGTACTCACTCAGGCCGAGACAGGTCCAGTCCGGCTCGACGGCGGATTGCACGTAGACCAGCACCCGACCATGATGCTCATCGGGCTCGGCGCGGAACAGGACGCCGAATGTCCGCCGCGCCTCGGTGGGAGACTGCGGGAAACCGTTCATGAGCGTGCGGTGCATCTCGTAGGGTTGAGCCAGTTCGCGACGAACCTGGCGAGAGGCGCCGTCGAGCACGAGGCGTGACAGGTAGAGCGAGCGAGGAGAGCCTGTCATCCGTTCCCTCCCTGCCCGCTGAAGGCGGTCTTGATCCGGCGCGGCTTGAAGCGCCGCTGGCCGAAGCACAGGGGCCAGTCGTGCTGGGTTCTCTCGCCGTCGGGCGCTTCGAGCATGATGCGCTTGTTCGGATCGCCCTGCAAGAGATGCTCTTCCAGTGTTCCCGGCAAAGGCACCACACCAGGCCCGACGGGGGGCATTGTCAGTGGGAAACTCTTGCGTCCGAGGTAGAGAAAGAACTCCGGATCGCGCAGCGCGCAGGCGATGGTGTCGAGGAACTTCACATCCGCCGATTGCAGGCCGGCGGTGAACGAGGCATCGGCCAGATAGTCGCGACGGGACACGACCGTGTCCGTGCCGCTACCATCGGCCTTGATGACATTGAGCGCGGTGTGATAGTCGCGCTCGGGCCTGCCCTCCTTGTCCACGCGCACGCCAATGCGAAGGGAATCGAACCGGGCAATCTCCTCGCCGCGCGTGATGCCCATCGCGGCGCAGATCAGCCCGATGACGCCGCTGCGCGTCGGCTCCAGCGCCGTGTCGCGGTAATCGAAGCGGCTGCGGTAGCCCCACGACTGCATCGGGCCTTCGAGTCGCAGGAGCAGTGTGTGAAACTCGCTCATGGCGTCTTCGCAGCCTCCACAACGGCCGTGATTGCATCATCGACGGTCTTCTTGTCCGACGCGGCCAGTCCGTTGAGCCGGTCATCCTGCTCGAGGTGGAAGCATGAGGTCACCTGCACGCCCTGTTCGCCGTAGACGCCCTTGAGTGCGTCCCAGTGCCCGGTAAGTCTGGCGATCGAGAGGCCGACGAGGTCGTCATCGTCCCTCGTCGGGCGCACCGGCTTGGCGAAGGCATTGGCCAGCGAGATCGGCACACCGCCGTTACGGCGGACGAACAGGCCGAACGACGGGAGATTCTGGGCCGCGAAGGAGTTCTGCTTGCCCGTCGGGATGGCGTAGACCATCGCCTCCAGGAACGCCTTGATGACCTCGTCGGCCTCGTTGTAATCGGCATCGGTGAGTTTCTCGGCCCACTTGCCGTTCTTCCTCCCGGTCTTGCGGGCCAGGTTGCGGGCGAGTTGGTCGCGGTCCACCACCGCGTAGCGGTAATAGCAGGCGCTGTTGAAGCCGACGACGCCCATCATCCCCGCGCCAGTCTCCTCGACCGGGTTCAGGTCGTCCACGGCTGTGAAGAAGTCCATCTCTATGTCCACCTTGTGCGTGGAGATGGGGTGGGCAACCTGGCAAGCTCCGTCGGTGTTGCGCCCGGGCTGCTCGGCGAGCATGCGGCCGAAGAGGGCGATGTCGGCGGATGTCTTGGCTTTCTCGAGGTCCGCCGACGCGCCGCTCGCATTGCTTTTCCCCACGTCACTACCGGCAGAAAGAGCGTCCCAGTGCTTCTCGATCAGTTCCTTTGCGTTGTTGATCTCGTCCTGGCTCACGAAGACCAGGACTGCGGTCTTGTCGCCATCCATCTTCGAGTAGAACTGGGCCAGAAACGTGTCGAGCGCCTTGGCGATCTGGTCGTCGGTACGACCCTGCGCCTGGAGCATGGGAGCGAGCTTGCCCTTGAGTAGTTTCGTCCGATCCCCGACAGTCGGCGTGGTGAGCGTTCGCCAGCGCTCTCGTGCGCTCCGCTTGGTGCACTGGCTCGAAATCCGCGCGCGGCGGAAACCGCCAAATGTGGCGCTCTTGGGTTGTCCTGTGTCGTCGCGGTTGAGGTTCGACGGGGCGAAGTTCTGGATCAGGTGGACTTCGATCTTGACGCCGGAATCACTCATGGTCCTGTGCTCCTTGTGCCTGGAGGGTTGTTTCGGTTTCGGGCGACGCGCCGCCCGGGGTGCTTGTGTAGAAATCTCGCGCCCAGCGCAACTGGACGTGGCCATCCGGATGGTCCCATTGGAGCAGATCCTCCAGAAGCCGGAACCAGTCGAGGGGCTGTTCGTGAGTCTTGAGCAGGCTCACGGCGTGGCGCAGGTGATCGTCGAGGTCGTCGGGGTGCGCGTTGAGCAATGCCACGAAGCGGGCTTCCATGCTGTCGCTCCTGGCACGCAGCGGTGCGAAGGCCTTTCCGAGCGAACACCCGCTTCGATGCTTCGGGAACGCGCCGAACAGCGTGGCGGTGATGTAGTACCAGCGGTCGTTGTAGCGTTGCGCGGGCAGGTAGGGCGCGACGTGTTTGTGTACGCGGGCCATCTTACCGGGCTCCTTGCCCAGGCCGCTGCGCAGGTCGGCCAGCGCGCCGCGGTCCTCCTGCCCTTCCTTCGCCAGCGCAAGCAGGGAGCCGATGAACTTCTTCTGCTGATCGTCCAGACTCATTTCTTCCTGCCTCCTTTGCCTGCGGTCTTCTTCTTGCGTTTCGATGCCGCGCCATTGGGCGACTGCGACTTCAGATCCTCATCGGTGAACGTGGTGCGGATGCGCGCCACGGCGGCGATCGCCCGTGCGGTCGTGCCAAGGGAACGGGTGCTTTCTTCCAGCGCCCGCATCGCCTCGCGCTTCACCGCCTCGCGCCATGCCGGCGTCGCCGCCTGCTGATCGTCGGGTTTCCACCCGTCCGCGCGGGCATCCCAGTCATCCGGCAGATGCTCGAGCAGGTCGAAGAAATGCGTCTCGAGCCGCGACCAGTAGGCGGGGCGGGGGTCGATGTCGTCGACCATCTTCTTCACATCCTTGTCGTCGGGCTTCCGTCCGTCGGGGTTCTCGGCTGTCGGCGAGAGATAGAGCGTTGCCATTCTCGTCGTCCGGCTCCAGAGTTGAGAAGCTGCCTGTTCGGCATGCTGCAAGGACTGACCAATGCGTTCGATGAGGTTCCGGTCTCGAGCGACGCTCCTTGGTATCGGCATCCGCTCATGCCGCCAGAGAAGAAACTTCCCGGCCTTGTTCGGGGCCGATGCCAAGCCGACGACATGCACATCAAATCGCTGACTCGACGAAACGACTCCGTCGGCGCTGGCCCTTGCCAGCAGATTGAGACACTCTGGCCGCCGCTCCATTGCTTGAGGTGTTGGAATCGTCAGGATTGAATGTGCATCTCGCCAGGCTGCCTTGCCACTGCTCAGCGGGAGGGCCGAGATACCTTCCTCTTTCGATGCCCGATAGACTTTCATCGGATCGCCTGCGGACTTGTCAGCCGAGCGCCCCTGCGTAAAGTACATTGTCGACGCGGTGGTGCCATTGGGGATCAGCCGCACCAATCGGCTTTGCCAAGCCAGCCGATCAACCACACCAAACGCTGTCACTGCCTGCCTGTCTTTGCCAACAAGTCGATCACGATGCAAATGCGGATCGTCCAATTCCCAGGGTGGAAGCGATTCGTCCTGAATAGGGACAAGATTGATCATCAGCGTCTCAAAGAGGGTCATGCCCTGTAGCCACACGGTCATCCCGCGCAGCGCTATCGCATCAGCAGAGTATGGCAGAGACTCTGAATGCCCGCCGATCGTCGCATTCCCGCTCTTCCCGAAGCCCAACGCGAATGACTGGCACGCGACCAACTGCCGGGCTGCCATCGCGAACGGCCAGGCGACTTCCTCGTCGTCGGCGCAGTGATCGAAGAGCGTAGCGTTGTTGCCGCTGGCGCTCTCGGTTGCGAGCCGACTGACAGACACGTCCTTCTTTGTCGTAAAGTCAGCCATTTGGAAGAAAGGCTGAGTCTTGTCGAACAAACAGAACCGAGCTCGCCACTTGTCCAAGTATGTGGCGAGATCGCTGTTCGCGCTGAGTGAATTCGCCGCGTACAGCGTCTTCCACTCGCTCATGTCCGAAGGGCCCTGGAACGCCCTGTACAGGATCGCCAACAGCAGGCGATGGATCGACACGGTGACGAGCGGCGAATCGTCGCAGATCTCGCGCAGTACGTGGGCCCTGAGCAGAACATCGCGGATGCCCAGTTTCGCGCTGGTTCCATCAGGGGCGATGCACGGAATCCACGGTTCGTCGATCAGGTTGAACTCGGCCACGCTTCAGCCCTCCTCCTTCTCGATCACGATCCCGAGTTGCTCATCCGCTGTCAGAACAAACCCGTTCACCCGTCCCCGGTTCTCCGCGTCGAGCCGCACGAGACGTGCGTGGCGCAGATGGGCGTTCCTCGACCATTCATTCGGTGTGAGACCGTGCTCAAGCAGCGAATGGAACGCGCCCCTGTGGCCCAGTTTCGCGGACCGGTCCAAGAGGGCACGAACCGCCGTGATGTCGGGATCGGGCGTCAGGTGTTCATCGCCCGGCAGCATGACCACGGTGATGGACGGATTGCCCTCGCGGGTCGCCGCTCGCACGGTCCGGTGTACTTCGGGGTCGTCGTCGTCGGCCAGTTGATCGTTGAACGCCTCGATGAGATCCGACGGGTCCGTCGGCTTCGAGATCAGCAACCGATCCGCTGCCTTCTGCGATTCGCACTTGCTGGACTCCATCGACTTCCGCGCGTCCGCCAGCGCTTTGGGCCAACCTTCTCCGCTGTCCGGCACCGTGTCGCCGTACACCGCCTCCACAAGGGACTCGATCTCCGCCGGCACGTCGATCGTGTCCCGCCCGCGCAGAGCGAGCCAGGTGCGCAGCAGGATGGAGCGGTCGTACACATGCTCGATGCTCCTGCCGAAGGACTCGGGCGGCGGACCCTCCCTCGCGGCGTCGCAAAGAACGATCAAGCGGGGTGAATCCAGGCCCTGCGGGCGCTTGCGCTCATGTCGATGCAATCGCCCAGAGCGCTGGAGCAGCAGATCAACAGGAGCGATCTCCGAGACCATCAGGTCAAAGTCCAGGTCCAGACTCTGCTCGATCACCTGCGTCGCCACCAGCACGGCGCGCTTCGGGCGGCTTCCGTCCCCCTTGCCAAACTTGCGAAGAACTTCCGCCTCGCGCTCTCGTCGCCACGTCCGGAGCGTCCGAGCATGGAAGAGCAGGCACTCCGTGTCGTTCAGGGTGTCTCGCAGGTGCTTGTAGACTTCGATGGATCGGTTGACCGTGTTGCAGATCACCGCCGCACAACCGCCGGAAGCCAATCGATCGTTCAGCGTCGTGGCCAGCATCGCCGGATCAGTTCCGGCGAACTGTACTTCGACGGTGCGCGATTGACCCATCGGGATTTCGGCACAAACGGGTCGATCAACCACGCTCGCCTGCGGGTAGCGCCGCGGCTTGGCCAGCGTGATGCGCGGGTAGCGCACGTACTCGGCATCATCCCGGCCCGAGAAGGCACTCGCGAGGGCTTTTCGTCGCGCCTCCGGCAGCGTCGCAGACAAAAGGATCACCGTGCAATCCATCTCCGCCAGCCAATGCAGCAGGCGTTCGAGGATCGTACTCATGTAGGCGTCGTAGGCATGCACCTCGTCGAAGATCACGACCTTGCCCGCGAGGCCGAAGAGCCGAACGAACCAATGCTTGGTCTGAAGGACACTCAGGAGACTCTGATCGATGGTGCCAACGCCGAAGGGCGCGAGCAGCGGCCGCTTCTTGGCCGTGAACCACGACTGGGCTTCAACATCGGCGACTTCGCCTTCGATGCTCTGCGGCCTGAACTCCGGGATCTCGCCTTCCGAAGCCTCGGGCATCTGGGTCAGCAGGGCATCGCCGTGCACGAGTTGCAGGTTGAGTTTGCCTTGGTGGCCGCGATGGCGGAGATAGTCGTCCAGCACTCGCTTGAACATCGCGTTGCCCGTCGCCTGGGTCGGCATCGCGATATACATTCCCCGAGCGAAGTCGCGACACATCGCCAGATCCGCTGCGTACAGTGCTGCCTCTGTTTTGCCTTGGCCCATCGGGGCTTCCACGATCATGAGGTACGGCGAAGTCTGATTCAATGCCAGATCGATCGCGGTGCTTTGCAGAGCGTTGGCGCTGAAGCCCGAGAAGATCTGCTTGAAGGCGGCTTCCTCGGCGAACTTGACTGTGGGAAGCCAGCCGAGCGAGTGCAGTGCTTGCTCGGCCTGTTGCTTGGCCTTGCACCAATATTCGGCAGCGTCGATGTTGTCCGGACTTCCACACTGCGCCACGCAAGGGAAGAATTCCTGGTTCGACCCGATCCAATCGGCAACCGAGATCAACCCGGCAATGAACGAGACGATGAACGGGTCGGCGATGGCGTCCTGCGTCTGCCAGCGCTGGTTCAGGTCGAAGCCGATCGTGCTCGCGAGGAGATCCAGCAGTTCACGTCGAGCCTCTTCCCATTTCCTGTTCCCCAGTACACCACTCGCAAGATTGAGATCGCAAGAGCGGGGAAAGACGCCGTGGTGTCCACCGGTGATCTGGCTCAGGAGCCCAGCGGCCGGACAACGCTTCAGGAAATCTCGCAGCACGACAGCGCTAACCGTGCCGTGGGGACGGTCGCTGTCATTTGTAGAGAAAGGCAAACACAGTTGATCTTGCAGACACCGCACCCTCTTCTGAAATCCCGGGCACGCCTTGCCGATGTCGTGCGCGCCGGATACGAACGTGATCAGCCCTTTGGCATCATCAATCGACAACACTGCTTTCATCCGCTCGCGGACCCTCGCGGGCAGGCAGTGGTCCCCAATCAAGCTGGCAACCGCCGCTACATCTAGCATGTGGCACAGAAGCGGGTGATACCGCTCCCTTTCGCCCGGTTGGGTCTTCGCCCAAAGTGTCGCCGACGCAGAAGCTGTCGCGCCGTGTCCTGCGCAACTCATTGTGCATCCTTTTCAAACCGACCCGCACGACGAGTCGCCATCATATACCGCATCAGCGCGACGTTATCCATCGGATTGCTCGCCGCAATCTGGCGGATGCGACCGGCATTGGCCAGTGCCTCAATGATTCCCACGCGACGGGCAATACCATTGTTCATGAGGACCGGTATCCAGCGCTCAACGAGGAGGTTGAAGCTGTCAGATTGAGTGTGATTACCCATAAGCTATCTCGATCGAATCCGGCGCAAAGTGAGTATTGATGCTATTGACAGATGGACCGGGACCAGTGCCCGGCGTTCACTGGGCCATTGTCAATCAGGTTCGCATGGTGCCAAAGTAGAACCCAAGAATGAGGCTTAGTGCATTGGCAAGTTCTCCTGGTACGGCCCTTCCGGCTATGCTGAGACCGACAATGGAAAATGTCACGACAAGGGCAATTAAGCCCGCCACGCCGATTGCATCGGGCCGAAGGATGTTCTTAAACACGCGCAAGGCATTCGATGGCTCGGGCACCCTCCCATAAAATCGAAGGACGTCAACGGGCTCCTTGAAGTAAGCCAATTTGCCATCGCGAGAATGCACATACGATTCCTGAAGGCTTTGCTCGTCATCCTCAAACTCAACAATGTAGAGCGTACCTTCGAGGAACTCGTGGATTTGGTCAGTGATACGAAACGACTTGCATTTTCGATGCTCCGCCTCCTTGGCAGTTCGAAGTACTTGGTCTTTTTCAGGTTCCGAGCCTTGCGAGTTTTCTGTTGTCATTTCGAATTACGCGCCTCGCTTCTAATGGGTGTCCATTTACTATTTCGACTTCAAGCACAGCATGAACGTCGACCACGCCTTCTCGCCGATGTTCGCCATCGTGGCGTCGCCGCCGGCGTTCATCTCGGTCTCCAGCTCCTTGGCGCGAGCGAAGCGTTTCTTAAGCGCCGGCCCGTCTTCGGAATTAGACGGAAGGTTGTCGATTCTCTCCTTCGCAAGGGACCGCGAGGCGCCCACGGTCGCTTGGATGGTTGACTTGATTGCCGCATGCGCCTTCAACAATGGCGCCTCGATCTTGGGCAGGAAATCCTTGTCGTAGAGCTCGTTCAAGCGTCTAGCTTCTTTCTCAATCTCGGCGTTTTGGGTCTTGATTTGCTGCACGAGCGCCCAGTACTTCTCTTCGGCCTTCTTGCGCTGCTCGGGCGTCATGCGTGCCAGATTGGGAAAGGGCGGAATCGGAATCAGCTGAAAGGGCGCCTTGTATGACGACGCTGCGATCCGCTCCTTGCGGATGCCGGTCATCGCGCGCTGCCAGCTAATGAAGGCGTCCTTGGCGGCGGGGAACTTCAGTTGGTCCAGCGCTGTATTCGACCACTGCTTAGCCCTGGTTGAATTGACGATCTGATTGCGGATGACCTTGATGTTCGGCCGGGCCTTGGTGAGATACTTTTCGATCGAGAACTCCCTGGAGTGAATAAGTTCAACGCCATCGAGTAGATCCCGTGCCTCATGGAGTTTCTCAATTGCGGACATACATGGTTCTCCCGGTCGCGTTGGACGCTGTGCTCAAATTAGGCCGCCCACTTCACTCCTCCTCGTCTCGCTCCGTCATTGTCATCGCCCAGATGCGTTTGATGGGGATTTCGGCGCGGATGTCCTCGTCCAGCCTTTCGTAGGCCGCGAGGAAGTTGTCGATCAGGTCGCTCTGGTCCCATAGACGTACCTTGAAGAAAGTTTGTGACACCTCACGCAGGATGCTCGTCTTAAAGCCGCCCCAGCAGACAAGTAGCCCTTGGTCCGCGCCAACCTGCTGCATCCTGCCGACAAGCTGGTCGAGCACGGTTCGCTCCAGCGGCGATGTCTGGCTCTTGACCTGCACGCAGATGCGCGGGCGGCCGAAACCTAGCGTATCTGGCGCGGCCAGAATATCGACGCCGCCGTCAGGACCCTTGCTGGAGTGGTGCGTCGTGTATCCCTGCGCCTTAAGAACGGCTTCAACCAGATCCTCTAGTCCGTGCCCGGCGTACTTTGCGTAGAGGTGCCGGGCGATCTGGTCGCGGGCAACCTGCTCGATGTCGAGGTTCGTCGTTAGTTCGTCGGAGTCTTCCTCGTCGTCTGACACAACGCGAGGCATTGTGCCGGTGGCCTTCCATCCATTGTCCTTCATCGCGCGCACGCGCGCTTCAGCGTCGTTTCGTTTGATCTGACAGATCGTTGTAAATGCGCCAAGCGAGTTGAGGATGTCCTGATCAAAGTTCGTCCGCGGGATATCCGTTTCCAGCCAGCGAACAGCGCGATAATGGTAGTACGGATTTTCCGCCCTGGGCTCGAACGTGTAGGGGCCGGCGATCTCTCCGATGTGTACGGTCTTTCGCTTGCTGGGCATTGCAACCCAGTCGCCGGGCGCCATCTTCTGTGCGAATGCGAATAGTTGGCCGGCGTTTTGCCTTCGGCGTCCGATGCTGTCTTGTGGATAGACGTCCTTCAACGTCTTATGGACCTCCGCCGGGGTATTCAGCGGACCAAGATTCCGATCTAGACCGCTCCAAGTGAGGTAGATGCGGTTTTCGTCAAGGAACTTGGCTTCGTACTGGCAGTGCCCTCCGGAGCGGGTCAACCACAACGCCATCAAAGTCTCCTTATCATCTCCGACGTGCCGGCGGCTCGCTACCGCTTCAGCCAGCTTGTCGGCGCGCGCGCGTTTTGGAGTGGCGGGCGCGCCACTTTAGATCGCCGGCAGCAACAGCGATCACGACAATCACCAACAAGAGAGACGCCAACAACCACATGTGTTCGCTCGCAATGCTTCCAGAACTTTTTGTCACGATCCGCAAGTCATGTACAGACAAGCGGAACCTGAATGGGCGGCGGGCACTCGGCGCATCTAAATTCGATCATGGCCCGTTCGATCCTTATTTCGCCGTACAAGCGCACCGCCCGAGTCGCGCTTAAGTCTCCGGCCCGACGCTACTTGCCCTTCTTTGCCGGCGTGAACAACGAAAACCCAAACATAGCCCTAACAAAACCCTTGACATCCTGGTTAACATTACCCTAATATCAGCCCTCGATCCCTTACGGATGCCACCCAAGGCAGCCCGCGATGGCCACGGACTTGGTCGCCAAGGATGGCGATCGCGGGCGCTTCTTTTTTCTGGGCCTATTCTCCATCAAACGCGGTATAATCACCGCGTGCAGGGAGGCTAACGATGTCCGAATTCAACCTCACGTTCGAGGAGGTTAGGCTGATTAACGCTTTGCGCCGGCTTTCCTCGCAGCAGCGGACCGGGATTCTGCGCGCGGTTGAGATGGCTGGTTCATCGCGCGAAACGCAACGAGCTCGCTCTCGATCTCGTCCCGGTCGGTTACCCAACGCACTAATTCCACCATCTCCCCTCGAACAACATCGTCGCGAACCTGCTTCGGCAAGGCCATGAAAAGCCTGATTGCTGCTTCCACGGCATCCGTCACCGAGAACCGAGACGAATTGCAATAGGCATCTAGTGCCCGGCGTGCCTCGGGTGTGATTCTTGTGCCGATCTGAATTTTTGCGTCCTTTTTTTCAGCCACAACGTTATTAGGTGCCTAGGCTTGCGGCTTTGCAATAACTAGCGAAAGATATTTTTCGATAGAAGATGCTTGCAAATGCTAGCAGAAGATAGTATTGTTTGGGTGATGAACACCATTCAGCCCGGACGAACTGGCCTGTCACTTCAACGGTCGTCACATCGAAAGCTGCAATTTCTCGCAGATTCCGATGGAAGAACGCTAGTCAAAGAACTTGACATTCTGCTCGACGAGGCCCTCCGTGCCCGCGGTCTCGACCCCGAAACCCTCCAGCCCGTTGAACAGGAGCGAACCCATGCGTCCTGACGGGCATGTATCTGGCACTCGCATTTATCCGCGACCGGCGACGTGGCCGGGCGCGAATCGTTTCCACGTCAGGACCACTGGCCCCGGTTTCAGGCGCGACATTCGTTGTCGCCTCCGACTCAGGGGCGCAAAGCAGGCGGTGGCCTTGGCGTTTCACCGGACATTGCCTTGGGTGGCAACTCCGGCAAGTCGGAAGGGAGCGCGGCCGCGCTTGCACTCCACCAGGGTCATCCGGTCGCGTTTCCCTTCCGCGTTTTTTCTTGTGGCTTCTTTCCACTCCGGCTCCGCGTCTGGTCCCAGTGGCCGGGCGCGGCGCTTTGAGATTCCGCGCGTCGTGTTCGGCGCGCTCTGTTTTTCAGGCTCCGCCGTTACCAGTGCGCTGTTGGGTGAAGAGCGCGGCGGACCTCCGCCGGCCGCGTTGGCCGGTGTGATGCGGGGTAGAGGAGATGGCTGTCCTCGCGTGGCTCATTACCACGAGATCGCGGGTTCGAATCCCGCCCCCGCGAGTCGCGAAGCGAATGGGCGAAGGCTGCGAGGCGGCTTTCGGGGTTTGCGTGTCGGCCTGGACATACACGGGCGAATGAGGACCCCAGCGCCGGTGATGCCCCGCAGCGTCACCGCCGCGAATTCGGCACGTGCCGGTTGCGAACACCGGCCACCCATGTGTTTGGTCAACTTTTCTTTTTGAATGGAGGAACGCGCGATGACGCAGATGGGAGATCAGAACAAGAGGCCGGAGAACACGGAATACGCCGGCGACACACGGGAGCCGCTGGAATTCTCCGTCATGGAGATCAAGGCCAGGCTCACCAAGATCGAGCACCTGATGCGGGATGTCATGCGTCCGGGCGTTCACTACGGCCTGATACCGGGCTGCGGTGACAAGCCGGTGCTGCTCAAGCCCGGAATGGAACTGTTGTTGTCGATGTTCAAGCTCGCACCGAGACTGGAAATTGATAAACGAGACCTCGGCGGCGATCACCGCGAAGTGGTTGTCATTTCGAGCCTCATTCACGCCCCGACCAAGGCGTTTTGGGGTATGGGCGTTGGTTCGTGTTCGACAATGGAGACACGGTACCGCTATCGCCTCGGCGGCCGGAAGTGCCCGGAGTGCGGCAAGGAGGCGATCATCAAGGGTAGGCAGGAGTACGGCGGCGGGTGGGTCTGCTTCGCCAAGAAGGGCGGCTGCGGCGCGAAGTTCAAAGACAATGATTCTCGCATCACGGGTGTCGGCGACGCGGGCAAGGTCGAGAATGACAACATCGCCGACGTTTACAACACGATTCTTAAGCAGGCCTCCAAGCGCTCGCTCATGTCTGCTGTTCTGACCGCGACCGGGGCGAGCGGCTATTTCGTCATGCCGATGGAGGACTTGGAAGAGTTGCTCGAAGGCATCGACCTCGAAGGCACCGAAGCCGCCGCGAAGGCGGCGGCAGAGGCGAAGTCGAAGTCGGTGGGCGCACCGAAGCCCGCCTCGCCGGACCTGCGCGCTCAGCAGTTGGACTGGCTGGCCAAGAAGGGCGTCGGCGTCGGGGAGATCGAGGCGTACTTCGGGGCGCCGCGCGACGCATGGACCGATCAACATTGGGCACGGATCAAGGACATCGCCCTGGCCATGCATCACGAGAAGCTTTCCTTCGACGATGCCTGCAAGGCGTCGCAGGGTTCACGCGAGCCGGATCCGACCAGCTTTGAATCGGTCATCGACCTGCAGAAGGCGGTGGGGGACGTTGCTCGATCGATCATGCCGCCGGAGCAGGCCGAGAAGGTTCTCGCGGCTCACGGCATCAAGTCATTCGACCTGATTGGCAAGTGTAAGGACATGGCGAAGCTTGGTGACTGCCTCAGGGCACTGCAGGCGCTGTAGGGCTCAGACGCCGTCGGCGACGCGCTGTTCGGCGGTGCGCGAGCCACGAACGGCGTCCGCGCGGGCGCGTTTGCCTGATCCGATCACCTTCAACATTTGGGAGCCAGACACATGACAAGTATTACGCAGCTCGCGCTCGCCGACTGGAAGGGTGAGACGGTTGAGTCCGAACAGATCGATCGGTTGACCGCTTATGTTGGTCCGAGCGCCACCGGCAAGACCGCACGCCTCAAGGCGCTCATGTACGCCTTCATGGGGCACTGTGGCGACGGAAAGCGAAACGAGGACGTGGCCGAGTACGCCGGTCCAACGGGCGCGTCGGTGCGCGTCGTGATGGCAGACGGATTTGCGTTCACCCGGTCCGTTGACCCGAACGAGAACGGCGGATGGACATCCGGCATCGCCATCGACGGCACGAAGCGCATGGGCGTCGAGAAGTCGGCAGGTGAACTGCGCAGCCGGTTCGGCGACTTCTCGCCGGCACTGGACCCGGACGAAATCTTCCGAATGAAGGCCGAGGATTCGCGCGACTTCATTCTCGACCTGTGCCAGAGCGCCAACACGTATGACGCCGACACGATCTGTCGGCTGGTCGTTCTGGAACTGCTCTACCAGCATTCGAGCGTCGGCGAGGCGACGACGAAAGTCTACCTCAACAAGTCGTTCGGCGCGACGCCGGAGTCCTGTACGCTCGACCAGCTCCGCGCCATGACAACCGAATTGCTCACACCGCGCGAGAACGAGGCGTTGCGCGAAATCGAATCACTCATCCTGGGAGACCTGTCCGGTGCCGAGGGCGCGAACGAGAAGATCAGCGCTGCGCTCGATCACGTCCAGGACTTTACCTCGCTGGCCCAGAAAGACGAGAAGCGCGGCCGGCTCGCGGCCGAGGGCCTGGCCGATCGCCGGAACCAGACGCCTGCCGTGCCGGGCGAACTGGATGACCTGAAGTCGCGCGTGGACGAATTGCACGCGCGAGAAACCGAACTTGCCGCCCGGATCGAGAAGCAGACCGAGGCCGACAAGCATCTGGAAACACTGCGTGCCCGCGTCACCCAGATCGAATCCGACCTGGAGGCCAGGCGGCTCGAAGCCGACGCCAAGCTCGACGTCGAGTCGAAGCGCGTCGCGCTGGCCAAGTCGGCGGATTCCGACGTGGGTGAGTTGTCTGAACTGCACCAGACGCTGACACGCTTGCGGAAGATGCGCGACGAGCTGGTCGGGGAGTACGAATCCGTTCGCGCGGTGAACGAGAAGCGCGCGGGCCTGGAAGCCCGTATCGCCGACCTCGATCGCCAGATCCGCGAGATCAATGAGATCATCGGCGACGAAGCGCGTTCGCCGGAGGAACTGGAGTCCGAGGCGGCCCGAGTCGAAGCCGACTCGCCGGACCTGCAGGCCGCGCGAGAGGCCCTGCGTCAACTGGATCGGGAGGATTGCTCGAGCCGCCTGACGTCGATCGACGTGGAGCTCGGTCAAACGGCACAGGCACTCGCGAAGAAGGAAGCCGAGATCACCGGTCTGATGGCGCGCATTGAGGCGATGAAGACAGCGCCGACGATTCGGATGCTCGAAGCGTTGTGTGAAGCCTGCAAGCAGAGCGTGCATGCCATCGTCGCCGACGAGGCGGCCCAACTGGCGGAGTACACGCAACGCCTGGGCTTGGCGAAGGATGTCGAGGGCCTGCTGAACAACCGGGCCGGCGAGCTTCGGGCCGCCCATGCACAGTACTCGGAATTCAACCAGCGGATCGCGGATCAGCGGGCGGCGAAGCGTGACGAAATCAATCGGCTCGAACGCCGGCAGGAAGCGGACAGGGCTCGCGCCGGCGACCTGCGCAGCGTGGCGACATGGATTCGCAAGCTGGCCGACCGCAGGCGTGATCGCGATCGCCTCGCGCGGGAACTCGCGGCGCTTCCGGCGCCTGCTCCTTCGGACCTGACCAACAAGATCGCCGGCCTTGACTCGGAAATCGTCTCGGTTGACGCGGCGGCGAAGGAACTTCGCGATCAGATCGAGTCCACAAAGGCCGAACTGGCCAAACTCGAACACGACCAGACCGCCCACGAGAAACGCCGGTCCGAGGCGGTCGAGCTGGTCGGCGCGCTGGAGCGGGAGTTGCGACATACGCGCGGGCGGATCGCCGATGTCACCGCGTCAGCCCCGAACCTGACCATTGAGTCGATGCAGACGGAGCTTGAGGGCGTGCGCCGAGACCTGGAAACGGCCAATGCGCGCGTCCGTGAGAAACAGGCGTGGATCGACCTGGAGCGGAACTACGCCGAGACGCTGGCGGCGGCCGAGGCGAAGGGCACGGCCTACCAGATCGGCGGCATGGCGGTCAGCGCGCTGAAAAAGGTGCGCGAGCACTTGATGGTCGAACTGACGCGGCCGGTCACAGCGCTGATGACGGAGTTCTTGGATCGGTACGAGCCTAACCTGGCGGCCTTCATCACACTCAGCAAGGGCAGCGGCAAGGGCGGGGCGGTCTTTCGGCTGGGATGGATTCGCAATGGTCGGCGTATCTCGGTTCGGACCATCTCCGGCGGAGAGAAGGTCGTGTTGACTGCCGCAATGGCCTACGCGGTGACACGGCTCAAGTCGCCGCCGCTCAAGCTCATGCTGGTCGATGCCTGCGCCGCCAGCACCGACATCCTTGATCGCCTTGGACCGGCTCTCGAATGGGCGGCCGAGGAATTCGACAACATTGTGCTGGCGGTCCATCCAACGGTCGATCGGTCGGTTCTCGACGGATGGCTCGTACATGAACTGGAATCGGCGGCGGAAGTCGTCGCGGCCTAAGGGCTTCCACCGATGGGCGTTTGTGCGCCTCCATTCAGCCGGACCGGGGCGGCGCGCGAGCGTCGCTCCGGCTCCCGGTATTCGGGACAACGGAATGTCATTCACGTCTGCACAGCAACAGGCCATTGAATCCGACGCGCGGGAGATCATGTGCGTGGCGGGCGCCGGCGCCGGCAAGACGCGCACAATGGTCGAGCGGATCGCTCGCCTGTTGGTGAGTGGAACCCGACCGAGCGCGCTGCTGGTTCTGACCTTTACGCGCAGGGCCGCCCGGGAAATGCGCGAGCGGCTGATCGAGCGGCTTGGCGGTGGGGAGAACGCGAAGACGATCGTGGCGCAGATCACACTCGGAACGTTCCACGCGGTGGCTTACAAGCTTCTGCGCATCTGGGGTGAGCGGCTGGGCTACGACGCGGAGTCGCTCACAATCGTGCCGCCCGGCGACGCCGACCTGATCCTCCAGCAGATTGCGTCCGAGTTCGGTTATGCCCGCGACGGAAAATGGCGCGGCGGTCTGTCCTGGACCAGGCTGAGCCAGTGGCGCGAGTGCCAGTACACCGGCGGCACGCCGCCACGTGGATCGCAAGGTGTACAGGATGCCCTCGCCCGCATCTTCGCTGAGTACTGCAATCGGCTTCGCGGCGCGCAGTCGCTGGACTTTGGCCTGACGCTGCTCGAAGTGAAGCGGCTGCTCGATTCCCAGTCGGACATCCGCGAGAAATACAACAGCACGATCAAGCATGTCTTCGTAGATGAGGCACAGGACCTTGACGAGTTCCAGCACGGGATGCTGTTTTACTTCTGGCCGCCGGCCTCGATTTTCTTTGTTGGTGATCTCCGGCAGTCCATCTACGCATGGCGAAGCGCGCGGCCGGACCTTCTGCGGCGACTTCTTCAAGGCCGAACGTTCGAAGTCATCGATCTCGATTCATGCTTCCGCTGCTCAGACCGCATCGTCGAGGCCGCGAACACGCTGATCGACCGCAACGGCGACGAATTGGCTGCGCCGATGAGGGGTGCGACGCGGCGCCGCGGACTGGTCGAGGCGTTCGAGGGCGACTATGGGGCCGTCGTGGCGAAAGTGAAAGAGCTCCAGTCTTTCCACGCCGCCGGCGAGATCGCCGTTCTGGGGCGAACACACCGCGTCCTGCGCTACGTCCAGGGCGCGATGGCCGAGGCCGGCGTCTCGTGCAACCGGGTCGGCCAGTCGAGCGATCTGGCCAAGACCGAGGCCTTCTCGAAGCTTCATGCAGCCCTGCGGCTCGTGGTGAACCGGCGCGACCGATTTGCCGTGCTGATTCTCGCGGCGGAACTGGGCCTCGACCAGGAGCGCATCGCCCGGCTGAACCTCGCGGCGGCCGCCGGCTCGCCGATCTTCGACGCCTATCTGCAACTGGGTTCGAACGCGCTGGGTGATTCGATCGCGTTCGCCAATCCGGAGCATGGCGTGGAGCTCTTCATCGACGCGATGAGCCGAAGTCTTCCCATCGACACTGCGCGTGCTGCCGGCTTCTGGTCGGCCTTCTGCTCGGATAAATCGATCGCCGAGGCCTTGGAGTGGTACGCCGACTTCGACAGCGACAAGGGGGAGGATTATCGCAAGGGCGAGGCTGTCACGCTGATCACGGCGCACGCCGCCAAGGGCCTGGAATGGGACGCCGTGATCGTGGCCGGCCTGGATGAGGGTGTCTTTCCGTCGGTGCGTTCCACGGACGTTCTGGAAGAGCGTCGGCTGTGTTATGTCGCGATGACCCGGGCGCGTCACTACGTCGGCCTTCACCATATGGGCGAGCCGTCGCAGTTCATCGGGGAATCGGAGGTCGCGGCATGATCCTCTGCTACGACGTCGAAACCGACGGGCTGGACACGACGCGCTGCCGATTGGCCTGCGCCGTGACGTGCGCGTTCCCGTCGATGCGCTGCCATGTATTCGGCCCGCGTCGGATCGGAGAACTGGCCGCGACGCTTAAAACGTTTCCCAGGTCCGGACACAACATCCACGCATTCGACGACAAGGTCGTCGAGCGGTTGTCGCGATCGACTCTGGCCACTCCCTCGTGGGATCTGCTGGCCCGGATTCGCGATGCCAACAACGGCGACTGCGGCGGCTTTCGGCTTGAGAAGATCGCCGCGGCGATGCTCGGCCTGCAGTACCGGACCCATATGTCCGGCCGCGATGTCCCGACGCTGATTCGCGGCGGGATGTGGCACGACGTCATCGAGCATTGTCTTCAGGACGTTCAAATCTACGCGCATTTGATCCGTCGCATCTTGTACACCGGCGGCGTCGTGACCAACGGCGAGAAGACGGTGCGCGTGGACATCAAGGAATTGAGGGCATGGGCCAATGGCTAGTTTGCGATCGGTGACGTGTCCATCCTGCGGGCGGCCGCTGGAAGAGCCCCAGCTGCAGACGAAGCGGCAGCGGGAGATCGTTGCATACATCGCCCGGCACTACGAGTCCGAGGGTGTCTATCCGACGTTGCGTGAGATCGCGCGCGAAATGCGATTGAGCACGAAGACGGTTCACGGGCACATCACCAATCTCATTCAAATCGGTGTGCTGGTGAAGCGGCCGCATGTGGCGCGGGGTATTTGTTTCGTTGAAGGGAGTCAACGGTGAAAGGTCTTGTATTAAGCAGGTTTGCCGGAGAGTCGATCACGATCGGCGAGAGCATCGTGGTACAGGTCATTTCGATCGCCGGCGACAAGGTGCGCCTGAAGGTTCAAGCGCCGGTCAGTGTTCCGGTCCATCGCAAGGAGGTCTTTGAGGCGTGTCGGCGCAGAGCCGGCGCCCTCGGCGTGCCTTTGGCAAAGGTGCCGGGTTTCGTTCGCAATGTCACGGTCTAGGCACTTGACGGCGGCGCGGGGTTCGGCCCCTGTGTGGGGCGACGCGAATCGTCATGGAGACCTGCGGTGGCAAGAGAACGGGACACGAGAGTTCACATACGTATCCCGCTCGACCTGTTAGGGCGAGCGGACATCAGCAGTGACGCGAAAGTGATGTTCGGCCTCCTGAAATTCCGGGGGGACGGAAACGACGTCTGGGTAGGTTCAATGCGGAGCCTTGCTGTGGAAATGGGATTGAACTTTCGAACGGTGCGGAAGGTGGCCGAGGAGTTGGTTAAAGCCGGCCTGCTCGATCTCGCCGTCGTCCCGGCAGGGCGCGGCGGCTGCCAGACGCGGTTCAGCCTGCTGGTAGGCGGAACCGCCCCAATCGTCGGTTTACTGACCGAGCCGCCGCGTCGGGCGCGCTGCACGGAGTACAGCGCGCAGCCTACCGAAAATGCAGCGCGGCGCGCTGCACGGAGTACAGCGCGCGATGACCAAAAATGCAGCGCGCGCGCTGCACGCAGTACAGCGCGCGATGACCAAAAATGCAGCGCGCACGACCAAAAATGCAGCGCGCTTGCCGGTTCTGTATACAAGTCTTTTACAGAACTTTTCCATAACAGCAGCAGCAGCACGTGCGGTGAGCGCGCGCAGAGCGCGCAGGCGCCGCCAGCGGACTCTGCTGCTGCTGCTGGTCTGAAGGTGGGGGAGCTTCGGGCCGCGTTGCTCGCGGCCGGCGTCGGGGAGCCGACCCTGACGGAACTGGCCGGAACCCAACTCACGACGGCGGACGTGCGGCGGATCAACGCCGACCGGCTCTCGCGAGGCAAGGGGGTCGGAGCGCTCGTGATGGACCTTCGCGGCGCTGCGAAGGCGGCGGCGGCACAGCAGGCACAGGACGAGTCGGCGAGGCGCCTTCGCGCCGAACGCGAGGCGGCGGCGGCGGCGGCGGCTGATCGAGTGCGCGCGATGGAGCCCGAAGATGTGGCGCGCCTGCTCGAGCGTGATCCGCGCGGGCGGATTCTCGCCGGGCACGTTCGCGCAGGATCGGTCCGGCACGACTCGCCGGATGTCGTGAGGTTGGTCAATCAACTCGCGAACGGAAGCGGTTAGCGGGCAAGGCAATCGACGCAGTGAATGAAGCGATGCGGCATGTGCCGAACGCATGACACTTTAAGCGAAAGGATTTGCAGAATGACAACGGCGACGAAAAAGAAAAAGGGCAGGGCGGACAAGGCCGCGGGACACAGAACGCTGACGATTCGCCCCCGCTTCAAGGGCATGAGCTACGGCAAGAACAAGCTGACGCTCGGCATGGCGATCCCGACGGATCATCAATTCACCGAGGAGCAGATCTCGTCGCTGCTCATCGGCGGTCGGCTCTCGTTTGAGATTTCCGATCCGAAGGACGTGCCTGGACAACAGGCCCTGCCCGGAATGGAAGGCGGCGCAAACGTTGAGCCCATCGCATTCGAGGCGGATGTCAGCACGTTGACAGTCAGCCGGGACGCTTACACGTGTTCGCTGCAGATCAACCACGAAGATTTGCACCTCGATGAGTTCAAGAAATTCTGCTACCACGAGGCCCGCGCCAAGATCACACGGCTCGGAGACGCCAAGAAGAAAAGCGACGCAAACGACATGTACGGTGACAACCTCGAATGACGACGGCGCGACGGACACGCAAGCGAGAGTTGCCGGCGTTGAAGTTGACGCGGGAATACCTCGATCGGCTCGGCTGGCACTGCGACGTCGTCGAGCGGTTTATCCAGACGGCTGCGGGCGGTTTCGCGAAGGACTGTTTCGGCTTCGCCGATCTCGCCGCGTATCACCCCGATCGACCGCAGAGCCTGGCGTTCCTCCAGGTCACCAGCGTCGGACACCACGCTTCGCGCTTCCGGAAGATTCTGTGCAGCGCCAGGGCGTTCGAGCTCGTCTGCATCGGCTGCCGCGTCGGCTTGGCGTCCTGGTCCGAGCACGGGATGTATGCCGTCAAGCCTCGATTCAAGTGGTTCACGCGCGACATGTTTGAGCGCCTGCCGATCGGCCTGGCTGCGCCGTGGAGTCCGGTCGGTGGGCGCTGGCGCGATCTTCGAGACGCGGCCGCGAAGCGAATGGAGGCGTTGCCCGTGGATGGGCGGGTGTTGTTTCTGGCGGAACCGGCGCCGCGACTTCGCCGGCGGAGACAACTCCAGAAATCGGAAGTTTTGTTTGCGTGACAGGAGCATGGCACATGCGTGTTCAGGGATTCGATTACGACGGGATGAAACAGGCAGCCCCGCCGCCACAAGTGGCGAAGGTGGTTTGTGAGAAGTGCGGGGCGTACTTCGACGTTTTCAGGTGCCGAATGTGCCTGCGGCCGGTCGGCACGCGTTGCGCGCCGTGCCACAATGCGAAGGTGCACGGGATGAGGGTGACGAGATGAGCTCTTCAGATCGCATCCCGTTCGGCGAGGCGGTGCAGGCCGCATTCCGCTTCCGCGAACTCTTCGCCGGCTGCTACGAGCGATGGGAAATCGCCGGCTCGATCCGACGGCGCTGCCAGACCATCGGCGACATTGAGCACGTCATCACCCCGAAATACCGGGAGGGGCAGCGCGGTCTGAGGGGTGAGCCGTGTGGTAAGGCGCCCAACCTGATCCGGTTGCGCGCGGCGGAACTGATCGCTGCCAGCGTGGTGACACTGCACCGCTACGGCCGGACGGGACAGACGCGGTTCGGCAATCGGCATATCGGCCTCGATTTCGAGGGGCGCATGCATGAGTTGTTCATGTGCGACGCGGACAACTGGGGCTGCATCCTGGCCATTCGCACCGGGTCTGCCGAATTCTCACGGGTGTTGGTGTCGCGGATGCGGCGGCACGGCTATCGGCAGGATGAAGGCGCACTGCATCGACGAAGAGAAAGCAGCCCGGGCCGAGGAGCGTTCGGTACCCGGATCGACGAGACGGAGTACGACGTTGTGCCGTGCCCGGACGAAGACACTTTTTTCAACGCGGCGGGCCTGTCGATCCATGACTGGCCGCCGATGGCGCGCACGGACGAAGCAGCGCGGAGGCTGTGGAGTGAGTGAGGCGGGACAGTGAACACGAGAACACATGTTGAAATCGGATGCCCATACTGCGGAAACATGGTCCACTGCGTGTGCGAAGCGTCGAGAGTCCACAAACATGATTGCAGGTGGCTGAGGGCGGCACGATTGGCTTTTGAGTTGCCGTGCGACCACGGTTTTCAGGCGTGCCCAACATGTGACCCATGTACCTGCAATCCCCCCATTAGCGTCGAGGGAATCAAATGAAGCGAAAACCGCGGTACGATATTTCCGACTTCAACACGCCACGCCCGACGCCGCATATGGCGCAGATCGAGCACTACACGATCGGCCAATGGTGTCCCACGCCGGACGGGAGCGGCCCGCCTGAGGCGGTGGTAATCGAGATTAAACCCAAGGGGGTTTCATTCCTGATTGACGGGCGCATGGCTGACAGCATCGCGCTACGGCTGAAAAGTCGGCACGCGATCAACACGTTTATCGAAGTCCTGGAGCGTTATCGCGATGACGTGTTTCCGAGGAAGAAAACCGATGAATGAGACATGGCCCGTCACCAACACGATCA
>CAZRFP010000066.1:0-22296 GCA_964599535.1 uncultured Planctomycetaceae bacterium
TCAATACCGAGACCGGCATGACGTTCGGACGTGCGCTTCGCAGTTTCCTTCGACAAGACCCAGACATCATTCTTGTCGGTGAAATACGCGATCTTGAGACGGCTCAGATTTCCATCCAGGCCGCTCTGACAGGCCACTTGGTCTTTACCACGCTGCACACAAACGACGCGCCGTCGGCCGTCCCCCCAATGCTCGATCTGGGTGTCGAGCCGTTTCTAATCACCGCGACGATGGAAGCCGTCGTGGCTCAGCGGCTTTGCCGGCGCGTCTGCAAGAACTGCAAGGAAGAGTACACGCCGTCGGAAGAGCAGCTCATGGAATTGCACCTCCGGCCTGCTGACGTGCAAGGTCGTCGATTCTACTTCGGCAAAGGTTGCGACAACTGCAATGGCACCGGCTACCGCGGTCGCGTCGGCATTTACGAACTCATGATCTTCGATGACCACATTCGAGACCTCGTCATGCAGGGCGCGTCAACAAACGTCCTGATGGAAGCGGCCTGCAAAAACGGCATGAGAACCCTTCGCGAGAGCGGTTTGCTGGCGATATACGACGGCGTCACGACGATCGAGGAAGTGGTGAAGGAAACGGTCCTGGGCGAATAGGCCGCGGCTATCTCAACCGAATGCGCCGGCTTTCACGCTTCGAACGCCTATGAATTCTTTTGAAGTGGCGATTCTTTCAAACGCCTTCACGAGCGCGGCATCGAATAGCTCTCCACGGCCTTTACGGATGACGTCCGTAGCGTCTTCAATCGACCACGACGGCTTGTAAACGCGCGGACTCAAAAGCGCGTCGTAAACATCCACCAGCCGGACGATTCGAGCCGGCAATGGAATGGTGTCGGCCTTCAAACCGTCGGGATAACCCGTGCCGTTCCAATTCTCATGGTGGCTTCGTGCGATCTGACGGGCGATGGCGAAGAACGGCTTGTCAGACAAGATCCGCTCGCCGGCCAGCGTGTGGCCTTGAATGATCCGGCGCTCTTCGGGCGTGAGCGGACCGGCCTTCTTCAGAATACTGTCCGGGACGATCATCTTGCCGACATCATGAAGCAAGGCGGAATATCCGATCCGTTCGACGTCAGCCGACGGTAGGCCGAGTTCTGTCGCCATCAATTCGGCGTATTTTCGTATGCGAAGAACATGCGCGCCAGTGTCGTAGTCCTTTGCTTCGCCGGCCACCGCGAGCATGTAGATCGCGTCCATGTTTGCCTCGCGCAGCTCAGCCGTTCGCTCGCGAACTTTTTCTTCCAGTTGCTCGGAATAGTGCTTCAGTTCGATGGCCTGCGCGAGGATGGTGTCACTCAGTTTGGCGATTTGTTGATAGTCCTCGGTGAGCCGCTCTTCGAGGCGCTTCTGCCGGGAAATGTCGATCAGCGTGACCAGCTTGTAAAAAGCGACCGCAATGTTGGCATCGCCGAGTGGTCGGCTGGAGACGATCACGGGCACGCGCCGACCCTCCGGCGAAACGAGATGAAACTCATCTTCGAAGACGCTGTCGAATTCTTCAACGCGCTGTCGCACAAACGCGACATCCTCAGGTGACTCATAAAGCGTGTCGATCCGCCGACCGATCAGATCATCGGCCGTGCGGCCGGCCATTTCGCAGACGCGCTTGTTGGCATGGACAATACAGCCGGTGCGATTAAGCAACAGTGCGCCACAGTTGAGCGCTTCGGTCAGCGCGCCGATTTTCTCAACGGAGATTTCGTGTATCGCGGTCATGGCGTAACAGTCATGCGAGCGTGATCAGTGATCGCCCGGCCAGAACATCGAGCCATTTCTGACGCATCCGCATGATGGAGCGGCTGTCGCCGAGCGCTCCGAGTTCGTCAAATGTGAACCACCGCAGATCATGCGACTCGTCGCTGATACGAAAAGCGTCGTCGCCCGCGGCCTGCAGAAGGAAACGAATGTCGTAATGCACGTGCGGCGGGTCGTTGTCGATGGCCGGTATGGGATGGATGTCCAGGTCGAATATCTGATCGCTGATCACCTTGATATTCGCCAGGCCGGATTCTTCGCGGGCCTCTCGCAGGGCGACCGCGAGAATGTCGGAGTCGCCGTCGGCATGACCGCCGAGCTGCAGCCAGCGGCTGAGCTTGCGATGGTGCGTCAAGAGAACGCGACGCGCGCTCCGGTCGAGAAGCCATCCCGCGCCGGTGATGTGCCCTGTGGATGTTGATCGCTCAAAGCACGCCGGTTCATCGCGTATGAATTGCGCGATGCGGTCCCGATTCGCGGCGTCCTGCTCGTCGCGCGGAGTATAGCGGGCCAGCTTGTCCAAAATGTCCGTCCGATGCACGCCGGTATCCTACGCGCCTGCGACAAAAACGTCGAAGGGCGGACGCGAATCGCTAATTTATCGGGGTATCTTGAGGATGCCTTAAACACGCTGGCGAAAGGGCCGGCTCTTGGGTTATCATTCGCCCCAAACCGTTCGGAGGCTCGCACTTGAGCGGAAATGAACTCATTTTGGCGGCAGGGTGGCTGACGCGTCTTTGGGACATCATTTCCCATAATTGGGCGCTCACTTCCATTCTGCTGACGCTCCTGCTGCTGCTCATCGTTCCGATGCTGGTGCTTGGCAAGTACGTGCGCATCTGCCTGAATATCCTCCGTGATACCGAGCCGCCGCTTTCCATGGTGCAGACCGGCTTCGTCCCGCTGCGAGGCGAGGATCGAGACTTCTTCGCCGCCGACGGCATCCGACTGCGCGGCACGCTGATTCGCTCCAGCCATAGGCCGTCGCGCGGCATGATCGTCTTCGCGCCCGAGTTCAAGAGCACGCGCCATAGCGCCGCACGATATTGCCGAGACCTTGTTGCCTCCGGCTTTGACGTGTTCACCTTTGACTTTCGCGGACATGGCGATTCGGCGCATGAAGAAGGCTACACGCCGCGGCAGTGGCCGAGCGATCGCGAAGTCGCCGATATGGTGGCCGCCGTCAGCACCGCAGAGTCGATCCTCGAAGAGCAGGGTAAGCCGATAGAGTTGGGCGTGTTCGGTATCTCCCGCGGAGCCTGCGCCGGGATTCTCGCCGCTGAGGTGTGCCCCTCCATCCGCTCGATCATTTGCGACGGGGCCTTTTCGTCGGATTGCACGCTTGAATATTTGATGCGCAAGCTGGCAAGCATTTTCGCGAAAGTGCGTTTCATCTACGAAAACCACCCGCCGGAATTCTGGCGTTTCCTACGGTGGTGCGTGATCCTGACGTGTCGGTTCAAATTCAAGTGTCAGTTTCCATCGGTGCGGAAGACGCTGGCGCGCATGGTTCCGCGACCAATCCTGTTGATCCACGGCGAGCGCGACAGCTACATCCCGGTTGAACAATCGCGGCTGCTCTACGCGCAGTCGCCGCAACCGCGCTATTTGTGGGTCGTTGCGCGGGCCAAGCACAATCAATCCGTCGACGTTCAGCCGGAATTGTACGCGCGACATACGGGCGATTTTTTCGATCGATATCTGGCTTGCGACGAGGGGCCGGAAAACCTGTTTCGACCGGTGCGCTTCGCCGACTTTGTCAGCAGCGAACGGCCGTTCCATCATATCTCCGTGGCCGCCGGGCGCGACGTGGCCGTTGATCCGCGTGGCCGCATCGTACTGGGGCCGGCTGAGGCCAACGATGATTCTGACGATGTGTCCGCCGATTTTGTCGAAACGGCGGTGCCTGATGCAAAAAACAACTGAAGGCTGCCGCGCACCCCGCGCGGGGGCGCGCCGTCGCTCGCAGGCCGATCCGATCCGCCGTATGATCCAACGCTGAATGGCAACCGCTCGACCTTGGTATGATCGCATCATCTGCAAGCTCGCGAAGAACCACGCGAGCGTGACGACGCGCGGTTTTTTTCAGCAGGTTCGGCACGCGACTTCAACACAGGACAACTTGTGGCGTGAAATCGCAAGGCGCCATGCTGACAGCCGATTCGGCCGAGAGCATGGTTTCAATCGAATCCGCAGCTATGAAGACTTTCGCGCGCAGATTCCCATCCGTTCATACGATCATTTGCGGCCGTATATCGACGCCGTGCGAAACGGTGATGTCGGCGCGCTGTTTAATCCGTCTGAACGCATTCTCATGTTCGCGCTGACCAGCGGAACGACGGCCGAGCCGAAGTACATCCCCGTGACGCCGCGAACGCTGGAACAGAGCCGCCGCGGCTGGAACATCTGGGGACTCAAAGCGCTGATCGATCACGCCGGCACGTTCCTGCGTCACATTGTGCAGGTGACCAGCCCGATGAACGATCATCTTTCGCCTTCGGGCGTGCCGTGCGGAGCAATTACCGGGCTGCTCGCCGCGACGCAGAAGTGGCTTGTGAAGCGATATTACACGTCGCCGCTCGCGATCGGTGCGATCGTCGATCCGCGCGCGAAGTACTACACCATTATGCGGCTGGCCATTCCGAAAGATGTCGGCTGGCTCGTGACGGCCAATCCCGCCACGTTGATCCTGCTCGCCAAGACGGCTCATGAACATCGCGACCGGATGATTCGCGATATTCACGATGGCACGCTCTGGGACGAGTTGCCCGTTGAGCAGGGCATCCGCCGCGCCATCGCGCCGAGGCTGAAGTCCGACCGTGCCTTGGCAAGAAAGCTGGACGATATCGCCTCCAAGTCTGGTGCGCTTTATCCAAAGGACTATTGGCGGCTGGGCTTTCGGGCGCACTGGACGGGCGGAACGATGGGTCTGTACGAGGCCCAGTTTCCAAAGTACTTCGGCGAGGCGCCGGCACGCGACATCGGACTGATCGCGAGTGAAGGCCGGATGACGATTCCCATCGATGACTTTACCGCGGCGGGCATCCTGGCCGTTGCAACGCAGTTCTTCGAATTCATTCCGGCTTCGGAATACGGCACGCCTTCTCCGACGGTCCAGCGCAGCCACGAAGTGTGCGTTGGCGAAGACTACTTTCTCGTGCTGACCAATCATAGCGGATTGTATCGTTACGACATGGGCGACCGTGTCCGCGTGACCGGCTGGTTCGACGAAGCGCCGCTGATCGAGTTCCTGAGCCGCGACGCGCATACCGCTTCGATGACCGGCGAAAAGCTGACGGAAAATCAGGTCGTCAGCGCGATGCAGCGCGTGTTCGATAACGGTGCGGCACCACCAAATCTCTTTGTGCTGTCGCCTTGTTTCGGTGAAGTTCCGAGATATCGGCTCTATGTCGAATCTGAATCGATGCAAAGCATGGATCAGCTTGCCGAGCGCTTTGACGGCGCGCTTCGCGAAGTGAGCATCGAATATGCGTCAAAGCGCGAGTCGATGCGCCTCGACGGCGTCGAGCTGGCCGAGCTACCCAACGGTTTTCTATCAGAACGTGAGAAGCGCCTACGCAAGCTGCGCTCGCGAACGGCCGAACAGTTCAAACATCAATACCTGCTGCCGCGGCCTGGGATGGATGCGGAGCTGTCATCGCCAGGTTCAGTAGCCGCGACGCCCGCGTAAACACCTCGTCGCGCAGTCCCATCGCTCGCTTCAATTGAAAGTCCTGTTCGATCCACGAGGGAAGCTCCGCGATTCGTCGGCGCGTGCGGCGATCGAGATGCCGCCAATAGGGAAGCAGCATCACGGGAATCGGAAAATCGCTGCCCCAGACGACTTTCTCCTGCAAATCAGGCCTTTCGGCGAGGTAGGGAAGCCATCGCGTTCGGCCGAATGCCGCAAGTGCCGAGATGTCAGCATAAAGCGGAGCATCGCGAAACTCGCCCAGCATCGCCTCGGCCAGCTTTTCGAATCCGTCGCGGCTTTGCCACGGAAACGACGGCGTGGCCATGTGGGCGACGATGACCGTCGGCATCGCGCCTTCCGCGCGCAGGCGGCGCAGCACGTGGATCATCGTGCCGGGATGCTCGAATTCGTTGTGCTGGCGAGTGAGCGACATTTCACCGCCGTAATGCACGAGAATCGCGATATTCAGCTCGGCCGCTCGGCGCAAAAAGGCGATCGTACGCTCGTCATCGGCGCGAATGTTCTGGTGAATCGGCAGCCACTTCACGAGGACCGGTCGCGGATCGCCGCGAGCGAGTTCATCGAGCATGTCGACCGCGGTGCCTGCTCCGCTCGTACGATAGGGATGGATGGAAGCGCCGAAGAGGTACCGCGACGGCTTCTCGCGGCAAACGGCCGCGACGAGACTGTTTGACGTGTACAAGTCGCTGCCGTGCCGAGCGCCCCTTGCCGCCGGCCCGACGACGCTTCCGTTGTCATGGCGGTATTCATCGAATGCCAACAGCACGACACGTTCGACGCTCGGCATTCTGCTCCAGTGCAATTCGTAGATGCGCTCGATCTGGTGATCCAGCGCGGCGCCGGGAGGCAGGCGCGGATCGACGCCCAGCCAGCGCCGCACGAAAAACCATGCAGCCCGGCCCAGAAGTCGCGGCGAGAAGTAGCTATCGAAGCCGGTGTTCCCGGCGGCGCCGAACTGTTCAAAGTGATATCGGGGTATGGCGGTGCTCGCCTTGCGAGCGCTATAGCCGATGTGGCAGTGGACATCGATGACCATGAGCGGCCATGTTACTCGAACTGCACGGGCTATTCACGCCGTTGGAAGTATAGAACATCGCGCAAAGGGCGATCGTCAGCGTTGAGCGCTCTTCTCGCTTTCAAGCGTCTGCCGGAACTTGTCGTTCTTATCGACCGACAGCAGCCTTTCATGCACCCGGCCGTCGCTGGTGTCGACATAAACGAGCGCGACTTCGTTCTTGCCGTTGACGCTGCGGTTGAAGTCGATGTCGAGACAGATGGCGGTCGTGGTGAAATCCACGCGCGTGTTGCCGCGCCGCCGCTCGCCGCCGATCTCCTCGCCGATCGCCACTTTGAACGCCGATTCTCGAACAGGCTCACGGCCGCGCTTCTTGTAGACAGTGACGGTAAGTTCCTTCTTGGATTCGTCGGCGCGCGTGAGATAAAAATAGGTGTCGCTTTCAATCGTGATCGGGCGCGTTTCGGGCGACCATGCGCTGAAGACCGTCAACTTCTCCGCGTCGGCCGGATCGATCAATTCACCCGGATTTCCCGCGAAAATGTTCAACACTTCGTAGCGCATTCGATAGACATAGGTGTGACCGGGGATGACGTTCAAGTCGTAGGCGACGATCGGCATGAGCTTTTCCGGCGGTCTGATCGTGGCATCGAGTGCCTCGTCTTTTCGAATGCGCTTCAGTCGGCGCACCACCGCGGCCAGCGACGATTGCGCCTTGGTCAGGTCCTGTTCCTTGACGCCGGCGGTACCGATGACGGCGCGAAGCATGACAAATGCGGCATCGAGGTCTTCGATCGAGAAGGGCGGCTTGGCATCGCGCGCCTTCTGAGCCGTGCTCGCCCACTTCTTCACGCGCGTGGTCGGGTCGGAGCTTTCGACGCGCGGCGACTCTGGAAAGTAGGGCACGGGCGGATAGACAATTCGATCGCCCGCCGTCCGCTCGCGCAGCAGAGGACGCGCGATGAACTCCTGCTTTGATTCGATCAGATCCTTAAATTCGGTCAACCCTTCAAGCTTGAATTCGCCGGATCGTGAATCGAATATTTGAGGACGGGGTGCAGGGGTAAAGGGCTGATACGTTTCGACCGGGCGCCAGCCTTTCCAAGGTTCGTTCTGATCGAAACGCTCAAGTTGCACTTCAACAATGGCGAGGTAGGAACCGTCGGGCGGATATTTGACGGTCTTAAAGTTGATGTCCTGCTGAATGAGATCGACTTGCGCGGCGACGGCGACCCAGTTGCGGGTTGTTGCCGGATGTTTGCCTTTGACTTCATTGCCATCGAAGTCCGCCAGCGCTGGCTTTTGAACGGGAAGCTCGAACGTACTGCGCCCCGTGGTTGCGACAGAAAGCCCGGGCTGCACCATTTCCGCGAGGGCATGTCGATCCTCCGGCGCGATTCCAGTCGTGGAATGGAAAATCGGCGGGAAAGGCTGCGTTCGGGCCACGGGTGACTTGAGGTTCGCGGCGACGATCAACCCCTTGGCATCGTCACCGAACCAATCCTTAAGTACTTCGGTTGGATCATTCTGAGCAGTGGCCGGCTTGGCGCCGGCAGTGCGTGTATCAGGCTGTTTGGACAGGATGGTGCGCGCGGCCTGATCAGCGGCATCGCCCGTGGCGTCGGCGAGCTTTCGCGCGTTCATGCCCTCGGCGCTGGAGAACCGCCCGCTCAGGAAGCCGACGTAAACCGCGCCAAGAAAGACCAGGCCGCAAAGACCGACTGCGACCTTCTCTATGTGTTCGTCAACGAATCCGGCGTTCTTCTTTGCCATCTAGCACCACGATCCACGAGTTATCATGCCGCGATTAACGGCGTCAATTATTGCGATCAGCACTGCTTACACACTTTTCGTGCGTCATCGACGCGGAGCATTGGGGTCTTCTTTCGCCTCTGGCCGCGCGAGTATCGGCCCCAACTCCGTCGGAATCCACGCATCGAACACCTTGCGAAAATAGACGGCCTCGATGTCGATGGAGACTTCAATAACCGGCGTTTCGCCGTAAATGAACTCATCCTGCATGAGACTGTGCTCGATGCGCTGGGTTGCGACGCGCGTCGGGGTGTAATAGCCGACGCGACAGATTGAATCGAGCAGATCAAGCAATGCAGATTCTTCTATCACCACCTGCAGAAAGAGCGGCACGACAAATTTCGTGCCGTCGTTGGTAACGTTGGTGAACGACGTCGCAAAGGGAGCCCGATTCATGCTGCCCCCGCGACCAAGCCACGCCGCGCTGGCAAGCTGCTTAAGCTGTTTAACCGGCATATTGGCGACCCACGCATCGTAGGGTCGTCCAGCGGCGCGAAGCTCCTCGGCGCGCTTTTCGTTCAGCCGCATCAGTGCAAAAGCGATGTCCTGCTGAATCCAGAGCGTCATCTGGGCGTGCCAGATTTCCGTGGGGTTCGGCACGTCCTGGTTTTCGAGCATGGGGTGTGGTGCAAGCGCGCCGTCCCGAAGGTACATATAGATCGATCGCGCGACGTTCTCCGTCGCGCGGGCCTTCGGATACTGCCGCAGCAGGTCAGCCAGCGATGCCGTCTTGGATGCATCCGAGTCAGCGGCTGCTTCCTCTTCCGTCGTGCCTTTGGGCATCCACGGACCGCGATCGATATCCGAACTTCCGGCGCGTTTGGAATCGTCGATCGCCTGTTCGCGGGCGACTTCTTCCGGCGTGGCCGGCCCGCGGGCATTCAAGCGTCGTCGCAACTCATTAAAGGCCGTGCGATAGGCGTTCTTGAATTCAATCTGCTTGGCCCGGCTTTCCGGATTGGGCAGCACGCCGAGCACGAGCGCTTGGCGATCGCGTCCTTCAAAGGCATTGTATAGCTGGGGCGAAAGGGCCGACTGCAACACGCGCTCCTGCTCGGCGATCAGACGCGCCTGCTCTTCCTTCTTGGCCTCGATCACGGCGGCATTCGGCGCGCTGCCGGCCTCGCGCTGAACCTCGGCTTTGATACGTTCGATGCTCTGCAACTGCTCGATTATGGCATCGCCACCCATGTAGGCCCAGGCAGCCGTGGCGAGCGAACCGACGGCGACAACGCCGAGCATGAGATACAACCAGTTCTTCTTGACAAAAGCCATGACTCAAGGCTCCGTATTCTTCAGTTGCCGCGTGCGGCAATTCGACCAACGATGCAGGCGCGATATCACTTCGGCGTATCACCGGGCTTGGCGGCGTCATCCTTTTTTTCTTTGTAGCGCTCAGGGATACGGTCGTTCGGCGTGTTGTCTTTGCGAACAATGATCTGGAGAATGAAAGTGTAGTCGTCTTCAACCGATTCCTTGGTGATCGGGTCCTTGTACAGCATGTCGCGAACCAGATCGCTGAGCTGGCTGCGCGCCGTGCCAACGCCGGGTGTGCCGCCGCGCGTCGGCGGACCAGACGGCCCGCCAAAGCCTGCGAAGCCACCGGAGCGCCGATCCTGGCCCTGATCATCTCCGCCGGTCGCTCGACGGCCACCGGGCGTACGCCGACCGCCGCCACCACCGCCGGAATCATCCTCGCCGCCCAGCGAATCAGAAGCCGTGGGCAGGCCCGCTTTTCCGCGGCGGTTCACTTTGTCAACGTCAACGGAATCGACATAAATGCCCACTCCCGGCTTGCAGCCGACTTCGATCAGCGTGCGGATCAACTTCTCCTCTATCCACGCTGCCGGGTTCGGCATGGTCGTTGTGCCCTTGATTTCAACGGCCCAGCCGGCGCGGCCGCGTTTATACGGCCCCTCGCCCGTGGCGAAGCGCCTGCCAGGATCTTCGTCGTATACCATGGTCAGCGTATCGATCCAGATTTCCTTGCGATCGCTGCGCGGCACGCGCGCGGCGAGCTTGCCATACTCCTCGGGCGATTTGACATTTTGAAGCTCGGGCGCGCTGACCTCCTCAAAGGCGCGGTGAACGATATCGACAATCATCGGCACGAATGTGTTGTTCTGCGGAAACTTGGCTAGCGTCGCGAGCGTGCCTGCTTCCTTGCTGCCGCTCGTATACTTGCCGAACTCCTGCTTGAGGTATTTCGCGGCGGCGGTCACGCGCTGGGCGCGCTCGACCGATGGGGCGCTGCTCGCCTCGCGCAAGACGCGCTCCGCCTCCTCGACTGACCCGACGCGCGGCTGCCCGCCTAACTGCGCCGTGCCAATACTGTTCTGAACCTCGCCCGCTGCCATCACGTTGCCGATCCAGATCGAACCCGCCGCCAGCGCCAGGCACGCCGCCGAGGCAACGAACCACGGCTGCTTCTTCTGCCAGAGCAGCGTGCGGCGAATCTCCATGGGCAGGAGGTTGGAATTGACCGATGCAAGACCCAGACCCTGCAGCGCCAAGCCGTAACAAACGGCGAGACTCACCTGGTTCTCTTCGAACTCTCCCTTTTTCGCATTTGTGACTTCGATCATGCGGCCGAAGCCCGGCAGCTTGTCCACCTTCATCTGCACATTCTGCTGGAGGAACTTTTGCAGGCCCGGCAGCTTGAACGCGTTGCCCATGCCGATAATGCGCGTGATGTTCGCGTCGCGATGCGTCGACGTGTAATAGCCGATGGATCGCTGGACTTCGGACACGAGGTCTGCGAAGACCGGCCGCATCGCCTGAAAGATCTGCCGGGCATACTTCGACGAAGCCGCCGTGCGCTTCAGCTTTTCCGCCTTGGCGAAGGAAATCTTGAACGCGGACACCAGCGCCTCAGTGAAACGATTGCCGCCAATGGGAATCGGCCGCGACCAGATGCGGGAGCCTTGCGCAACGATCAGGTCCGTGGCGATCGCACCCATGTCGAGCAGAATGTACGTCTCGCCCTCAGGCAGCGGCAGTTCAAACCGCGCCGCGTTGTAAGAGGCCATCGGGCTGGTCTGTACCATGACCGGCTCGACTTTCTGCGACGTAAACATCGACAGATAGTTGCGGATCAGCTCTTTGCGAATGGCGAAGATGCCGACTTCGACTTCGACCGATTCGATCTCACTGAAGACCTGGTAATCCCAGACGACTTCGTCCATGTCGAAGGGAATCTGCTGGCTCGCCTCGTACTGAACCATGTCCGGGATTTTCTTTGCATCGACCGGCGGCATCTTCGTGAAGCGCGTCAGCGTCTGCTGGCCGGGTACCGAAACAACCACCCGGCAATTCGTCAGATCGTTGCGCGAGGCGAACGTCTCGATCGACTTGCGGGCGATCTCCTGCGCATCGGCCTCGGCCTGCGAGAGGATTTGCTCGTGATCGATGATGTCGAAACCGAGCAGCTCGACCTTGTCATCGGCGGCCTGCAGCTTGACCGCCTTCAACGAGCATTGGCCGACGTCGATTCCCCAGACGGGTTGCTTGGATGCCATAGCGATGCTCCACGGCACGCCCTATGTGGCGGCCAGACCGTACTTTAAGACTCAGGTTACGAACATCAAGGCGAGGTTCCTGTCGCGGAAGGTCGTGGGTTGTCATCCGTGATCGCGGGCGACTCACGCCGCCAGGCTCGCTTGTTTCCATCGACCGGAATGGGGCGTATTGGTGGGAGCGACCGACGGCTCGGCACCGAACCGCCGACCGCGCGCCCTCTCCCGGGCGCACCTGTGTCGTATAACTTCCTGCCTAGATTTACTGTAGCGAGGCCCGCCCGGCCAGTCAACCAATAACCGGCCATTCGCCGCCGTTTCCTCATGATCGGCATGCTCAGTGATACCGGCGTGTCCCGCGCCGCCGGCGTCTGCCGATGTCTTGTTGGCCTGCGGCGCGGAAATCATCAAGACGGCTTTTCGGGCGGCCTGTCCGTTGGTCAGGCTTGATTCGACGTGCTGCCATGCGAGGCAGAAAAGCCAGGAGCGCCTCAGGGCGTAAGTAGAGATTGGGTTAAGACTGCTGGCCCCACAAGTCGCGGACAGCATGGGTATATCGTTGGTCCCACACGCCTCGTATAGCCCAGCCCTGTAAAGAGCCGGCGCAAAAGGCCGCGAACAGTTCGCAACATCAGAACGCCGAGTATGGAAGGACCGGTTGGATGCGTTAGGTGGATATGGACTCGATTTCATCACACCACGTCACATGGTCCCCGACATTTTCACTTGGCTTCGAATGAGTCGCTGAGTTTCAATTGTTCGCGGGCCTGGGCGGATATGTGCTCGTAGACTGACGCGAAGAAGCCCATCAGCGGAAACGCCGCGCGGGCCACGGGCAGCGGGCCGAGTTGCTTGAGCGCCGGTTGGGTCTCCGTCCGCGGCGGCGCTGAAAACGCATCGCCACGGCCACGCCAGAATTCGAATGGATCCGACGGGAGACTCAGACGTGCCGTGGTGTTTTCGGACGACTCGTTTACTTCGATACTGTTCACTTCATTCATTTGCATTCGTTCCGGGTTCATGGCGATCGTTTCAACTCTCCGCCACGGCTTCAGTCGACAGCGCGAGATATTCCTTCAGTTCGCTTGTCGACAAGCCGGTCAGCCATTCGTCGCCGCTGCCGACGATGTGATCCGCCAGGGCTGATTTCTCAGTCAGCAGCTTGTCGATGCGATCCTCGATTGTGCCGATGCAGACGAACTTATAGACCGACACGCGGCGCTGCTGTCCGATTCGATGCGCTCGATCGGTGGCTTGCTGCTCGACGGCCGGATTCCACCATCGATCAAAGTGGAAGACATGGTTGGCGCGCGTGAGGTTGAGTCCGAAACCGCCGGCCTTGAGCGAGAGCAGAAAGAGCCGCGCTCGGCCGTCGGGCTTTTGAAATTCGTCGACGAGTTCGTCACGTTGCTTTGCCTGGGTGCCACCGTGCAGAAACAGCACCTTGGTCCGCAGACGCTCCTCCAACAGGCGCTGCAATAAATCACCCATAACTTTGTATTGGGTGAAGATCAACGCGGCGTCGCCTTCTTCGATAACCTCCTCGAGCATTTCGACGATGCGCTCGCACTTGCCGCTGCGGGCGTCAAGGCTTCCGCCGTCCGGGCGGAAATGCGCGGGATGATTGCAGATTTGTTTAAGCCGCGTGAGTGTCGCAAGAATAAGCCCGCGGCGGCGAATGCCCGCGGCCTGGTCGATTTCATCGAGCATCTGCCGAACGGTCGCCTTGTAAAGCGCGGCCTGCTCGGTCGTCAGATTGCAGAATACGCGCATCTCCAGCTTCTCCGGCAGGTCGCACTCGACGAGCGGATCATTCTTAAGCCGCCGCAGAACGAACGGCCGGATCATGCGGCGAAGCTGCTCAGCGCGGCGCTGATCGCCCATTTTTTCGATCGGAATGGCAAACTGTTTCCGAAAAGAGGCGGCTGAGCCGAGCAGACCTGGATTGAGCGTCTCCATGATCGACCACAGTTCGGACAAGTGGTTTTCCAGCGGTGTGCCGGTCAGCGCGACACGATGTGCCGTATCGAGTGATCGAATCGCGATGGTCTGGTGAGCGCTCGGGTTCTTGATCTTCTGGGCCTCGTCGAGCGCGATGCGATGCCAGCGTACGCGCGACAGTGCCTTAAGATCGCGATGGGCCAGGCCGTATGTGGTGATGACGACATGGTGCTTCGGCGCCGCATCCGCAAAGTCGTCTGCCGTGAGCCGATCCGGTCCGTGATGAACCAGCACGCGCAGCGGCTTTCCGAAGCGCTGCAATTCACGATGCCAGTTTCCGACGACCGACATGGGTACGAATAACAACGTCGGCCCGACATCGGGAAATGTCTTGCGCTCGTAAAGCAGCAGAGCGATGAGCTGGATCGTTTTGCCGAGACCCATATCGTCGGCGAGGCATGCACCGATGCCGAGCCGATTGAGAAATGCGAGCCAGTCCAGCCCGCGCAACTGATAGGGCCGCATGGTGCCTTCAAAATCGGCCGGCTGATCGAGATGATCCAGCGTCGTCTGCGGCATGTCGTTGAAGAGGCGCTCTAGCCACGAAGCGGCGGAGATGCCGACGATGGGCAGTCCGGTCTCCTCGCCTTGATCGACGCCGGCCGCGAGGCGAACAGCCTGCATCAGCGTGAGCGGACCGGCGGCGTGCTTGCGCATGAACTCTCTGGCTCTTTCGACGGCGATATGATCGATATCCACCCACTGGCCCCGGATGCGCACCAGCGGCGCATGCCGATTGGCGGCGGATTCGAATTCTTCGGGCGTGATGCGGGCGTCGCCGACGGCAATGCGCCAGTCGAACTGGATCATCGCGCCGAGGCCGAATGATCCGAGCGACAGCTCATGTTGCGGTAGTCGTTCTTCGCGCGGCCGGACTACCAATTCCAGACCGAGACGATTTTGCCGCGCCGTCGCCCAGTCGGGCAGCGAAATGTTGAACTGTTCTGCCAGGAGCAGCGGCGTTTGTTCATGAATGAATGCGTGGGCTTGTTCGGTTGTCAGCAGCACATCGCGCGGCTGTTCGGCGTGAATGACTGAATGGAGCTGGGGGAATACGGCTGCGGCCCGCACGAGCTCGGCGCGAAGCCGCGCGGCACGGCTGGATATGCGCCGCGAGATAATCGCGGCCGGCTGGTTGCGTTCGCGCCAGATTTTTCGGATGTCTTCGGTCTGGCCTGTTTGCGGGGATCGCAGGCCGATGCGGACGCGCCACGCCGGTTCATCGTCTTGGGATGCCTTCGAGTCTTCCGGTATTTCCGGTTCGAGCAGCATGAACGTGACATCGGGAAACTCACCGGAATCGACGGTCTCGGCGCGATCGGCCCAGTCTCGAATGCTGCGTGCCAAATCGGCGGCATCTTGGTCGGACCACGCCAAAGGACGGCGCTCGCCAACGAGGCTGGATATCCACTGAAGTTCCCACTTGGACTCATGGCGTGCCCGCTCGTGAAAGTCGCGGTAAAACTCGTCGGCGTCGAGGCTGCGACGTATGACGGCTTCGCACGCCAGCGTGAGAAACTCATCCATCGCCTGCGCGGCATTGTCGGACGAACTGTCGGAATGGACGACCGCGCGGCAGACGGGCGGACACTCGCCGACGAGTTTTTCCAGCCAGGCGAGTTCGGCGGGATCGGAGATGAGCGGCCGCCAGCGGCCTTCAAACAACGCCGCATCGATCGTCTCGACATCGGGCGCGAATCGTTCGCGCGCCAGCAGCGAGAGGGCGTATAGTGCGAGCGTTCGCCAGAATCGCAGTGATTCGCCGATTTCGTGCGTCACCTGCTCCGGGATGCTGGTCAGCAGATCGACTGCGTCGGCCGGCTCGAAGCGCAGGACGCTGATGCGAAACCGCTCGAGTCCCCATGCCGCCGGCTCGTTTGATTCGCGTGGATGGTCTGTGATGTTGGACGGAGCGGGCATGCCGTGCCGCGCGGGCAGCGCAAGTTCGATGCAGTCTTCCTCTGCGATCGACGCGAGCAGCCCGTCCGGCGAGATTTCGCCAAGCGCTGCGTGAAGTGCCTCGGTCGAGAGGCAGAACGGGTGCGGAATGACCAGCGCGTCGACCTTGCGTTGAGCGCGTGTCAGTGTCGCGGCGGAAACAATGCCGGCAACGTCTGCGGGATTGGGTGACGATGAGCCGTTGGTGGCCGGTGCGTCATCGCCGTTCAGACGCTCGCCCCAGACATGAAGCCGCGCGTCGTGCCAGAGTGCGTGAAGTCGGTGCATGTGGACCGTTGATGCCGCAATTTTTCGACGTCATGAGCCGCGTCATGCCGCGAAGAGAAACACGCGAGTATAGCCGATCTTCGTCGGCGATGCACGCGGATGTGCGGTCTGTAAAAAGATTCCGCGAGAGGATACGATTCGCCATCGTCGCAGCGCGATGATTGCGCGTGCGTTCGGACTCTCTGTCTTCAAATGTGAGGATTGCATGTGAATTCGGAATCGAATTATACGCTCGCCGGAAAGAAGGCGATTGTCTGCGGCAGCACGCAGGGCATCGGTCGAGCCTGCGCCCATCGGCTGGCCGGTCTGGGTGCGGAAGTGACGCTGCTCTCACGGGACGAGGCAGCATTAAAGCGTGTCCGCGACGAGCTGCCGACCGTCGCTGGCGCCGCGCATCGAACGCTCGTTGCTGACTTTGCGAACTCCGAAGAGGTTCGAAAAGCCATCGCGTCCCACATCAGCGATGTCGGTACCGTTCACATTCTGGTGAACAACACGGGCGGACCTCCGCATGGTGCGATCACCGAGGCCGCGCCTGAGTCCTTCGTCCGGGCGATACAAATGCATGTCGTCTGCAATCAGATTCTGTTGCAGGCCGTGCTTCCGGGCATGAAGGCTGCCGGATTCGGCCGCGTGATCAACATCATCTCAACTTCGGTCAAGGAGCCGATCCCCGGTTTGGGTGTTTCAAACACGACGCGGTGGGCCGTTGCGGCCTGGGCCAAGACAACGGCCGGTGAGGTTGCGCCATTCGGCGTGACGGTCAACAACGTTTTGCCGGGCTACACCGCGACGGCGCGACTGGACGCGCTGATCGCGTCAAAGGCGAAGGCGGGCGGACTCGCTGAGAGTGCCGTTCGCGATGAGATCATCGGTCGCATTCCGATGAAGCGGCTGGCCTCACCCGATGAAATTGCCGCTGCGGTTGGCTTTTTGGCGTCGCCGGCTGCTTCGTATGTAACGGGGATCAACCTGCCGGTCGATGGCGGCCGGCTGGGGAGTCTGTAGATCATGCTCAGTATTGGTCATTACATCGACGGCGAACTCATTGAACCGCACAGCGGCGCATATCTGGACAATGTCGATCCGGCGACGGGGGGCGTCTATTCGCGCGTGGCCGACGGTGATGCCGCCGATGTCGAAGCGGCCGTTGCGGCGGCGGAGCGTGCTTTTCCGGCATGGAGTTCAACACCGGCAGACGCGCGCTCGCAGCACTTGCTTCATGTGGCCGACGCAATCGAGCGAAGGATTGAAGACTTCGCCCATGCCGAGTGCGTCGATACCGGCAAGCCGCTGAGCCTCGCGCGCACGGCCGATATCCCCCGGGCGGTGAAGAACTTTCGCTTTTTCGCCACGGCGATTCTTCATGCCAAATCGGAAACGCACGTGACCGACGGCGTCGCGCTGAACTACACGCTTCGACAGCCGCGCGGGGTGTGCGGGCTGATTTCGCCTTGGAATTTGCCGCTTTACCTGCTGAGTTGGAAAGTCGCGCCGGCGCTGGCGACCGGCAACACGGTCGTCGCAAAGCCATCCGAAGTGACGCCGATGACGGCGCACATGCTGGCCGAAATCTGCCGCGAAGTTGGTCTGCCAAACGGTGTGTTGAATATCGTGCATGGGCTTGGCGCGAAAGTCGGTGCGGCGATGACCCATCATCCGAAGATCACGACGATTTCATTCACCGGCGGCACGGTGACAGGCCGCGAAGTGGCAAGATCGGCGGCGCCGCTGTTCAAGAAGATATCGCTGGAACTTGGCGGGAAGAATCCGAACATCGTCTTTGCAGACGCGGATATGGATCGCGCCGTCGCGGAAAGCGTGCGCGCGGCATTTGCCAATCAAGGGCAGATATGCCTGTGTGGTTCGCGCATCTTTGTCGAGCGCGGCGCGCATGATGCGTTTGTAGAACGATTCGTCGCGGCTGCCCAATCTCTGCGTGTGGGCGATCCGCTGGAAAGCGGCGTCGATCAGGGGGCGATCGTTTCGCGGGTACAGTTTGAGAAAGTCGGCTCGTATGTCGATCTGGCGCGCTCGGAGGGTGGCCGTATACTCGCAGGCGGAGCGCCAGCGCCGCGGATAAACGACCGCTGTCACAACGGCTTCTTTTATCAGCCCACGGTTGTCGCTGGTTTAGGACCGGAATGCCGCGTCAACCAGGAAGAAATTTTCGGGCCGGTCGTCAGCATCATCCCGTTCGACGCGGAGGACGAGGTTGTCGCCTATGCCAATGGTACGGCATACGGTCTGTCGGCCACGCTCTGGACGCGCGATCTGTCGCGTGCGCATCGCCTCGCGGAGCGCATCAACAGCGGTACCGTCTGGGTGAATTGCTGGCTGGTGCGCGATCTGCGTGTACCGTTCGGCGGCATGAAACAGAGCGGCGTCGGCCGCGAAGGCGGCGACGAGGCGCTGCGGTTTTTCACCGAGCCGAAGAACGTGTGCGTTTCAATGACATAGGTGCTGTGTCGCATTCTCTGCGGCACAGCGCCAACGATCATCAGTTGCAGAATTCGATCAGATACTGATCCGGTCCGGTCGCGCTCTGATTGTCAGGGTTTGTAACAATCAGGCTGTAGATTCCGGGTTCGGCGATACCGAGATCGAATCCGGCAAGAATGAAATCGCTGCTCTGCACGTCCATGAAAAACGGCAACAGATCCGGCACCCCCTCCTGCACAAGCTTCGCGTTGGCCAGCGGCGAAAAATTCAGACCCGTAATCGAGAAGAAGACCTGCGAGCCTTCGAAAATGCAGAAGAGAGTTACGTTGGGATTGCCGTCGATGATGACCGGCCCCGGCGTCGGGCATTCAGAGCAGACGGTCCCCGGTCCGAGCCAGTTGGGGATGCCGCCGCCGAGCATGCAATCCAGTTCAGGAATGACGTTGCACGTTGCATCGGCACGACAGCAGGCGCCGATCACGATCGGGTTCAGATAAAAGCTCACAAACGGCGCGATGTCGCGACCATCGGCCACGTTGTCAAAGTTCAAATCCGAACGCGCGACGTGCGATTCATCGAGCGGCATGTCGAGCAGGACCGCAACGAAGGCCTCGAGGTCGAGATCGTCAACCGTGCCGTCGCCGTTGATGTCGCCGCGCGAGTTGGGCGGCGGCTGCCAGGCCGCGATGGCGTCGGACGCCGGGCCTTCGGTGCTGATCGTTCCGCCGATCTGAAAGAACGATCCGTCGGAGTTAATTCGGAATACGACGAGTCCCGATGGGGAGCCTGATGTCGAGTAGCGGCGCGTCGCAAAGAGCATATCGCCGGAGGTCGTGATCGCGCCGATGTCGCCCTGGCCTCCGATGCTGATGCTGTGAAACGTCTGCGTCAGGAAGCCGTCTTCGGGGCTGATGAAAAACGAATAAATGTCTCCGTCACCGCCGTGCCCGACGAGAAGAATGTTTCCATCGCCTGTAAAGGCCACATGTGCCGGCGACGAACCGGGCGAAAAGAAGGGTGTGCCGTCCATGGGGACGAGGATGCCCGTCTCGGAATCGACATTAAAGCCATGCACGCGGTGTGAATCTCCGCCGCTGAGTGAACCGATGCCGCCGGCGGAATAGAGTCGCGCGCCGTCGGGTGAAATAGACATATCGAGGGCGTACGAATTCAGGAAGACATCACTGATAAAGTCGAGCGTGCCATCGGGGTTGACACTGAAGGCGCGTATCTTCTGGCCGCCGCCGGTAAGCGGCGCGTCGCTGGCGTAGAGGTAGTTTCCGGAGGGATGGCGCTGTAGATAGGCGCTGAATGAGCCGATGACTTCGGAGTCAATGAGCGTGAGCCGCGAGTGGATGGGGTTGCTTTCGACGAATCGGTAAGCGTGAACTCGATTCGTGCCTGAGGAACTCGTTTCGAGCGCGGCGATGGTGTCGTTGTTGATCCACTCTGTATCAAGTGGGCTGTCGGGCGTTGGATAGACGGCCCACATGGTCAGCGATGCGTCGGCGTTGATGCGGAAGATTAACAAATCCTCCGTGCCCGTGCTGGCGGATGCGTGCGACACGGCGAGAAAGCGGCCGTTAGGCGATATGGAAAGCGCCTGCGGGTTGTCGTTGGTGAAATACTTCCCAACAAAGTTGACAGTGCCGTCTGGATTGACGGTAAACGTCGCAACGCCGGGATAGTTGTTGAACTGCGGATTGGTCACGATGTTGTGACAGACGAATACAGCCGGCTGGACAGACTGGGCGATGGCGGCGGTCGCGGCGCAAAGTACGGCGGCTGTTAAGGTTAACAGGTGGGCGGCAAACATTCGCCCGACGCGCGGGCGGCTGGCGTGCGTGGTCATGGCTTGAACTGTCCTCTGATCAAGTGCGTTCGTTGTCTGATTGATCCCCAAGAATCCCATTATAGCGGCGTGTGGCGGAAAGGACCAACCATCGGGGGGAAAAACAATCGCGGAATTCCGCAGCCCCCCTGAAGGTTATATCCGGTGTGCGACGCTTTTTATTCCCGTAAACCAGTGTGTCGACACACAAGGGGATAACGCGAAAGGTGCCGACGCTTCACCGGTCATTCGCACGTTTCTTTCATGTCCGTTGTTCGGTGCAGCCCGCTGAGGGATTGGCTTTGACACAGTCAAAATCGTTGAATCTCGGTGTTGATTGTCTTGACAGGGCGGTTCGATTTTGTTTACGATAACAACGCTCTTTTGGAGGGTTCCATTTTCCGCCGCTTCGCGCGGTATGCACTTGTCGGCGTCGTGAGCGCCGGTTGACCACCTCAGCCAGCCAAACGGGGGAAAAAGAACCTGATTCGCGCGCGGTCCATCGAACGATCGAGCGCTGAGCCGAATGAGTGACGAGAGATTTCGAACGCGCTCAATAGGGCGCGGGGGCGCGACGGCCTGTAGGGGCTGCGCGATGGATAGGCCTTTTCATTCAGGTGGCGTTGTCCACCGGTTCCGTCGGTCTGACGCTTCTCCCCGGAGTCGTCCGACGGAATAGCATTGGGGAAACAGACAGGAGGATTCGATGTACAGCATGAAGAAAACGGCGACATGGTCGCTGGCCATCGCCGTGGTCGGCGCGGCTTTTGCGCAAACGGCGCAGGGGCAGATTATCGCGGGACGTTCCAGCAATACGGAACCTGCGATTCATATCGACATCAACACATTCGTTACGACGGACTTGTTTACACTCAGCGAAAGCGGCTTTAACGGCAGCGGCGTGGAAGGTCTGGCCGTCGACGACGCCAATCGCACGATCTACGTGTGTTCCGGCGCGACATCACCGAATCGTCAGTGGATTCTGAGCGCGCATTATGAAGATCGACTTTTCGATAACCCGGCGCGCCTTCGGCTTCGCAAGGTCGTTGACGTGTCGCCGTTCCTGCGCCTCTCCGGTCTGGCGTATGACACCGTCGCCGGGAAACTCTATGCGACCTATCCGTTCGGCAGCGGTCCCGAAGGCGTTTACGAAGTCAACCTGACGACCGGCGAACTGACGCTCGTGTTTGACGGTTCGTCCATCGCGTCCGCGATTGATCTTCGCGGCTTCGACTTCAATCCGGCCGACGGATTGTTGTACGCTACCGACTTGGCCACGCTGGCCCCAGGCCGAGCGCTCGTCTCGATCGACCTGAACACGTCGACGCTTACCGATATTGTGTCGTCGATTCCGCTCGTCGCTGCCGCCAGCGGCATGGCCATCGCCAATAACAAGGCCTACATCGTTCCGGATGATGACGATGTCGGAATCAACGCGGCCGGTCCGATCCGCGTGTTCGACATCGCGTCGGGTACCTACGACGCGGATTTGTTCAATCCCTGGACAGGCGACGCCACTTCCGCCGGCGCGGGCTGGGGCCCCAGCGTTCTCGACGTGCCCGCCGGAGTGAATCTGGCCGTCGATGCCATCGTGACCAATCGCGACACGTCCGTGGACTGGGAAGATGGCACGGTCATCAGCTATACGTTTCGCTTTACCAACTTCGGCCCGTCCAACGCGACCAACGTCACATACACGATTTCGCTCGGCGGCGATGCCACGGGCACGATCAGCAACATCTTTTCGTCGAGCGCCACGGCGGTCGAGTCGCCCACAGGCACGGTCACCGCGACGTTTACCGACTTCTTCGTCAGCCAGATCGAGACGGTCAGTTTCGACGTCACGACGACGAGCACCGGCGCGCTGACGGTCACGGCGAATCTTCCGCCGGGCGCGAATTCGGATCCTTATCTCGGGAACAACAGCGAGGCCATTTCGCACAACATTCGTGATTTCCCTGACATCAATCTGG
>CAZRFP010000067.1:0-22293 GCA_964599535.1 uncultured Planctomycetaceae bacterium
GCCATCGAAATCAGATGGGATTCATGTTCGATCACGATACCATCCAGAAAAAAACTGCATGAAAGATTCTGCACTTCAACTTAGAATCATAAAGTAATTGGGTTCGATCCAATCCGACGGCCCGAAAGACGCAATAAATGATATTATCCCCAAGACTGGGGCCGCAAGCAGTCCTATCCGTCGTCTTCGGCGCACTTGAGCGCGCCAGGCGTTAAGCCTGACATCCGGGTCACTTTCGACGTCCACTTGATACTCCACGGATTCTCACGCTTGCCGGCTGGGTCATCGTCTGCAAAGTCAGTTCTAGCCGTCGGCGTCTGTCGGTTCACGTTCCCGCCGCATCGAAATATTCAGCGGCACGCAGTCGCCGCCCGCCGGTCGTGCGGCGGCGTCCGGCCGGCGGCCTTGCATCGTTGCCGCGCCAGCAGACACATCCGCCCGCGCGCCGCGCGCGCCCGGTAGCGTTACTTCCAGCCAACCGCAATCCGTCAACGTCCGCACGCGACCATTCTTCAGCCCCGCCGGAACAATGATCACGTCTCCGCGCGAAAACGGCAGTCGCCCGGGCATATCGCCATGCACGCCCGGGGCCGCGCCCGACTCCATACCCGTTCCCGCGCTCGATCCCGCGCCCGGCCCGTAAAGTATCTCCCCGCGCCCGTCCAGCACGATCCAGCAGACCGGCTCGACGTAGGGTATCTCCTGCTCCAACTCTCCGATAAAGCGCACCTTCTCGATGTTGAAGCTCGGACACGCCACCAGCCGCGTGATCGTCGCGAACAGGCTCGTCACATGCGTGCGCCGCTCAAACGGCGCAAAATCGGTGTCACCCACAAGGCACGACAGCCCCTCTTCCACGTGCAGACCGGCATCGCCGGCGGGGCGCGCGCGATCCCAGTCATAAAGCCGATAGGTCACATCCGACGGTGTCTGCACCTCAGCCACGACCACGCCCGCGCCCAGCGCATGCGGCACCCCGCTCGGCAGGTAATACGTCTGTCCGGCGCGAACCGGGACGCGCTCCAGGCATTCGACAATCTCCGCCGGCCGACGGGCCATGGCCGCGCGCACATCGTCCACGTTTAGGCCGGGCTTGAGTCCCCGATAGATGACAGCGCCCGGCGCGGCCTCAACGATGTGCCACGCTTCGTTCTTGATTCGGATCGCGCCGCCGGCGCGCCGCACGGCCGATGCGTCGGGATGCACCTGAACGCTCAGGTTCTCCCGCGCGTCGAGAAACTTGATGAGCAGCGGAAACCGCCCATCGACCGGCTCGGCCCGGCCAAGCAGATCAGCGCCCCATTCTTCCATCAACTCGTGCAGCGTGCGCCCACGCGCCGGCCCGCGGGCGACGCGAGAGACGGCCCCTTCAAGATCGGCGCACTCCCACGACTCGCCGACCGGCACATCCGGCGGCAACAGCTTGCCCAGAAGCCGCTCCAGGCTGCGGCCGCCCCAGACTTTCTGTCGAAAAATCGGCTCGAATATCAGCGGGCATATTTCGGTCATGGCCGTTATTCTAGCGGAAATGATTCGAATCAATCAGCGCGTCGCCATCGACGAATCCGAAATATCGTTCACTTTTTCACGAAGTTCCGGTCCCGGCGGCCAGAACGTGAACAAGGTCGCCACGCGCGTCACGCTGCTCTTCAAGCCCGCCGACAGCCGGTCACTCACGGAGCTGCAGCGAGAGCGCGTGCTGCATCTCCTTGGGCCGCGCCTCGATAAGCGGGGCACGCTGCGCATCGTCGCAAGCGGCCACCGCTCGCAATCCGCGAATCGAGAAGAGGCTGTTCACCGGTTTGTCACACTGCTTTCGATCGCGCTTCGGCCGAGGCGGACGCGCCGCCCGACCAAGCCGTCGGCCGCCTCGCGCGAGCGCCGCCTGACGGAGAAGCGCCATCGCAGCGGGCGGAAATCGTCGCGAAAGGGCATTCGCCCGGGCGACGAATCATAAGCCGAAGAAAGACGATTCCTCCTGCGCCCTGGCTCAACGCTTTCGCAACAGTCGCTGATGCGTCTTCACTTGCCGGGCGATTCGCCCGCGAACCGCACCACAGACCAGATCACACAACTTGTAGACCATCGGATCGGCAATCGCGTAAATCACCCTTGTTCCCTCGCGCGTCCGCGAAACGATGCCCGCAGCCGCAAGCACAGCAAGGTGCTTCGAGGCGTTGGCCTGCTGCACGCCGGCCGCCGCGACGATGGCAGAGACGCTCTTCGGACCGCTCATCATTGCCCGGAGAATAGCCAGCCGCGAGGGATCGGCCAGGGCGCGGAACAATTCGGCGACGTGTTCGAGCATCTCGGCGGGCAGGCGGCGCTCGGCAGACATAGATCATTCCTTGACTATATAACTAATTAGTGATATAATATACTCACGTCCGGCGAACGTCAACCCCGCCGGCCAGATAAATACAGGGGAGAGAGCGTGAATCGGCCGACGACAGGTGCGGCTCACGCGAAACCCGTTTGCGGGAGGCAGTCATGGCCCCGAGAATCTCCATCGTCGGCGGCGTGGCGGGCGGCGCGGGTGCCGCTGCCGCCGCGCGGCGCGCAAACGAATCCGCCGCCATCGACCTTTTCGAGGCGGGGGCCTACATCTCCTTCGCCAATTGCGGCCTGCCGTATTACCTATCCGGCGAGATCGCGTCGCGCGACCGACTGCTCGTGACGCCACCCGAGATCATGGGGCGGCGGTTCAACGTCAACATCCACGTGCGGCACGAAGTCGTCGCCATCGACCGCGCGGCCAAGGCGATTCGTGTGCGTAATCTCGAAACACGGGAGGAATTCGACCACAATTACGATCGGCTGATCATCGCCACCGGCGCGAAGGCCTTTCGGCCATCCACGCCCGGACTCGATCATCCCCGCGTGCGTGAGTGCAGAACCATCGACGATATTGACGCCGTCGCCGCGGCGGCATCCGCCCATCCCGGCGGCCGCGCGCTCGTGATCGGCGGCGGCTTCATCGGCGTCGAAGTCGCCGAAGCTCTCGTCATGCGAGGCCTGCACGTTACCTTGCTCGATTTGGCGCCGCAGATTCTCCCGCCACTGGACCCGGAGATCGCTGCCGCCGGCGCACAGCGATTTCGCGACAACGGTGTGGCTCTCAAGCTCGGCGTCAAGATCGAGCACATGGAACACGACGCCGACGCATCGCGCGCCGTGCTTAGCAGCGGCGATATCATCCCGTTCGATCTCGCCGTGTTGTCCATCGGCGTCACGCCCGAAACGTCGCTCGCCAGGAGCGCCGGCCTCGCGATCGGCCCGACCGGCGGTCTGGTCGTCGATGAACATCAGCGCACCAGCGACTCCGACATCTTCGCTGCGGGCGACGTCACCGAGCTGGTCTACTGGCCGACAAAGGCGCGAATGAAGCTCGCGCTCGCAGGCCCCGCCAACAAGCAGGCCCGTGTCGCAGGCGCAAACGCCGCAAGCGATGCCGTGCCGCTCTCAACCAGCGGCGCAGCCGGCACCGCCATTGTTCGCGTCTTCGACCTCGCGATCGGCATGACCGGCTTGTCCCAGAAGGCCGCGATCGCGCAGAAGATTCCCCATCAAGTCATCTATACCGAGAACGGGCACCACGCGGGCTACTTTCCCGGTGCCCGGCCGCTGACGATCAAGCTCGTCTTCTCGTCGGAGACCGGCCGCGTGCTGGGCGGACAAATCTTCGGCGAGGCGGGGGTGGACAAACGCATTGACGTGCTGGCCGTCGCCATTCAGGCCGGCTTCACCGTTGATCAACTGGCCGATCTTGATCTGGCGTATGCACCGCCGTTCGGATCGGCAAAGGATCCGATGGTCATCGCGGGCATGGTCGCCTCAAACGCCTTTCACTGTCGAACGGCGCTCGTCACGCCGCGCAAACTGGCCGAAGAGCTGGCATCAGATTCGCCGCCGCTCGTCGTCGATGTTCGCACGCCCGACGAACGGGCGTCCGGCCTCATCGAGGGTTCGATCAACATTCCATTGGAAAGCCTTCGGTCTCGGCACGGCGAGTTGCCGTCGAATCGGCCCGTTGTCGTGCATTGTGCGGTGGGGTATCGCGGATATCTGGCCGAGCGAATTCTGCGACAACTCGGCCATGGTCGCGTAAAAAACCTCACCGGCGGCTACCACGCATGGGCTTTGGAACAAATGGCGACGCCCAAGAGACCGTAGCCGGACGGAAACGCCGATACTCAGTGACCGGAACGAACAGGCGTCGCTCGGGCATTTCCTGACAATGGAAATGCCGCGGCTGTACTGATATCATCCTTTTCTTGAGTTGGCGCTTTCGCATGTTGACAGATTAGGGATCGAGATGCCGAAAGTAGACGTATGGCATCGGTTCGCCGAGATGGCCTCCGAGGCCGCGCCGTACTATCGGACAGTGCGCGCTATTTGGTGGCGCACGCATTCAGAACCGCGATCATTTGCAGCCCCGGCAGCAAATCGCGGGAACGCAGGGCGCTATGAATCGTAGACTTATTAAAGTGGATCGCCGGCCGCTTGACGGGCCTGCCGATCCGGCAACTGGCTGATTCTGCCCCCCAAGAGCGAAACACCTGGCGCGCTGTGCGACCGACACGCCCTTTTGAAGTTAACGACTTGATGCAAAACAACCGCATGCGATTATTGCTTCTGCTGCCGTGTTTACTCTGGCCCCTCGCAACCGGGTGCGCCGTGCCGCAGCCGCGCGGCGAAGGAATCTATCGCCGCGTCATCGAGCCGCGAACGGAGGCCGTCTATCACCTCTATCTGCCTGTCGACTACGTGCGTAACAACGGTCGGCATCCGCTCCATCCGCGCATGCAGCGCTGGCCGCTCGTCATGTCGTTCCACGGCATGAAACCCTACGACAACGCCATTCCGCAAGTTCGCGAGTGGGAAAAGCAGGCCGACATCTACGGATACATCGTCTGTGCCCCGGAGTTAAACACGTCGGACTCTTTCATGGAATATCCCCTCACGCGGGAACACGGCTATGTGCTCAAGGACCGAAACAACGTGCTGGCCATCATGGACCACATTTTTGAAACCACGCTGGCCGATCCCGGCGCCGTGTTGTCGACAAGCTGGTCCTGCGGCGGCTATCTCGCGCACTATTTTCCAAACCGATTTCCAGATCGGTTCAGTTGCATCGCCACGCGTCTATCAAACTTCTCGTCCAAACTGATGATCGAAGACACCGTCCCGCGCTATCGCGACAAGACCAGCGTCGCCGTCTTCATCGGCGACGGCGATTTGCCGGCCTGCAAGAGCGAATCTGAAGAGGCCGTCGCCTGGTATATGACACGAAACTTCCGCGTCGTGCGCGGCAAGATGATCGACGACATGGGGCATCGGCGCATCCCGCAGACGGCTGCGGCCTTCTTCGCCGAGCAGATCGGCCTGACGCCGCTCGATCCGATCGAAGCGGCACGAACCGTGTCCCTGGTACGCATGACGGAGTATTATCCGTCGCCTGACTTAATCGCCCGCATGTCGCCGCCCGTGCAGTTGGCGTCGTCCACGCGCCCGTCCACCGCGCCGAGTGGAAGCCCCGCGTCGAGCGGCCCCGCGAACAGCCGGCGACCCATTTCCTACGACAATTCAACCGGCGGCCGCGAATATCCATTCGATCGCGCCGCCTCGAACGAGCCGAGGCCGGCATCTCCTGGCCGCTCATCCACGAACCCGACGAGTGCCGCCGGTGCGACACGCGTCGCGTCGTCGCCCGCGCCTCAAACGCCGGCGGTGAACAATGCAAACGCGCGCACAAGCGGGCCTGGTCGTCCGCCCACGATGTCCGACTCGCCGCGATCCGCGCCGGTCATTGCCCGCACGCCGCCGCAAAAAGCGAACATTCGCATCAAGGGGCCGGCCGTCGGAACATCACCTTATTATCTGCAATACGCCATCGATCTGCCGCCAAGCCTGACGCAGGGCGCCGACTTCCTCTGGAAGGACAACGACGTCTGGATGGGCGATGAGCCTTCAGGCGTCCGGATTCTCGAATCTCCCGGCGTACACAAGATCACCGTGCTCATGGTCACGCGCGACAACGTCGAGTATCGCGGACTGGCGACGGTGCAGGTGCTCGACCGCACCGCCTCCAGCGGCGGCGGCGCGGCGCAGTAGCCGGCCCCTCTTTCATCGCGATTCCCAATCACACCCCACGACGATCCTCGCGGGTGGACGCCGCCGCGCTTCTCGCGCAAACTGTGCGCCACGATCCGCGCCGAACTTCAGAAGACGTCAGCCGCGCCGGATCACATCGAGGACACCCCCATGAGTGACACACCGGCGACACAAGAAATGCTCATTGATTACGAAGACTTTGCAAAGATCGATCTTCGCGTCGCCCGCGTCGTCGAGGCCAGGCCCCATCCCGACGCCGACAAGCTGCTCATTCTGAAGGTCGATCTCGGCGACGCACAGCGGCAGATCGTCGCCGGCATCAAGGGCCACTACCTGCCCGAAGATCTCGTCGGCAAGTCGATTGTCGTCGTCCGGAATCTCAAGCCGCGAAAGATGCGCGGCGAGGAAAGCCAGGGCATGCTGCTGGCCGCCTCGACCGAAGATCGCTCGCAAGTCATACTGGTGACGCCCATGTCGGAGGTTCCGCCCGGATCGAAAGTCAGTTAGGTCCGCCCGCGGGGCACGGTCGGCACGCATCGGCCGCCCCGAACACGCTCGGTGCATTGATGAAAGCCGGCGCGCACGACATCCAGCTCAAGCCACCGCCCGGGCCGGTCGATCGGACGATCTGCCTGCCCGGCAGCAAGAGCCTCACAAACCGCGCACTGCTCTTGGCCGCGCTGGCCCGCGGACGGTCGACGCTCGACGGCGTGCTTCTCTCCGATGACACGCGCTGCATGATGACCGCGCTCGGCGAACTCGGCGTCCACATTGAAGTAGACGAAGACCGCCGCCGAGCCACGCTCCAGGGATGCGCCGGGCATTTCCCCGTCGGAGAAGCTGATCTCTTCTGTGCCAACGCCGGCACCGTTATGCGATTTCTGACGGCGGCCTGTTGCGCCGGATACGGCGAATACCGCCTGAGCGGCACGCAGCGCATGCATCAGCGCCCAATGGAATCGCTCATCACGGCACTGCGCGAATTGGGCGGGCAGATCGCGTGCGAAGATCAGGACGGCTACGCGCCGCTGACCGTGCGCGGCAAAGGCCTGCGCGGCGGGCGCATCTCGGTCGATGCCCATGTCTCCAGCCAGTTTCTTTCGGCGCTGCTGATGGCCTCGCCGTTGGCGGCGGGAGACGTGATGATCGACGTGCGCGGCGAATTGGCGAGCGAGCCGTACGTCGCCATGACGCTCCGCGCGATCGAGGCATTCGGCGTCTCGATCATTCAGGACCAGATGCGCAAGTTCATCATTCCAGCGCCGCAGGGCTATCTTGCCGCCGAATTCGACATCGAGCCGGACGCATCGACGGCGTCTTACTTCTTCGCCGCCGCGGCCGTCACGGGTGGGCGCGTCACGATCGAAGGCCTCGGACTTGAAAGCTGCCAGGGCGATCTTGCGTTTGTCGATGTGCTCGAGCGCATGGGTTGCCGTGTCGAACAAGGCCCGCGCCATTCGACGGTCTGGGGACCGGCCGACGGCCGCCTGATCGGCGTCGATGCCGAACTGAACGCGATGCCGGATGTCGCGCCGACACTGGCGGTCGTCGCCGCATTCGCTGAGGGTCCGACGCGCATTCGCGGCGTATCCAACATTCGACATAAGGAATCTGATCGCCTGCACGCTCTGGCGTCGGAATTGGCCGCGATGCGGGTACCGGTCGAGATTCACGACGACGGTATTACGATTCAGCCCGATCATCCGCCCGTCGCCGCCGCCATTCGCACCCACGACGACCATCGCATGGCCATGAGCTTCGCCGTGGCCGGCCTTCGGCTCGACGGCATGGTCATCCGCGACGCGGACTGCGTCAGCAAGACGTTCCCGGAGTTCTTCGAACTCTGGCGCGAACTCCTGTAGCGTATTTTTTGCAAATCCCCGAATAGCCCTTATCTTGCCGCCTCGTCCTTGATTCCTAACTTTTATACTGGTTCTTTCCGCTGGTCCCCGCATTTCAGATTCCGCGCGCGTACCGCTACAATGCCGAATAACCCGTAAAGCAATGGAGAATCCCCATGTCCGCCGCACGACAAACCGTCCCGCTCTTTGTATCCAACGAACTCACCACTTCGACGGCCACGCGATTCGGCCCGGTCTTCAATCCGTCGACCGGCGAACAGATCGCCCAAACGCCGTTCTGCGAGGCCGCCGAGATCGACCGCATCGTCCGCGTCGCGCAAGACGCTTTTCCTGCCTGGGCTGCTACGCCCGTCGTCGAGCGCGCCCGCGTGATGTTTCGGCTTGTCGCGCTGCTCGAAAAGAACGCCGCCGACATTGCCCGCACGCTCTCGCGCGAACACGGCAAGACGCACGCCGAAAGCGTCGCCAGCATCCGCCGAGGCATCGAAATGGTTGAATATGCCTGCGGCATTCCCACCCTCAGCATGGGCGACACGGTCTATAACCTCGCACAGGACGTGGACTGCGAGACGTACTGGCATCCGCTCGGCGTCTGCGTCGGCATCACGCCGTTTAATTTTCCCTTTATGGTGCCGCTCTGGATGGCCCCCATCGCACTGACGTGCGGCAACACGTTCATTCTCAAGCCCAGCGAGAAGGTGCCACTCTCCGCAATGCGGCTCGCCGAACTGCTGCGCGAGGCCGGACTACCGCCGGGCGTCTTCAATGTCGTTCACGGCGACAAGGCTTGCGTCGACGCACTTATGACCCATCCACTCGTCAAGGCCGTCAGCTTCGTCGGCTCGACGCCCATCGCACGCCACATCTGGGAGACCGGCACGCGGCACGGCAAGCGCGTGCAGGCCAACGGCGGCGCCAAGAACCACATCATCGTCATGCCGGATGCCGATCTGGAGCGAACCGTCGGCGCGCTGCAATCCAGCGCCTTCGGCTGTTCCGGTCAGCGCTGCATGGCCGGCAGTCATGCGGTGGCGGTGGGAAAAGTGGGGGATGCGCTGGTCGAGGCGCTATCGAAGACCGCCGACCGAATGAAAGTCGGCCCGACCGATCGCGACAGCGATGCGGACATGGGACCTGTCATCACACGCGAACACCTGAACGGTCTGATCGCGAACATCGAAAAGGGTGCGAAAGAGGGGGCGAAAATCGCCCGCGACGGCCGCGGCGTGAAGGTGGCCGAAGCGCCGGGCGGATTCTATCTCGGCCCGACGATCCTGGACTGACTGACGACGAAAATGCACGTCACGCAGACGGAGTTGTTCGGTCCGGTGCTGGGCGTCACGCGCAAGGCATCAATCGACGAGTCTATTGACCTGACCAACCGCAGCCCCTATGGCAACGGCGCCGTGCTCTACACGCGCAGCGGACATGCCGCGCGGGAATTCAAGCATCGCGCCGGTGCCGGCATGATCGGCATCAACGTCGGCGTCCCCGCGCCGATGGCCATGTTCCCCTTCACCGGCCACGACGCCAGCTTCTTTGGCGATCTACACATGCAGGGCAAAGAGGGGATCATGTTCTACAGCCAGCAGAAGATGATCATGTCGCGCTGGCACGGCGAGGGCGGCCCGACCAGCGGTGGAGCGGGCGAGTTTGTCACGACGCGAGGCTGAGCCGCCGGAAGCCCGCAGTACCTTCTCGACACGCGCGATGGATGGCCCTTCGCCGCAAGCGCCTGCGCCGGCCCGTCCACATTCCCAGCCATCCAAAGCCGAAAACGCCGCCCAGACCGCAACCACACAGATCGATCCCCGGTTGCCGCGCCGTCGGCGCATCGCACAGGCCGGCCGGCGATCCCGCCGGCGCGACGACGTATTGGCTCACGATGCGCGGCCGCCTGCGTGCCACGCCAGCGGCATCCAGCAGCAGGTCCGCCGGGCCGTACCAATCCACGCCCCATGTCGTGATGCCGAGGCACTGCGTCTGGGCGTTGATCTCAAACTCCGTCCAGCCATAGGTATGCACGGCCACCGGCCCGCCGATCAGCCGGCGCGCCGCAATCGGTGAACCATCAAATCCGGCGATTGGCAAGCCAAACCGTTCCAGCAATACGCGGCTGGAGAACTCCACCAGGCCATCGCGCCCGACGCGATCCGACAGGTTGTAGACCAACTGAATGAACACGGCGGCCGGCCCGAGCGTCTCCGGCGTCACAAACGCGACCACAGTCGGACCAAACGGCGGGGCATACGCCACCGCGCCGGTCGTCACTTCAAACGCACCCGTCGGAATCTGCGGCCCTCCGAATTGCTCCTGATACATCAGGTTGTTGATGAACGTGCCATGAATGTCGGCCGCGACGAAAACGACATTGTCGATTCCGTTCACCATGACAAACCGCAGCAGCTCGGTGCGCTCGTGAACATAACCCTCGAATCGGTCTGACGCGGCGAACGGGCCAAGGTTCTGAATCGGCTCGGGCACGATGACGAACTTCCACGTCGCGCCGCGCGTCTGCGCATCGAGCAGATCGGCCTTCAGTTCCTCCAGTTGGACCGCGCCTAGTATGGTGCGGCCGGTGTCGAACGAGCGCATCAAGAATTCATCGATCGCCGCCTGTGACGCCGACGGCCAGACCGTCGGCAGCGGCGCGTCACGATAGGTTCGTGTGTCCAGCAGGAAAACGGCTGCGTCTTCGCCGTAATCCCGCCGGCGATAGAGCTTCATCTTGCCGGCCGTACGCGCATCGCCTGTCTCGCCGTACAACTCCTCGCGAATCGGGTTGTATTCGTGAAAGGCCCGCAGGGCCGTTTGAAACAACTCGGTCTCGTGAATGTAGTCGACATCGCCGGAAAACCGGCCGTCGGGGCGGCGCTGCGCGCCGCCGGCGAAGTCGTTCGTCACTTCGTGATCGTCGATCATCGCGAGGATGGCTGTCGAGCCGCGCAGATCGGCCAGCGCGTTGAGTCCGTGCCGCTCCGAATACACTTCGTTGTGTTTAGCGAGAAACTCCGCGAGGGTGCGCGCCTGTGATGCGGGAACCGCCGGGGAAGACACATCGGCATAGATCGTGTCGCCCAGCGCGATGAAAAAGTCCAGATCGCGATCCGGCACATTAACGACGGCCGGGTAGGGGGCCAAATCGCCGCGCCAATCGCCGGAGACGCCGAGGCGCAGCCCACCGCGGCCGTTGACGCGCGGCGTGCGAAATCGACCGGTCGCCGAAGCGCCGGCGGCATCAACCGCGCGATAGTAATACTGCGTGCCCGGCGAAAGGTCGCTGACATCCACCTTCACCGGCACGGTCACATTCTCGACCACCGCGACGCGCGTCGGCGCGGCGGCCAGATTCGACGCATCGGTTCCATACGAAAACACGACTTCGCCGACGACAGTGCCGCGCGCCCAAAGCACCGCTGATGTCGCCGTCACGTCACCCGCCGCCACGCCGTTCGGCAGCGCCTGAGCCGAAGCGGCGACCTGGCCGATCAACATCGTCGCCGCAACAACCACAATCATCCGCTCAATCGATGGAAACGCGAAATGAGCCTGACGCCACATACATCACTCCAATGGACCGTTTCGCGACATCTCATGCCACGCGCCAAGAGTCTATCGCGGATCATGTCGCGCGTCTTTGCCGCATTCGCGCCCCAACCGCTCCATCTCGTCATGGTTCACGCGCCGCCGCAGTCCATCGGGATGCGCCTTCGCCAGCCGTCGAAGCTCCACAAAGACCTCATCCGCCTCCAGCGACTGCGCCATCTTGCGACGAAACCGTGCCTCGCCATGCGTGACGCGACCGATCGAGCAATCGAACATGCGCGCCAATCGGCGGATCGGTGTCTTTGCCTCCGGCTCTGGAACAACCCATCGCTCCCGCAGACACCGATCAATCAACTCCGCCGTGCCCGATCGGCTCCGGCGACAGCCGCGCATGTCCGCCGCGATGCGCTCGGCCGCGGCATCGAGCCGCTCACGCAACAGATCGCCCAGAGTCGGGCGATCATCGCCATCAACCTCATGCAGAATCGATGCACGGCGATCGGCCGTCTGATCGAGCAGATCCAATCGACGCCCGATGCGGATATCGGCCGCGTCCGTCGGCTGTGCGCCAGGCTTGGCCCCGACCGAGCCGCCGCGCGCGACCGAAGCTTGCCGACGACGCTGCGCGATGAACGGCACGCGAATCGTCGAGGCCTGTTCCAGCGCATAGCTGCTGACCGCGAAGTGAATTCGGGCCATCGCATAAGGCGCGAAAGGCCCGTGCCGCGCGGGATCATGCGAGCGCACCGCCTCGGCCAGCGCGATGCAGCCCTCCTGAAACAATTCGGAACGCTCTCGTCCGCAGCGCCCCTCGCTCCAAAGCCCGCGCCGTCGCCCAAGCGTAAGATGCACCAGTGGCAGATTCCGCTCCACCAGCCGTTGTTGACGCACGCTCAGCCCGTCCAATGTCGTCTTCTTCACGTCACGCCCTCCGAGAAGTTCTTCGGCCGCTGTCTGAGAAACCCCAGCGCCGGCGAACCGCGCCCAGCGCGGGCACCTGATGGCCGACCCCGCGAGACATTACCTAACACAAACCAAACATAGGCCGTGTTTTTGAAAAGTCAAAACACGGAGTGACCACTGTGCGGCACGGCAAGAAGAATTGAACCGGAGTTCGCAGGCCTAGGCCGCCCCAATCCGCTCGGCGACCTGCTCCACGCCGATGAGCGCTGCCCGAACAGCCTCATCGCCCGCCTCCAGCCGAATTGCTGCATCCACCGTAAACGGTCCGACCGCTGTTCGCGTCAGCGTCTCACAGCACGCACCACACCCCAGCGACGCACCAATATCGCGAGCGAGCGAGCGAATATACGTTCCGCGACCACACTGAATCTCCAGCGCCAGCCGCGGCCAGCCGTATTCGAGAATGACGATGCGATCGATTCGCACCAGCCGCGCCGGCAGCTCCACCGCTCGTCCTTTTCGCGCCCTCGTGTAGCTTTGCACGCCGCCTGTCCGAATCGCGCTGAAAGCCGGCGGCACCTGATCGACCAATCCCACAAGCCCGTCGATGCAGCCCTGAATCGCCGCCTCGCCCGGATCGCTGGCGCCTGGCACGGCCTCGAATGGCTGCTCCGGATCGAATGTGGCATTCGTCACGCCCAGGCGAAGTGTCGTGCGGTAGCACTTTGGCAGATCCATCAGGCACTCGACGAGCTTCGTCGCCCGGCCAACACACGCCAACAGTACGCCGTCCGCAAAGGGATCCAGCGTGCCGGCGTGGCCGATCTTTCGCAGGCCGAAGACGCGCCGCAGCCGGTAAACATAGTGTGCCGAGCTTCGGCCAACAGGCTTGTAGAGGTTTACAAGGCCGGCGGGCGGAGATGTCATCGCGTCGGGGGGCATCCAATCGTCCGGAACAATGCTATACTGCACTCTACAGGCCGCGAGCAGGCGGGACCGGGGTTCACGCGGCAGATCAGGCCTCGCGCGTCGCGAGACACGGATCAAGCATAGCCCTCAATCGGTCGCGCGAAAACCGTGGCGACGGACGCAGCGATGTCAGCCGAACTGCCACATCTTGAAAATCACGTCATCATCGCTGGCTTCGGTGTGGGCGGGCGATTCATCGCGGAATATCTTCGCGAGAAGAAGACGCAGTTCGTCGTCGTGGAGATGAACCCCGGCACCTGTGAAACTCAGCGATCGCTCGGCGTACATGTTATTGAGGGCGACATCGCCGATGAGCCGGTGCTGCGCCGCGCGGGCATCGGCACTGCATCCGTCCTCGCGCTCGCGATTCCGGACGAGGCTGCAGCGCTGCGCGCCACCGAGCGGGCCAACGCCATTCGCCCGGAAATACATATCATCGCCAGCACGCGATACACGTCCACCGGACTGGAAGCGCTTCAGAAAGGGGCTGACGAAGTCATCGTCGCCGAGCAGGCCGTCGCACAGGAATTCTATCGGCGGATCGACCGCTTCATGCAGCGCCACCACAAGCACCGCACAAGAGCCGGCGCCCCGGCAAAGCAGGCCTGAAACACTCTGCGCTCCGCCGATTTACGGTAAGAGTGGAGTAGGAAGTACGGCCGGGAAAATGCCGCGAACGCGCCGCGAGTATCGCTGAATGTAACCCCGTTTCAGCAAGGCGTAAGCTCGAAATCGGAATGAGACTCGGGCTTGGCTCCCGGCTCCGCCTCCGGCTTTTCCGGTGCGGGTTCCGCCGGTTTCGGCGTAGCCTCGGAGGGTTTGGCGGCGTCCTCGGATTTCGGCGCATCCTTTGCCGGCGAATCTTCCGGCTGAGCATCTTTGGCCGGCGCGTCGACAGGCTTCGTGTCCTTGGTAGGCCCCGTGGAGTCGCCGGCCTTTTCGCGCGAGGCCGCATCTGATTTCGCCCCCGAGCCGGCCAGGCGGCGATACAACTCGTCAAGCGATTTACGATCCGCTTCGGTCACGGCCGCCCGCTGCTTGCTTGACGGCAACGTGTCGAGTCGCCGCGTAAGGTCGATGAACAGCCGGTGGATCGGCGCTTCCAGATCGCGCCGCTTCTGGTCGGTCTCGCGGATCATCTTCATGCGCACCTCGACGGGATGCTCCGGGCCGATCTTTTCGCGCTCTTCGTCGATCTTGCGGAACTTCTCTTTATTGGCCTCGCGGTACTGCTTGGCCTTTTCGAGCTGCTCTTTGTGGATTTTCTCCCGCGCCGCGATCCGCTTAGCGTCGTCGAGTTTGTACACATTGATAAAGCGCTCGACGTAGGCGATCCAACTGTCCTCGATCTCGGGCCGACGCGCCAGCGCGCCCGGTCCGGTGATGCCGGCGCCCTGCTGCGTGCCGCCGCCCGCGACAGCCAGCCGACCCTCGCCTTTTTCCCACTGACGCAGCGTGCCGGTGACGCCCTCAAAATTCGCCGTCATCAGCCGAAGGTCGAGATCGTGCGTCTTGATCTGCTCTTCGTCGAGAATCGCACGCCACTCGTGATTGCCTTCGAGAATAGCGTTCTTCGCCGCGTCATAGACGGGCATCGCCCGAATCGCCCACTTCATCAGCGCCGCGGGATCGCTGTCCTTGCGGCCGAGGCGAATGTCAATCGATTCCTGCAGCAACTCGCGAACCTCGGATTCATACTGATCCAGAAACTCGCGCACACGCTTCTTCAGAAGTAGCCGGGTGTAATCTTCCTGGGGCGCCGTCAACTTGTATCTAGCCGAAATCTGCTGAACGGCCTCTTCCATCATTTGTTCCGCATCCCAGAGCATCGGGTCATTCGGATGCGTCTTGGCCGTCGGCGTCTGGGCCGGCTGTGTCGAACTGGGCTTGGCCGGGTCCGCGATCTTCGGCTTCGAGTTTGATCGACTATCCTGGGCCTGCGCGGCACCGGTCGTTGCCATGGCAAACACCAGGGCCGCGAGGATACCTGACAGGAATGCACTATATTTCGTAGTTTCTCTCATGCCTGACACGCAATCGTGCGGGGGTTTCACCGGACACACGCCTTCCGTCGCGAGGGCCATATTCTGATACTCCGCGTCTTTGTACATGGGCACTGTCCCGTGGGTTGCAGGCGATGTTATCGGAAGATGCCATCCGGGGCACGACGACGACGACGGCCCCTCATCCTGCCTTGTTCGTCCATAACGCCGCCACCATTAACTACGAACTATCCACCGAACATGCTTGCGGAGCCTGGGTCCTTATGCGACTTGGTTACCGGATCATAGGCCACTCTTCGCCGGACAGGCACCCAAGCACTGATTTGCCCGCCTAACAAGAAGAAGGTGGGGCGCTCGAACACGCGCCGCCCATCTCCTCGAGCTGCCGCCCGCTCGAATTCGGCTTCATTGTCATCTCCCCCGGTTTCGCGTCAACCGCCGATGGTACAAGGCCGACGGCCGGACGTTTCCAAGTCGGCATTCCACCTATTCACTCAAATTGTGTACCTTTTTTCACGCCGCCGACCCTATCATCTTGATTCCGGCGGTGTCCGAAGTCCTGTGGAAATCGTACGATTTCCATGGCGCAATTTGACGATGAATTTCGGGCGTGATACATAGTGATTCATCTCGCCTATCTCGTTTGGACAGTCGCTACGGCATCCGCAAGAACCATCCGCGCCGGGGCGACCGCCTTTTCGGCGCGGCATTGAGGCCTATTGTGATCGTGCTCGGAATCATCCTATTTCTGGCGGCCGAGCCGCCGGAGTCGCAAGGTTCGTCGCCGGCCGTTCAGCCGCCTTTGGCGACGATGGCGACCAGCACTGCCGATGACGACTCGGCCAGCGCCGAAGCACCGAAACCCTCGGCCCGCGAACTGGACGATTTCGCACAGCTTATCACGGGCAACAACACGCCCGAAGCTCGCGAACTCGGTGCTCGAAGTCTGCTGCGGCACGCCACGGACGAGGCCGCGCGCCGACTCGTGGCCATTTTGAAGTCGCAGAATGACGCGCAGGCCAAGCTGGCTATCTGCCGGGCCATTTTGTCGAGCGATTCGCCGAACCCTATATTGCTCGATCCTCTCGTGCAGCTTGTGGGTCACAACCCGCCCGAACTGTCGGAAATCGCCTCATCTTCACTACGGCGCTTCAAGTCCGCCGAAGTCATTCCTCGACTGCACGCCCTTTCGGCCGATGGCCAACAACCCCTGGCGCGTCGGACGGCCGCCGTCGCGGCGCTCGGCTCCATGAGCGATGACCTGCTTGCGATGACGAAGCTGATGGAACTGGTGCGCGAAGGTGATGCAGCCATTCGGCCTGCCGTGCTGGAGGCGGTCTCCGAAGCGGCGGGCGCGCGGCTGACGGACGCAGGAACCGCGATTCAGTGGTGGAACAGCTACGAGCAAGCGGAGCCGCTCGACTGGCTTCGCGAGATGAATCAACGTCGCAAGGAAGACATCCGCCGCATTCGCACGGAGCGCGACGCATTGGTGCAGCGCCTCGTGGCCACACTCCGAGAGTCGTATCTGCTGACATCGGAATCAGAGCAGCCGGCGCGGTTGATGGCCTTTTTGCGTGACGATTCCGCCGCCGTGCGCGGGCTGGCGCTGGACCTGATTAATGGCCTGATCACCGATCGCCGCGAGATCAATCAGGATGTTCGCCGGCAACTGCTTCGCCTGGTCTCGGACTCGAATCCGACCATTCGCCGGCGCGCCGCGGGCATCGTCGGCGATCTTCGGCCGGCCGGCGGCGGCGAGCGGCTGCGCGAGGCGCTGACGGTCGAACTGGATCCGTCGGTTCGCGCGGCCCAGGTAAACGCGCTGGGACGACTGGATGACGCGGATGCGCTGGGCGCGCTCGTCGCGCGACTGAATGATCCGGCGCGGCTGGTTGTATCCGAGGCGGCCACGGCGCTGGGGCGATTGACGCGGCGCGGCGCCATGGACCCGGCGGTGGTGGAGAATGTCGTCGCGGCGCTATCGGACGGGCTGCAGCGCGTGGCGGTCGAAGACGAGGATTTGCGCGTCCTGTTCATCGAGGCGATGGGCCGCATCGGGGCCGAGGAGTTTCGCGCGATCTTCGCGCGGGAGATCGACGAACTGAAGAGCACGCGCGTCCGAAGTGCCGCAATAACGGCACTCTCCGCGCTGCCGGACAGCGCCGCGCAGATTCGCGGCCTCCTCTCGGCGACGGAACCGGAAATCCGGCTGGCCGGCGTGCAGGCGCTCGGCCGATGCGGGCGCGGGCGCGAAGACCTCGACGCCCTGGCCACATGCCTGAACGCCGCGCAAGAGCCGAACACGGCCGTCCGCGAGCGTGCGTGGGAGAGCTATCTGACGATCGTGAAGCGCCTTCCCGTCAAGGATCAGCTCGACGCCGCCCAGCGTTTTGATCGGCCTAATGACGCCCCGGCGCAGCGTCGGCGGGCGGACCTGCTCCAGACCATTAACAGCGCGAACGATCGCGCCGAGCCGTTGACGCCTTCTCAGCGATTGACGCTATATGACAGCCTGGCGTCGGCCCAGTCAGCCCTCGGCGAACGCGCCGCTGAAGCTCGTGCGCTCGAAGACGCCGCAGCCGTGGCCGCCGAAAGTCGCCCCGAGGCACTGCCCGCGCTACGACAGCGACTGATCGCCGCATTGCTCAGCGCCGGAAGCGACCAGGCCGCCGCCGATCAACTTCGCGCCCTTGCCGCGCCGGGCGATTTGGCGGACGCCGATCGCGCGGCGCTGACCGATATGGTTTCCCGCGAGATCGCGAGGCGCATCGCCGAGGCCGATCTCGCCGCTGATTTTGCAAAGGTCTTTGAACTGCTGCGAATCATGCACGCGGCGGCGGCGGACGCGCTGCCCGATCTTTCCGCCAGGCTGGACGCGCAGCAACAGGCGGCCATCGAAGCGCGCCAGATGATCGTTAATCGGCTGATCGACGCCCTCTCAAACGATGCGGAGGCGGAAGCCCAACTGCGCGCGTTCGGTCGCGAGACGGTGCTGCCCGAAATCGCGGCGCGGCTGTCGAAAGACGGCGCCGGCCGACCGGCCGTCGCTGCCGAGACCCGCATGATCGAGATTGCAAAGGAACTTGCGCCTGAGTGGCCGGGCTACGCCGCCGGCGCGCCGGATTCGGATCGCCGTGTTGCGATCAAGGCGTTGTCGGACATGGTTCCGAATTCGAACGGCACGCCACAACCGCCGCAATAATCTCCCGGTGAAAATTGTCACGCAGAAAGATCAGCGTGCGCGCACCACGCCATCTGCGCGCCCCGCGGCATTCCCAATTGATTGTAGCGCGCATGATTCAGACCGATCGGGTGCGAAATGAGCGTCCGCAAGAACTGCGCGATCTTCGTTTTTACACGAATTTTTCTTGCCTTTTTGTGAAACGGAGTACATATTTGTATCGGCACTGTGAGCAACATCGGCGCTGAGCGGGAATGACGGCTTCGAGCCGCACCCGCAACCCGACTCGAGCACCCTTGTGTGCAACTGCGGGCTTAAGCAGTCGATAACGGTAGGGTTTCCGCCGGTCGCTCGCCGTGCCTTTTTCATTTTTACGACAAACCCCGGCGGCGCAAACCGCTCGAGCATATACACTTGCCGCTGTCGCAAAACGATGGCGCGGCCGCTTTCGTATCAAGAAAGCGCCGGCCTGCAGTTTCGTTTGGAATAATCAACGGCCGCCTTACAATCCTCATTCAAGCATTGTTCCATTTGTTAAGAGTCCGGCGAGCTTCACGGAGGCACCCAACATGATTCGTCACGCCATAGTTGCTCGGCAACGCACGCCGTTTGCCACACCTTGCCGCATCGTCGCGTTGACCGCCGTGGTGTCGGTCGTCTCCGTCGCCGCCGCGACATCGGGCTGCGCGACGACGCGCGTCTGGGTCGAAGACACCCGGACGCTCACCATCGATGCCGCGCAGCTCCAGTCACTGATGGTCCAATCGCATAACGGCGACATCACGGTTCATGGCAAGCCTGATGTGACACAGATCGAGGCGGTCATCACCGCGCGTTACGGAGGGGCGACTGCCGAGTCGGCGGAACGCTGTAGACAAGCCGTCGAAATCGTTTCCGCCGCCGAAACAGGCGGCGAACACAAACTGCACGCCCGTTTCAAGCAGCCGCGCGCCTCGGACTGGCAGACCGAAATCAACTTTCGCGTCAGCGTGCCTGAGCGCATCGCGGCCAAGCTCGTATCGCACAACGGCGACATCGTTGTCGAGAATATCAAGGGGGCTTGCAGTGTCTCCACACACAACGGCGACGTCGCGGTCAGCGCCCCATCTCGGTCGCTGCGTGTCGTAACCCACAATGGTCAGGCGCGTGTGGCCTCGCAGGGCGAAGACGTGAACATCACGTCACACAATGGCAATATTCATCTCGATGCAACACAGTGCGCTCGCGTCGCAGGAAGCGTGCAGACGCACAACGGCGGCATCATCGCAAAATTCGGCGAAACTACATCGGCCGAACTGGACTGCGCCACAAACAACGGCACGATTCGCTCGACGGCGCCCTGGCGCGTGAGCCAGTCCGGCCCGCAGCGGACGATCGGCACCATCGGCGCCGGCGAGAGCGAGACTCGCCTCCGCCTTCAGACGCACAACGGCAGCATCTCAATCATTAATTAACGCGTCCGAACGAGAGCGAGCAGCGCGTCAGGCCGGCAGTACCACATCCATGATGCCCGGCGCCTCCCACGACCAGCGATCGTCGCCGGCCCATCTCAGTGCCGCCAGCATGCCCGCATGTTCGCAGGCCGCGTGAAACAGCACGTCATCCGGACACATGCGAACATCCTGCCCGAAGACGCGCGTCGGCCGCATCTGGGCCTGCTCAAACTCGCGCTGAAAAGCCGGATCGCGCCGGGCGTCTTCATCGTGGCGTATCCTCATCTCCAGCCGAATGCGCCAGAGATGTCGCTGCACGTCGTTGAGCTTGGCCGCCATGTCTCCGCAGCAACGTAACGTCTGCGCCGGCGAAAGGCAGTGAAAATCAATCGGCGACTGCGGATCGACAAACGGAAAAAGCCAGCACAGCGCGCAGAATTCGCCCCAGACCTGCCGCAGGCGAATCATGGCCTCGTCCGACGAATAGGCCTTCACGGTCTCGCGATCGAGCAGAATCTCCCGCCGGCTGATGACCGCACCCGGAGCGGGCGTGCGAATCTCTCCCAGGCTGATGCGGTGGTCCGTCTTGCGCTCGCACGCGACGCGCAGAGCGACAACATTGGCCTGCACGGCCAGCGCGGCCGCGGCGATGTCATCCATCGAGCGCGGCGAGATTGCACAGAAGCTCTGGGGCAATTCCATAGACTTCATTCTAGTGGCCGGGCCGCGCGGATTCGAGTATTCGGGGGCCGCGGCCGGCAAATTCAAACAGTCATTTCACGATCAGGTTCAACATGCGCCCGGGCACGTAGATCGTTTTCACGATATGTCCGTCGCCGATGCGCCCCTTTACTTTATCGTCGGCCAGCGCCGCGCCCTTCACCGCCGCTTCGTCCGCCGTCCGGGCAACGATGACTTTGCCGGCCATTTTTCCGTTGATCTGCACGGGAACCTCGACCTGCGATTCTTCGAGCAGCGATTCATCCCACGTCGGCCACGGCTCGCATGCGAGGCTGCCGGCCCAGGCCGCGCCGCGCAGCCGCCGCCACAACTCTTCTGCGATGTGCGGAGCAAACGGCGCAAGAATCAACACGAAGCGTTCGGCCTGCGATTGGTGGATCGCCTTGGCGCGATAGGCCTCGTTGACGAACTCCATCATGGCACTGATCGCGGTGTTGAAGGCCATGCGCTCGATGTCTTCGCCGACCTTGCGGATGGTCTTGTGCAAGGCGCGCTCGAGCGCGGCGTGCGGCACGGCGTCGCCATCCGCCACCATCGCCGACCGTTCGCCGCTTTCTTCGTTCACCATCAGCCGCCAGGCGCGCTGCAGGAATCGGAATACGCCGGGCACGTCGCGCGGATTCCACGGCTTGCTGGCCTCGAGCGGGCCCATGAACATCTCATAGAGCCGCAGCGAGTCGCCCCCGTATTCGTCGACAACCTCTTCCGGGTTGATGACATTCTTCATGCTCTTCGACATCTTCTCGACCGCGCCCTTGAGCTTCTCGCCCGTGGTCTTGTGGTGCGCGCCGTCTTCGCGAAAGTCGATGTCTTCATAGCCGATGTACGCGCCACGCGCGTCGGTATAGGCAAACGCGCGAATCATGCCCTGATTGAACAGCCTGCCGAACGGCTCGGGCGTGCTGACGTGGCCGAGATCAAAGAGCACTTTATGCCAGAAGCGTGCATAGAGCAGGTGCAGCACGGCGTGCTCCGCGCCGCCAAGATAAAGATCGATGCCGCCGACGTGGGGCTTGCCGTCCTTTCGGCGAGAGAGCATCCAGTAGCGTTCGGCCTCGGCGCTGCAGAATCGCTTATCGTTGCGCGGATCGAGAAAACGCAGATAGTACCAGCAGGAACCGGCCCACTGCGGCATGGTGTTCAACTCACGCGTGTACGTCTTTCCGTGCCGCTGAATTGTCACCCATTCGCGGGCGCGGCCCAGCGGCGGCTCGGGCACGGCATCCGCCGTCGCGTCGGCCGTCGCGACCGTCGGGCGGAAATCCGTCATTTCGGGCAGCGTGAGCGGCAGTTCACTCTCGTCGAGCGCGACGATCTCGCCGCCAGGCCCATGCAGAATGGGAAACGGCTCACCCCAATAGCGTTGCCGGCTGAACAGCCAATCGCGCAGTTTGTAGTTCACCGCGCCGCGGCCGAGGCATTTCTCTTCAAGCCATGCGATGATTTTTGTCTTGGCCTCGATCGTCGTCAGCCCGTTGATATCACATCGCGAACTGACGCCGACCGGCCGCGCTGTGGCACCGGCGTCTCGCCGGTGC
>CAZRFP010000068.1:0-22244 GCA_964599535.1 uncultured Planctomycetaceae bacterium
TCTCCGCGGCCCAGGCTCTCGCGAATCAGCGGCCGGCCGTAGGGATCATAAGCATTCCGCTCGACAATGGCCCCGGCGCGATCGACGAGGTAGCGGACGTTATACCATTGACGGCACGTCAAGGGTTATCAGCCCGTGGTGAAAGTCGAAAAAACCGCATTCTTGACTCCGCCAGAGGGGGTAAAAACGACTTATGCCACAGGCTGTTATGCAACCCGTCGATGACATAATAGTACGGCCGATCGTCGTCGTCGTCATCCTCCGGGTCGTTGACGTTTCCAATCCCGCAATCAGCAAAGATGCCGTCCGGATTTCTTATTGCCTGTCTCGTGCCTTCGCGGTGCGAAGAGGCGGAGCGCGTAGCAAGACTGGTCTTGTTCGCGATGTGTTGAGAATCCAAAGCTGATCGAAACGACGACATGAAGCAGGCGGATCATCGCAAACAAACTGACGCGTCGTCGCTGGTGCTCCTGGCTTATCAGAAGCGGGCGGTTCAATGCGCGGCGCGGTTTACGTGGAATTGCTGGGCGCGGCAGACCGGCAAGAGCTTCACCTTCAGCCTTCGCTGCGTTCTGCGCGGGCTGCTGCGGCGGCGGGATCAGATCATCCTGTCGGCCGGCGAGCGCCAGAGTCGCGAAGTGATGGAGAAGGTGCGGCAGCACTGCCGGGCGCTGAAGTCGGTTTTTGCCGCAGCGTCATTGAGCGAATCCGTCGACGTGGCGATAAGGGGAATGGAAACGCGCCTGCCGAACGGCGCGCGGATCATCGCCCTGCCGGCCAATCCGATGACGGCGCGCGGCTTTACCGGCGACGTATTTCTTGACGAATTCGCCATGCATCGCGACGCGGATGCCATCTGGGCGGCGCTGCTGCCGACGCTGCTACGCGGCGACGGACATCTCGACGTGGCCTCTACGCCGCTCGGCCGCGGAAACATGTTCGACCGCCTACAAGGCAACGAGCGCTTTCACCGGACGACGCTTACGCTGGCCGACGCCATCTCGCACGGGCTTGAGGCGGACGCAGACGCGATGCGTTCGGCCATCAACGACGAACGCATCTGGCGGCAGGAGTTCTGCTGCGAGTTTCTCGACGAGCGATCGAGCTTCATGCCGTATGAGCTGATACGCTCGTGCCAGGATGGCGGCATCTCGACTGAAATCGACGCACGACTTCTTTCGCGACGGCGTGAGGACATATACGCGGGCGTCGATGTCGGCCGTGTGCGCGACGCCACCGCGATCTGGCTATGGCGTTGCGCGGGCGAGGCCTACGAGACGGTCGGCGTGCGCGTGATGCACGGCGCGCCTTTCGGGGAGCAGGAGGCGGTGCTCGCGGAGATTCTCAGTCTGCCCGCCTTGCGCCGCTGCTGCATCGACGCGACCGGACTCGGCCTGCATCTGGCCGAGCGACTGGCGGAGCGATTCGGCTCGCACCGCGTCGAGGGCGTGGTCTTCACGGCCGGGCTGAAAGCAGAGATGGCGGGCGCGCTGCGCGTGCTGGCGGAGCGCGGATTGGTGCGGATTCCCGCCGATGCCGACATCGCAAGCGACTGGCACGCGATCTCGCGAGCGACCAGTGCCGCGGGACATGTGCGCTACGAAGCGGATCGTTCGCGCGGCGTGCATGGCGATCGATTCTGGGCCGCGGCGCTGGGGTTGCACGCGGCTCGCGGTTGCGGTCCGAGCGACGCGGGCTTCGTGTCCGGCGGATCGCTGACATTCGGACGGCACGGCATCTGGTGAGGCCGGCCGTGAACCATCGACACGGGAGGATGACATGAATCGCTTGATCCGGATGGTGAACGCGCTGCGCGGCCGAGGCGAATCCGCGCCGCGCGCCGGCGTGCTCGTGGGGCGCGGACCGGAAGACTTGTTTCGCGACTATCCGGCCGACGGACTGACGCCGCAGCGCCTGATCGCGATCTTCCGTGCGGCCGACAGCGGCGACATGGCGGCGCAGATGGCGCTGTATGAGCAAATGGAGGAGAAAGACGCGCACCTGTACAGCGTGGCACAGACGCGGCGTTTGTCGGTAACCGGTCTGCCGTGGGAGATCGTCTCGGCGGCCGACATGCCGGATTGGAATCGGCGACGTGCATCGCCATCGGATCGCGTGCTGGCGGATGATGCGGCGGCGTACTGCCGCGAATTGTTGCGCGATTTGCCGGGCTTTGACGAATCGCTGGCGCATATGTCGCTGGCTTACGGGCGCAACATCGCGGTCGCGGAACTGGTGTGGAACGCGGGCGGCGGCGGCGTGCGCCTGGTGGATGTCGTGCCGATCGACTTCGGCCGGCTCACGTTCGGCGACAAGGGCGAGCTGCGCATTCTGACGGCGGACGCGAAATACGACGGCATCGCCCCACCGCCGGCCAAGTTCATCATTCACGCGCCGCAGGCCTCGAGCGGACTGCCCATGCGCGGCGGATTGCTTCGTGTCACGGCGCTGGCATATCTGGGAAAGCACTTTGCAATCAAGGACTGGTTGATCTTCGCCGAGGTGTTCGGGATGCCGGTACGCATCGCGCGGTACCAGCCGAACGCGACGCCTTCCGAGAAGCGTGAGCTGCTGGAGATGCTTAAGCAGCTCGGCGCCGATGCGACGGGCATCTTTTCGAAGGCCGTCGAGATCGACATCAAGCAGCCGCGACTGCCGGGCGAGACGAACCTGTATGAAAACCTGTGCCTGTACTTTGATCGTGAGATCAGTAAGGCCTGGCTCGGCCAGACGCTGACGACCGACACGATCCGCAGCCGCGCGAGCGCGGGGGCTGCCGTCGTGCATGATCGCGTTCGGCGCGATTTGCGCGACGACGACCTTCGGAAGGAGGCTCATACAATTCGCCGCGATCTGCTATCGGTCATGACAAGGTTCCAGTTCGGGCCGCAGGCGCCCGCGCCGTACTTTCGGCGCGTGCCGGATCCGGCGCTGGACCCGGAGCGGATCGCGCGGGTGATGGCCGTCGCAAGGAACGAGCTGGGTATTTCGATTCCGGCGCGGTGGGCCCATGCGTCGCTGGGCATACCTCAGGCTGCGCCGGGTGAGGGCGTGCTCGCGCCGTCCGGCTCGCGGAACGGCGAGCCAGCCTGAGGATCGCCGCTTCGAACCGGCGCGCCCGCGGGGCGCGTTCATCGAAACCATGTCGTGAGGGCGTGTAAGAATGTCAGGCGAAACTGCTATTCATGATGGTGTAAGTTGCGAGGCGCCGCAGCGCGTGGCGCTGGCAACGGTGCCGGCCGAAGTAGCCGATGGCGCGACGCGCGAGGGTGCGCCCGTGCCGAAGCGCGTGCTGCTCGTGCCGTGGGGCGAGGTGTCGAGCGCGTCGGGGACATTCGTGCTGGATGAAGATGCCGCGCATGTGACACTTTCGGCATTCGAGTCGCACGGAACCGATCTGCCGATCGACTATGAGCATCAGACGCTGGGCGGGGAATACAGCTCGCCCACGGGTCAGGCGCCGGCGGCGGGCTGGATCACAAAGCTGACGCCGGTCTCGCCGGACGACGCGGGGCGCGACGGCCGTCCGGCCGTGCCGGGGCTGTGGGCCGACGTGACATGGACCGGCGAAGGTGCGGAGCGCCTGGCGCATCGCGAATATCGATATCTATCGCCGGTGGCGCTGATTCGGCGAACCGACCGCCGGCTGGTCGGCCTGCACTCGGTGGCACTGACGAACAAACCGGCCATCGTTGGGATGCGACCCGTCGTGAATCGGATCTCCGCATCGTGCGGCGCAAACGAGGGAGCGCACCTGAAGGCGCTTCGCATCGCGTTGTCACTTGAGGGCGACGCGGATGCTTCGGTCGTGCTGCGCGCGGCTGTCGGGCGAATTCGCGAACTGGAACGCGCCGAGGCGCAGCGTCGCGCCGAGGAGCGCGTCACGTCGGCCATGTCGGACGGGAAGCTGACGCCCGCGCAGCGTGCATGGGCACTTTCACTGGCGCAGCGCGATCCGGCGGAGTTTGATCGGTGGGCGGCCGATGCGCCGTGCGTGGTGCTGACGGGGAGACTGTCGTCGCCGGAGGGCGCCGGACACTGCGCAGCCGGCGCGGGCAGGATCGCCGAAGCGGCCGCACGGGAGGAGTGGCGGGCGAACCGGACGTTTCTGGAGAGGCTGTGCACGGAAGACGCCTATGCAGCCGCCGCGGCGCGAGAAGTGGAATCGTCGCGCGGCGTGCATTAGAGGGCGGCACGCGTTGATCGCGCCCGGGGCGCGGCGCACCGGCGAGACGCGGGTGCCACAAGGCAGGCATATCGGCGTTATGCAGGAACTATGCAAAAAGCCCGCCCTGATGGCGGGATGAAACCAGACGGGAGGAAGTCATGGCTTTGACGGCAAATCGAGAGTTGAATCGATATGTGGACCAGGAACTTCGTTCTTACGGCATGGCGGCGGAGGCGGTCGTTCACAAGGGCGCGTTTGTCGGCATCGACCGCGCGAGCGGGCTTGTGCGACTCCTGCAACTCGGTGACTTGTTCGCGGGCATCGCCTACGAAGAAGGCGACAACACCGACGGGCTCGTCGGCGGCGAAGCGTCGATTCGAGTCTATACGCAGGGGGACTTCATACTTCCCACGCTGCATGCAACCCAGCTGGATGCCGGCGCGCCGCTGTATGCGATCAACAGCGAGTCGCTCACGACGCAGCCCGAACCCGGCAGCTCGTTCGCGGGCGTCATGCTGGCCGCGGCCGGCGCGGGGCAGTGCATCGCGCGCATCATGCCGGTCCATGCGTCGGCGCATGAGCACGCACTGAACATTCCGCTGGGCAGTTCGACCGCGGCCGATGTCATACACACGGTATTGATACCCCAGCGCCGAATCCGGATCATCAGCGCGCAGGCAACGTATCACACACCGCCGGACCAGGGAAACCTTGACATCGGCATCGCGCCCGCCGATCCGGATGAAATGGTAGACGACTTTTCGCTTTCAGGAATGACGTCAGGACAGCCGGCGACCCTTCCGTTGGTGCAGCGCTCATTTGCGGCCGGCGTGCCGATTCTCGCAAAAGTGGGTCAGGCCTCGAGCCTTGCGGGCACGGGGGGATTGTTGTCGCTGCGCTACACCGAATTGTCGTAACCCGGATGTGCGCAAATCAGCGTGACGAAAAAGAAAGAGGTAATAATGCCGCGCGAATGACATGAGGTCCGCGGCCGCAAGGAGCAATCTGACATGGCGATCATCAACACGGGACTGCTGACGAAGGGGCTGCGAAGCGAATTCTTCAATCGCTTCGAAAACACGCAGACGCATTATTCGGAGCTTTCCACGCGCGTAACGTCAAACGCCGACCGCGAGACCTATCGCTGGCTCGGCACGGTGCCTCAGGTGCGCGAGTGGGGAACCGGGCGGCTGGCCAAGGGCCTCCGCGCCGAGAGCTATTCGATCGAGAACCTCAAGTACGAGGCGACGCTCGAAGTCGATCGCGATGAAATCAGCGACGATCAGACCGGGCAGATTCGCCTGCGTGTCTCGGAGTTGGCGCAGCGCGCTGCGACGCACAAGGACTTTCTCATCGCCCAACTGCTCATCGCCGGCGAGACCGCGGGCAACGACAGCTACGACGGCGTGAGCTTCTTCAACACCGATCACGAATCGGGCGAATCCGGCGCGCAAAGCAACCTGCTCACCTTCGACGCCGCAAGCGCCGATGCGCCGACCGTCGCGGAATTCAAAGCCGCGCTGAAGCAGGCCATCAGCCGCATGCTGGCCTACCGCGACGATCAGGGCGAGCCGATGATGCTCTCGGCCGGCGGGCTGGTGTGCGTGGTGCCGCCGACGATGCTCTTCACCGCGACCGAGGCGCTCAATGCGACCGTCATCGGCGACACGACGAACATCATGAAAGGCATCGCCCGCGTCGTTTCGATGCCGTGGCTTGCCGACGCCTCGAAGTGGTACCTCATCAAGACCGATGGCGTCGTGCGGCCGTTCATCTTTCAGGATCGCGAGCCGATCGAGTTCAACGCGATGACGGAGAACTCGGACGAGGGCTTCCGCCGCGAGAAATTTCTTTTCGGCGTGCGGGCGCGATATCGCATGGCCTATGGCTACTGGCAGTATGCCGTACGCACGGACTTCATCTGACAAGCACGAACAAAAGAGCCGCGATGCGGCGGCGCGGCCAGTGCCGCCGCATCGCGACGTTCGTTTGGGATTCCGCACGTTCCCGTCGGCTTTCTGGAGGAAACCATGACGTACATCTCCAACGACGACATCGAGCAGCGCCTCGGCACGCAGGCCTACATCGAACTGACCGACGACGCCGGAACCGGCTCCGCTGACGAGGCGTTGGTCGATGAAGCGCGCCTCGGCGCCGAAGCCGAGGCCGACAGCCATCTCGCCACGCGCTATCGCACGCCGGTCGATCTGACCGGCCAGCCGGGCGTCGCGGCGGCACTACGTACGTTTGTGCTCGATATCGCGGCATATCGGCTGCACGGCCGCCGACCGCCGATCCCCGTGGATGTGGTGCGACGCTATCAGGAGGCGGCAGCGTGGCTGGCTCGCGTCGCGTCGGGCGCGGCACACTTGCCCACGACGTTCCCGCCGGCCGAGCCGACCGCGCTGGGTATCATGGCTGAGCGATCTTCGCACGAGCGAGCGATGACTCGCGACAGCCTGTCGGACGTGTGATATCGCGAAGGCGTAGTGGTGTCGCGATGGAGGCACACAACGCCGGGGAGGCACTTCGGTGACACGATTGGGAGACTACGAAGATGCGATCGTCCACCGGCTAACGGAAGCGACGACCGGCATGAACGGCGCCTTCGCCGTGGTGCGCGGCGCGACGGGCGCGTGGCGATCGGCGCTGCGTAATGCGCTGCATCAGGAGCGATTGCCGGCGGCGTATGTCGCTTTTGTGGACGAAGCGGTGGGATCGGATACGCGCGAGGCGCTGCGCGGCGCGCGTTTTTCGGTATTTGTCGGGGCACGGTCGCTTCGAACAACCTCCGACCCGCGCCACGGTGACGATGATGGTCATGGCGCATTTGCATTGATCGAGGCGGCGCGGTCGGTGCTGGACGGGCACGAGATCGACAACGGCCTGGTGCTGGAGTTGTCACGTGTGCGTTTTGTCGAATCCGATGGCCGCACGGCGGTCTATGAGTTGTCGTACCGTGTGCGGCCGGTGACTGAGGAAGCGCCGCCGCTCTTGCTATTCGACGATGAACCGCTGGTCGGTTCGCTCAGCCGGATGGAGCTGGAGATCGGCCCGCTGAATGTGGATGGCGTGGAAGTGGCCTATCAGCGGGGCGCGGCGACGTATCGCCGGGAGCTGGGTCCGTCGCAGCGCACGCTGATCTGGCGCGGCGTGATTCTCGCCGAATCGCACGCGGCGCTGAATGCGATCGAATCCGCGATCGAGGCACTGATCCTCAGCGAAAGCGCGGCCACCGTCGAGGAGGTCGGCGTTCGAACGTTTGCCGATTGCAGGCTGCTGGCCTACATCCGCAACGGCGGCCGAACGGTGCGTGCCGGGATGGTAACACAACCTGGTGAGCTGCTGTTTGAGCAGGTGGTGGCGTGAGAGGGCAGTGGAAGTTCAATAACCGGCGGACGGGCATCCCGTCTAGACGGAAGATACGGTGCTCGATTATTCGACGCGCCGGCTGATCGACGAGGAAGCCTGCACGATTTTCAACATCGGCTCGGCCAGCCAATGTCTCCCCCACTTTCCTCCGGTGACTTCTTTCAGCATGTCGGCCTTTTCAAGCTGCCGAATGGTCTTGGTCGCTGTCGGCGGCGTTACGCCGAGGCTTCGAGCAGCCCGTGCCACGTTAGTGATGGGATTGATAAACAACTCATCGAGAAGCGCGAGTGCCCGGTGTTGCTTGGCTAATTTGCTCCGATACTGTTCTCTGAGCTTTAGAATCGCTTCGCTTTGCTCTATCGCACTGCGCGCGGTTTCCCGCACGGCGGTCAGGAAAAACCGAAGCCAGCTTTTCCAGTCTCCATGCGTGCGAATGCGATGCAGCAATGCGTAATAGTCAGTCTTATATCGCTCGATGTAGGTCGACAGGTACAACAACGGCTTGCTGAGTCGACCACGCTCCATCAAGAACAACGTAATGAGCAGCCGTCCGATGCGGCCGTTTCCGTCCAGAAACGGATGAATGGCTTCGAAATGTTCATGGATCAGCGCGCACTGAATCAACTCCGGCATATGCCCTCGCTGATTCATGAAGACTTCCCAATGCCGAAGACAATCGTGCATTTCCGATTCCGGCGGCGGGACATAGGTCGCCTCCGTCAGCATGCAGCCGGGAGGACCGATCCAATTCTGGCTGCGTCGGAATTCGCCGGGCGATTTTTCTTGTCCTCGAACATCCTTCATCAGAACCGCGTGTAGCTTGCGCACCAATCGACCGGCAAGCGGCAATTCATTCAAATGGGCGATGCCAAGGTTCAGGGCCGCCACATAGTTTCGTACCTCCAGGACGTCGCTGCCGGGCGGCGTATGGTCCGGATCGATCTCGTCCCAAAGCAAATCCGAGATGTCCGCTTGCGTGCCTTCGATTCGGCTTGAGGCGACGGCTTCACGCTTGACGTAGGGTGCGATCAGAAGGTCGGGATTCGGCAGATATCTTCCAAGCCCGGAAAGCTCGCTCAGCGCGGCATCCGCTTCGGAGAGAAGCAGGGCAAATGCGCGATCGTATTCGATGGCAGGGGGCAATGGAGCAGGAACAAAAGCCCAATAGCCAGTCGGCATTTTAATGGGACGACCTGCGAGATCGGATGTAAATTCGCCGGGGCTCATGACTTGACCGCAAAAGTAGTATTTTACAATGTCCCGGCAACTTTGAAAGAAATCGCCCTATTTTTTAGAACCTGCCGCGAGGATGAAAAAAATATCAAACTATTTGCGATACACGATGTCCGCTACAGCACTAAGTGGGGTTCGCAACGCCCTGACAGGCTTGTCGCCCAACCCTGATACCCGAACCGGCTCTCGGATCATTGGACCATCCCTATTCCCCTGCTCGGCGGGCAAGCGCTTCGGTTACACCGGTTCGTTTGTATGTTCAGACGCTTGAAAATCGACTGTTCCTTCACGTGAGAATCAGTCGTTCATGCACGCAAGATTGGCTCGTCCATGCTTGCGGCAACCGATCCCGAACGACGGGGCACGAATCCCATTTGCACGCGGGAGCCTCTCTAAAGCGTTCCGCGCCGGCGCTGTTCTTCCTCGATGCTGACAAAGAGCGCCTTGAAGTTGCCGACGCCGAAGCCGCGGCTGCCGTGGCGCTCGATGATCTCGTAGAACAGCGTCGGGCGGTCCTCGACCGGCTGCGTAAAAATCTGCAGCAGATAGCCGTCCTCGTCGCGATCAACAAGGATGCCCAGCTCTTTCAACTCGCTGTAGTCTTCGTCGATCTTGCCGATGCGATCGGCCAGTGTTTCGTAATACGTGTCCGGTACGCGAAGAAATCGCACGCCGTTGTCGCGCAGCACGCGCACCGTCTTGCAGATGTCGGCCGTGTTCATCGCGATGTGCTGCACCCCGGGTCCGCGATAGAAATCGAGATACTCCTCGATCTGGCTCTTCTTCTTGCCCTCGGCCGGCTCATTGATCGGAAACTTGATCTTGCCCGTGCCGTTTTGCATGACCTTCGACATCAGCGCGCTGTAGTCGGTGCTGATATCCGCATCGGTGAAGTGCGTGAGCTGCTCGAAGCCGAGGATCGTCGCGAAAAAGTTGGCCCAGTGATTCATCGCTCCGAGTTCGACATTGCCGACGATGTGATCGACGGCCGCCAGCCCCGCCTCGCGCGGCGATTTCATCGAAGCCGTGTTGTACCCCGGCCAGAAGTCGCCCTTGTAGTCCTCGCGGCCGACGAATCGGAGGATCGTCTCGCCATAGGTTCGGATGGCGGCGACGTGCAGGCGGCCATGCTGGTCTTCGAGCGTCGTGGGCGGCTGAACGATGGTGGCGCCGCGCTGCTTCACTTCGCGGATCGACCTCTCGACATCCTTGACGCGGAAGGCGATGGCCTTGACGCCGTCGCCGTGAAGCTGGCAATGTCGTGCGACTTCGTGGTCCGGACCGAGGGCCGACGTAAGCACGAAGCGCACCTTGCCCTGCTCGATGATGAAGCTGCACTTCTCACGATCGCCTGTTTCAAGCCCGCGATAACCGACGATGTTGAAGCCGAACATGTGGCGGTAGAAATGGGCGGCCTGAAAGGCGTTGCCCACGTAGAACTCGAGATGGTCGATGCCTTCGAGCGGAAGGAAGTCGGCACTGGTCGATGCGGCGGGTGCGGGTTTGCTCGTAGTCGTGGTCATCGCAGAGGCTCCATACGTTCACCATCGCCGCCGGCGAGGCGGCGGATCATTCGGCATTCACGCTGCTAGTATAACGCGCGGCGGCCGTGGTTCATCGCGCCGATTCGGCCCGTCCGGCGCGTGCGGAATCATCCGCCTTTTGGACGTCCGGCGCGTTCGGGGTCTGGAAAGTCCCGGTACAGCGCCGATCGAAAATCCGTAATCATCGAATAGACGCGGGCGTGCAGAGATTCCACTTCGCCGCTGCGCGGGGCGATCGTCATGAAGGCCTCGTCCAACTGGGCCAGCGATTCGCAATCGATCGTGACGTGAAACTCGCCCAATTCCGGCGGGCCGAAGCCCAGCTTGCGGCGCGTCAACCGCCAGCCCGCGATCTTGCCCAGCTCTTGCAGCCGACCGAGGTAGCCGCCGAGGTTTGCGGCGAATTCCAGATCGCGGTGGCCGTCCTTCAGATTGCACCAGATTTCGTAGTGGTTCATTGCACCGGCTTAAATTGTTCAAAGGACTGGAGGCACGTGTTGCAATAGTGAATGGCCCGGCAAAGCGTCGGCCCGAAGATGGATTCGAGCGTCGTGTTGGTTGAGTCGCAGAACGGGCATGCCACGTGTTCGAGCATCTCGCGCTTGACCTCGCCGCCGCAGCGGACCGGCGGCGCGAGGCCGAACGCCTTCAGCTTGCGCAGCCCTTCCTCGCTAATGCGATCGCTCGTCCAGGGCGGATCGAAAACGACGTTGACTTTCACGTCATCAAAGCCGGCGGCCTCGACGGCCTGGCGAATGTTGCCGGCCATGACCTCGAGCGCCGGGCATCCGGCGAACGTCGGGCACATATCGACTTCGATGTGCGTTCGATTGCCATCGGCTTCGACGCGAACATCGGGAACGATGCCCAATTCAACGACAGAGAGAACCGGTATCTCGGGATCGGTCACGGAAGCGACAGCGGCCCAGACGCGATCGAGTGCGGATGAAGTTGTCGACAATGTGCTCATTTCAAAAGTCCACCGGTTGGGGAGTGATTGAAAAAGAGTAAATAAAAAGGGGGCACGCATACAGCGTATCACTCGCGTCGCGCTCGAATACACACCTGCAAGATGCTGGTGCCACGAGACATTGAAGCCCGCACAACTACGGGACAGACGCTCGGTGCCGCTTTTTCATTTTACATTTCGCGCCTCACCATTTCCCGGCCGGTTCCATTCGTGCGACCTTTTGCATGTCGTCCAGCAGCGACGTCAATTCTGGCAGGTGTCGTCCGGCGCGGCCGCCATAGATCGGCGCGGCATCCGTCGGCACGCGGAGTCCGGCGTCGCGCAGCATCGGTTCGATCGTGTCGCGCCAGCGGGTGCATAAGTCGGCCTCGGTGGGCGAGATGCCGGCCTGCAACAGTGCTGCGTCGTGCTTGACTGGTTCAAAGATGCCCAGTGCGTGCGGCCAGAGGGCATCGACCGCGTGCTGTATGCGCGCGCGGCTGTCATCGGTGGCGCCGGCGAGCTTTCGCATCATCGAGCGGCCGTGCATCGTGTGGTACTTGATTTCGCCTCGGAACTTTCGCACGAGCTGCGCCAGCGGTTCGTAGGTACTCGACGCGAGTGCTTCGAATCGCACGGCGTCGGCCTCAGAGAAAAAGAACTGTCGCACGAGCGCCAACGCCCAGTCGCCGCGGGCGACGAGCCGATCGCGCGTCGGGTTGTTCCTGAGAATCGGCGCGCCTTCGTCGCTGCCGCTGTCGTGGCACTCGAGTGCGACAAGGCTGCACGCTCGAAAGTGCGCGGCGTCACGAAAGAACGCGATTTGATCCGGCTCCGGCTCGCCAAGCGCGTGGAGCAGGTTGTAGAACGCCAGAGCGTGGCCCATCTTGTCCTGCGCGACGGACGAGAAAGCAATGTCCTCTTCGAGGATCGGACCGATGCCGGTCCATTCCGAATTGCGATGGCCGATCAGCAGGCCGTCGTCGCCGAGGCGGTAAAGCAGGTCAACGACGGCGGGCCTGAGGGCCGCCGGCAGCGAATCGTTGTTGATAGCTGTGCTCATAAGCTGGATTCTCGATCAGTGGTCCGGATTCTATTGGGGCCGAATTGCAGGCGCGCGGTCGTGCGGCTTCGCGCTTGGCGGTTCATGTCGTTGTCGCGAATCGGGTTCACAGTTCCGCATTGTCTCCCACGGCCTTCGCTCGCTTGGTCGTCTCGTAGCCGAAGGCCTCGCGATAGCTCTTGTCGGTGCCGTGCTCGAAGATGTCGGCGTCTTCATACGGTGTCGCGATGATGGCATCGGCCGGCACCACCCAGATATTGACGCAGGCCTGCCGCCGGGCGAACTGCTCCTTGGCCATGAGGACGGCGGTCTCTGCGTCCGATGCGTGAACCGATCCGACATGCACATGCGGCTCGCCGCGCGCTGACTGGTGAAAGACTTCGTAAACGCCCCATTGTGTGTCCGTCATGGTCAAGCCCTTCGTCCGCCTCGGCAGGTGCCTGCGAGACGTTATGGTGCTCCCTGTTCCCATAGCCCGCAGAGATTTCCCTGCGGATCGATGATGGCCGCGTAGGCCCCGACCCCGGGAACCTCTGACTTCGGCAGTGCCACTTGCGCGCCGAGCTTCGTCGCGTTTTCAATTGCCACATCGATGCTGGGCACATTGACATAGTTCATCCACGGTTGCTGTGGATGCTGACGCGCCATAATCGCGCCGTTGATGCCGGGCCCGTCTGATCCGGTGTCGCAAAGCCAGTATTCCGGTCCGGGGATTTGCGTCTTTTGGAACTTCCAACCAAAGAGGTCGCCGTAAAACTGCGTCAGGGCCTCCGGCTGATCGGCAGGGATCTCGAAATGCACGATTCGGTTACTGGCCATACAAGCTCCTTCGCGAACAACGCCTAACCGTTGCACGCTCGGCAGCACACTATCGTTGTCAGTTACATCCGGCGGGCATCGGTACAGGCCGGCCCGCCGCCGCCGCTGCCAATGCCTCGCGCACCCAGCGGCCTTGTTCGTGCGAGAGCCTCCGCGTCTCGAGGCGCGCCGCGCTGACCGGTCCGTTGCCGCGCACCACGTTGATGAACTCGGACCAATCCGGCTCATTGTAGTGCCACGACTTTGTCGCTTCATCGAACCGCAGGTTCCACTCGGACGGAATGCGAATGCCGAGATTCAGCATCTTCGGCACGTATTTGCGAAGAAATTCCTGTCGCTGTTCGTCGTTGGTCTTCAGCTTGATCCCCCAGCGCATGAGCTGCTCGGTGTGCTTCGACTCCTTGTCGGAGGGGCCGTGGAACATCATGATCGGCTTCCACCAGCGGTTGACCGCGTCCTGCAGCATGTCGCGCTGCAGCTTCGTGCCCGTCGCCAGCGAGATGCACATGTCGTAGCCGTGCGTCAGATGAAACGCCTCTTCGTAGCAGATGCGCTTCAACGCGCGGCCATATGGACCATACGAGCCTTCGGCCATCATGCGCTGATTGACGATGGCGGCGGCGTCGATCAGCCAGGCGATGACGCAGACATCAGCCCAGGTCTCGGCGGGATAATGGAAGACATTCGAGTATTTCGCCTTGCCGCTGATAAGCTCGTCGATCATCTCTTCGCGCGGCTTGCCGAGCGTTTCGGCGGCGCGATAGAGAAGCTGCCCGTGACCGACTTCGTCCTGCACCTTGGCGACGAGAGCGAGCTTTCGCCGCAAGCTGGGGGCGTGGGGTATCCACGTGCCCTCGGGCAGCGCACCGCAGATTTCGCTGTTGGCATGGACGTGGATCAGGCGGATGAGCTGCTGGCGATAGTCGTGAGGCATCCAGTCGCCCGGCTCGACCTTGTCGCCGCGCGCGATGCGCGCTTCGAATGCGGCCAGCCGCGCTTCGTAGCCCGGATCGCCCGGCTTGTCGTTAGCGTGTTCTTGCGGATTGAAAGCGACCATGATGACCTCCAAGCATGGGCTAGACCGTGCGGCGCCGCAGACCGTCGAAGATGTAGTCGGCGAGCATTCGGCCGACCTCTTCCGGCGACATGCGCCCGTCAGGCTTGTACCAGGTGAACATGTAGTTGAGCGACGAGAGGATGAACAGTGACGCGCCGGCGGCATCGGTCGGTGTCAGATAGCGATCCTGGATGGCCTGCGAGACCAGCGAGCGAAAAAGTCGCTCGTAGTCATCGCGCCGCGCCGTGATCGCGCTCATCCGCTCCGACGAGAGATGACGCCATTCGACGGTATAGACCGCGGCCGCCTCCAGATCGCCGGCCACCACTTCGACATGGGCGACGATGGCCTGCCGGAGCTTCCGCATGGTGTCGAGCTTCGAATCGACGATCGGCGTGAGCGAAGCGAAAAAGCGATCGGCAGCGGCGTTAACAATGTCCCAGAGCAGGTCTTCCTTGCTTTCGATGTGCGCATAGAGGCTGCCGCCCTGCAGGCCGACGGCCTCGGCGATGTCGCGCACGCTGGTGGCGTGGAAACCGCGTTCGCGGAACAGTCGACATGCTGTCTTGTGAATCTGTTCGCGGGTGGTTCGCTCCGCAACGGCCATGACTTAACTCCCAGTCGGCGCACACTTCCTACGGGTTGACCAAGGCCAACCTGTCAACAAGCGCTTGTTAGGATTATAAGACATCTAATAGGATTCAGCAATACAACATCCGCATTGTCCTGGGGAATCATGCGCGGTCCGTCAGGCTTTTGAGCGCAACCCGGGACGCAAGATGCCATAGCAGGCCAGCAAGAGAGAATGAGGATCAACCTTCGATCTAAGCCCTGCTGGTAGCCAAGAACCTATATTTTGGATCAATCGGTCCATTTTATTCGCCATCTCAGACGTCTTGACGTTTTCGGGAATCGGGAATATCCAAGGAACATGGCTACTTTTATCGCGCTCCTGCGCGGGATCAACGTCAGCGGGCACAACAAGGTGGCGATGGCGGACCTACGCGGCATGGCGGAAGGCATGGGGTTTTCGAACGCTCGGACCCTCCTGCAGAGCGGGAATCTGGTGTTCGAAGCCGCCGCCATGAAGGGGTCGGCCCTGGAGGCCAAGCTCGAAGCGGAGTCTCAGAAGGAGCTTGGCGTCACCGTCGATTATATCGTTCGAACGTCTGCAGAATGGCGGAAGATCATCGATGCGAACCCCTTCCCACGCGAAGCCAAGGCCGATCCGAGCCATCTTCTCGTGATGTGCATGAAAACACCGCCAGACCAGAGCAGATTCAAGACTATTCAGTCCAAAATAATCGGGGGTGAAGATATTCGCTGGATCGGCACGCAGTTGTACATCAGCTTCCCCAACGGGATCGGTCGTTCCAAGCTGAACAACACCATGATTGAACGCGAGTTGCGCGTCCGCGGAACCGCTCGAAACTGGAATACGGTCATCAAGCTGGCGGAGATCAGTTCGTAGCGATCAGGCTGTAGATCCGCGATTGCCGAGCATCCCTGCAAGCGGGCACGAAATCCGACTTCGTGATTGACTCAGCACGTGGACCGTAAATGGGGCAACGAGACTGCTGCGGTGCTCGGCAGGCCCAAGCCGGCGGCCTGAACATATCCTCCCGCGCGGCTCGGCCCGGCTATGGGGCGCAGCGGCACGTCACAATCGAGCCCGCGGGCAGGTTTGACGAGGTGATGCCCACCACTCCCGCCGGGAATCCATCCACATGCACATAACAGGTCCACCCTGACGCGGGCTGACAGGCACCCACACACGTCAGGAAGTAGTTCCCCGGCGTGATCTCCTGAATGTCGATCGCCCCGCATGAATCGTTGTCCATGCAACTGCACTGCACGACCGTGACGCCCTGGCCAGGGCCGTTCGTGATGACCACCTGCGGTCGGCACTCGGTGGTCGTCGGGACCGGCGCCGGGCACTGCTGCGACTGAAGTGCCTGACAGAGCTGGCCGCCGATGTCACTGCTCGTCGGACAGTAGGTCGCCGCCTGGGGTTGGCAGATGCAGCAAAGCTCCTCTGATGTGCCGTCCGGGCTGGGGTTGATGATCGTTGTGCATTCCATGCCGGGCGGGCAGTCACCGACGCAGTGCGGATTCACGAATCCGGGATCCCATTCAACGTGGCATTCGTTGCCCGGTTTGCAGACGCAATCGAGCACCTCGGTCACCACGCCACCGCTCGTCCGTACACAAACGGGCCGGCAAACCTCATCCGACACCGGACAGGCCGTCGGCGTGCAGCCGATGGTGAGCGGATCGGGCAGGCATTGCGGCTGCTCAGGGACACACTCGCAACAGACCTTCTGCGTGCCGTTGCCCAGATCAGTGACCGTGGTCTGGCACACCGTGCCGATGGGGCAGTCGCCGATGCACGATGGCGTGTTCGCGGGGGGTAGGAACGTCATATGGCACTCCCAGACGCTCTGGCAGTCGCATTCGAAGACCTGAATCATCTGGCCTGTTGCCGACTCGACGAGCGCGCATTTCGGCAGACACTCCTCGCCGGGCACGGGGCAGATCGTGGGCGCGCAGAAGCCGGTGGCCGGATTGACGTGGCAGTCGGGCGTCTCCTCGCAGGCGTCGTCGACGCCGTTGCCGTTGCCATCACCCTGGCACATCTGTCCTGTGCCCATCGGCGTGCCCCCATAGATGCTCGTGCAGCAGGCCGGATCGGCGTCGATGCACGTGCCTGGCAATCCGGCGGATGGGGCGATGCAGCAGGCCTGCATCTGGCCGGCGCAGTGGACGCCGACGGGCAGGACGTGCCCGCCAAGTTCCTCGCAACAGTGCGGTTCAAGCTCGAGGCAGAATCCGTCCGGCATGCAGCAGCCGCGCGGCTCCTTGCAGGGACCGTCGATGGGCGTGCCGCCCATTGGGCAGTTTTCCAGTCCGGGCGCCAGGTTGATGCAAGTGCCATCCGGCTGGCAGCACGAGATGGACACCACATCGCAGCAGAGGCCGTCTTCCGCTGAGATCGTCCCCGTAAGATTAAACCCGGTCACCACTCCGCCGCCGTTGAGCACGCGAACTTCGATGCAGTTTTCGCAGGATTGGAAGAGCGACGGATTGGTGACAAAGACGCTCGTGGGTTGCGGCGTATTAAAGGCCCAGCCATTCGGCGTCGCGCCGACCAGCGTGCCGTTGAGGTAGACTTCGGCATAGTCGTCGGCCCGCAACTGGAGATTCAGCACGGGGTTCTTGAATCGCGGATCGAGGCAGAAGCAGTATTCGTAGCAATACCAGCCGTTTGGACCGTATTGCGCCGCGCTGATCCACTGCGTGCCGGGAATCGTCAGCCATGCCGGATGGGGGCTGATGACGGTGGCCGGTCGCGGCAGCGTGCCGCCGGGTGCGGGTTCGCAGGTGACGGTCCAGGTGTCGTCGTCCATGCCGATGGGGATGACGGCGCTGGTGTTGTCATCGACGCCGGTGTCGATGCTCTTGCCCAGGTTTCGCGGCGGGCAGCAGCATTTGCCATTTACGGCCGTGACGGTGCCGGCGAGGTTGATGCCGGTTGGCGCGCCGCCGATGTTCTGCACGACGACTTTCACGCAGTTCTGTCCGGCGACGAAGAAGGCCGCGTTGTTGGTCGAGAGCATGGCGGGCTGCGCGGCGTTGAAGCCGCCGCCATTGCCGATGAAGTTGCCATTGAGGTAGACCTGAGAGTCGTCATCGGCGCGAATCTGCAGCGTCAGGACGGGGTTCTGGAAACGATCGTCGAGGCAGAAGCAGAAGTCGTATTCGTAGTCGCCGTTCGGCCCGTTGTAATCAGCGGAGATCCACTGCGTGCCGGGAATGGTCTGCCAGAAGGGATGCGGCGCGATGACGGACGCCGGGCGCGGCACGATTCCGCCGCTGGCGTCGAGAGTCACGATCCAGTTATCATCATCGCTGCCGACGGGGATCAGATTGCCGCCTGAGTCGACGCCCGTGGCCAGGTCAAGCGAGAGATTCTCGGCCGGGCAGCACGGCGTGTTGTTGCACTGCGCCTTGGTCAGCATGAGGTTTACGAAGAGCGTCATGTCGTTGAGATCGACAATGCCGTTGCCGTCGATATCAGCGCAGGCGCAGTTGTCGCCGGGCTGAGGCGTGCTCATATAGCACTGGACGAAACCCTGAATGTCGGCGCCATTGATGATGCCGTCACCGTTGAGATCGCCGGGGCAATCGCAGACTTGCTCAACGCAGTCACAGCAAATGTCGATCGAACCGTCCGAATTTTGAATCCGATTTTCGACGCAGACGGTGCCGGGCGGGCAGATGCCGGTGCAATGCGGGCCGACGGCGTCCAGGACGACATGGCATGCATCCACGCCGCGGCAGTTGCAGTCGATGATCGACAGCACGCCGTCCGCGCCGATGCGCGCGCAGCGCGGCTTGCAGGCGTCGACGGCCGGGTTGTCGCAGACGAATGGCACGCAGCTCTGGCCGTCGGACGCGGGCACGCACTCCGGCGGATCGTTGACGCATTCGCAGCAGTATTCGGTGCCGTCCGCGGTGGCATTGACGCGCTGAATGCAGACCTGCCCCTGCGGGCAGAATCCGATGCACTCAGGGATGCCCGCGGGCGAAACGGCGGCGAAGCACTGGTCAACGGGGTTGCAGTCGCAAACGCTGATGCGCGTCACGCCGTCGTGGCCGATCAGGATGCAACGCGGCTGGCACTCCTCGAGCACGGGACTGTCGCAATGCACGGGCTTGCAGGCGGTGCCATCGGCCAGCGGCTCGCAGATCGGGGGATTCGGATCGGGGCACGCGATCTTCATCGAGCCTTGCATGAACTTGTTGCCGTTGATGGTATCCTGATTCGAGTCGATCATCAGACCGTTGGCATACGGATTCGTGCCGCTGAATGTCATGCCGCCGATGCCGTAGATCGCGGGGTCGGTGTTGACCGGCGGATCCCACAGCTTGATGGCGTCACCCGTGGCCCAGACGTTGACGTTAATGCCCGCGCCGGTGTCGAAGTCGTAGTCACAGCCGCCGGCCGACGAGTTCACCAAGGTCGAACCGATATCGAAGTTGTTGCCTGAAGGCGTCCAGATGCCACCGACCTTGCAGTATTCGAGCAGACGACTGTCGTGTGCCCATGAGGTCGTGTCGTCGTACATGGAACGCTCGGCCAGCAACATGCAGCAGGTCAGCGGCTTGAAGCTGATGTCGGAGACGGGGTTTGAAAAGTCGTAGTTCAGCAGCGATGGAACGACCAGTTCAAGCTGCTCGCTGCCGGCGATGAATCCGCCGGAGGGGAACAATCCGACGGACCAGATTTCGTTGCCGAGGACGGTGTCAGGGCGGAAAGCGTCTTCGCGCCAGACGCTGTAGTAAAGCCGCCCCTGACTGACGCGGACGGCCCAGACGCGCTGTCCGCGCTGCGTGGTCGGGTGCGGCGTGATCGGCGAGAAGCCATTGGTATCGAAGGGGTCCAGCCCGCCGCCGTTCATGATGACGCCGGTGGCGTGCTTCCACGTTTGAAGGACGGTCCCGCTCGCGTCGAGCCGGTAAATGCGGCCGTCCTCAAAGTTGGAGACATAGAAGCTGGCGTGTGTACAGGAATAGCAGATGTTTCCGAGTCCCGGCCAGCATTCGGAACCGGTGCAATTGTTGATTGCGGCATTGGGCAATACGGCGAAGACGGACGGGACGCCGGTGTTGGTGTTGATCTTGTAAATCGCGCCGGGCGCGCCGCCGGGGATGGTTCCGATCGTGTCTCCGGAAGCGAACCACGCACTGTAGACCGAGGTGTGTGTCAGGTAGGTATGACCGAGATCATCGAGCGTGACGCCGAAGACGGTTCCAAGGTTGGCATTGGACCAGTCCTGCGCTGCTGTCGGCGAGTAAAAGGGCGCGTTCCAGTTGACATTCGAGCCGACGGCGGGCTGGGGCGCGCTGATGTCAATGTAATCGACGACGCGCGTGTTGACGCCGCTCTCTTGTGTCACGACGGCGACACTTCCGCCGAAGCCGGCATTGGTGATGAAATTCGGGCGTTTGCCGCAGCAGTCATCGCAGCCTTCGCAGAGGCTGCCGATGCAGTTGATCGTGAAGGTGCCGCTGCCCGGCGGCGCGCCGGGCTTGGTACCGAGGCGGATGAGATATTGCTGCCCGCAGACGACCTCACACGTCAGGCTCTCTTGAAGCCCGCAGCCGTCATCGGCGCAGCACAGCGGGGGCTGGCTCGGCGGCGGCGTCGGACAGGCGCAGCCGTTGACGTAGAACGAAATCTTCGTGTCGACCGTTGTCTGCCCGCAGGTCGAGATGTCAATCAGCCCGGTGCATGTAGCCGTCCAGCAGTACCAGACGTCGTTATCGAAGGCGATGGGCGCGTTGATTACGCAGTGATCCTGGCCTTCGCCGCTGGTCGTCGTGCCGACCAGGTTAAACGGAAAGACGCCCGTGCCACTGATCGGCGTGGGGTTTGAGCATTGATCGCCGGCCATGATGACCGAAACATTCAACGCTGAGCAAACAACTGCCATGCAAATCGAAAGTCTCCGAACGGATGCCGCAGACATGTATTCCTCCCTCAAGACCCCCGCGCTGTGCACCTTGACGCAGCGGATGGGTGATCGAAGTCAGTCCTGTTTCGGGCTATTCAAAGCGCGCAAACGCGCGCTCCCTGTCATGCAACCGTTCGAGAAGACCGAATCTCCAGGTTGGGGGCCTATAATTCCAAGGATTCTCAGAACCGGCGTCTCTTTGCCAACCCATCACGGCCTATTGAGCATGTAACCGACGTGATATAATGATGTTACGGCAGCGAGGGGAGCCATGCAGCCCGGCGGCACGATTACTACAACCGAACTTCTTGAAGGTCTGCACGACCCCGGCAAACGTGCCGTATGGGATGAGTTTGACCGGCGATACCGCCCCATTTTGATTGGCTTTCTGCGCCGAATGGGTCTCGACGACAGCGATGCCGCTGATGTCGCGCAGGAGACGCTGGCCTGCTTTGTCGCCGACTATCGCCAGAAGAAATATGACCGCGCTCAGGGCCGATTGCGGTCGTGGCTGATCGGCATCGCGCGATGTCGATTGGCCGATCTGCGCCGTGCGGAGGGACGCCGGCGCGAACTTCGAGGCGAGTCGGCGATTGTGACGCTGCCGGATGACGCGGATGTCGACGCGGTCTGGGAGGCCGAGGAGCGCCGCGCGATCTTCGAGCAGGCCGTTCGCGAGCTGCGACAGACCACGCGCTTCAACGAGCGGACGATCGAGGCATTCGAACGTGTCGTGCTGCGCCGGGAGCCGATCGAGGCCGTGTCAGCGGCGCTGGAACTGACGGCACAGGAAATCTACAACGCCAAGAATCGGGTGGTTGAGCGGCTTCGCGAATTAGTCAAGCGGTACGAAGCCGGATACGTGGGCGGATAATTCATGGCCGAAGCGATCGTGTCATGTCCGTCCACGGATGTTCTCGAAGGCATCGCGATCGGCCACCGCGCTTCGGCGTCGCTGGAGGCGCATCTGGCGGTGTGTGACACGTGCCGGTCCGCGCTTCAGCGAATTCACGAAGACAACCAATTCCTGTCCGCGTTCGCCGTCGACGGCGCGCTGCCGACGGCCGCGCGCGTTCCATCGTTTCGCGACATCGTCATTCCCGGATATGACATTGTTCGCGAGATTCATCGCGGCGGACAGGGCGTGGTCTATCAGGCCGTACGGCAGTCCACTCTTCGTGACGTTGCGATCAAGATCATGAAGCAAGGTCCGTTTGCGACGCTGGCGGATCGGGTGCGGTTCGACCGCGAGATCGAGACGCTCGGGCGGTTGGATCATCCGAACATCGTAACGGTACACGACGCCGGCGTCGTCGCGGGGTTTCATTTCTTCGTGATGAACTACATCGACGGCGTCACGCTGGACGAGACGATCACGCCGCCCGAGCGACGGACGCGCGACGAGCTGATGCGGTCGATCGAGCTGTTCGCCAAGGTCTGTGATGCCGTACATGCGGCACACCTGCGCGGCGTGATTCATCGCGATCTGAAGCCGGGCAACATCCGCGTCGATGCGTCGGG
>CAZRFP010000069.1:0-22240 GCA_964599535.1 uncultured Planctomycetaceae bacterium
GTTGCCGCCCTTTTCGCGAAAGCCGCCGATCGCGCGGATCGTCTCGATCAGGAACGCGGCGCGCGCGTTCCAGAGCTTGACGTCGCCGACGAGGCCCTCGGCCTTGGGTCCGGCGAGCAGATCCTGCGGCTTGACGGTGAAGCATGCCAAGTGGCGCGGATTGCTGCTCGCCTGTTCGGCGCTGATCTGCCTCGGAATCATCGGATCGCGTTCACGCGCCGGCTTCGTCGCGTTCGGCGTCGTGCTGTTGTGCATGGCGTGGACGAGCCGCTATCGCATGAGGGCGCTGCTGGCCGTGTCGCTCGTTGCGGCGGTGACAGCGATGATGTCCGGCCCGGAGATTCTGGATCGTTTGCAGTCGATCTTTGATTATGCCGACGATCGGTCGGCCCGATCACGCTTCTTCACCTGGCAGTTTGCCTGGCAGCTCTTCCTGCAAAACCCGTTGATCGGCGTGGGGTTCAACAACTTTGAGACGGCGAAGCTGGCGCTGGGCGGCGGACAGAAAGCCGCTCACAACATCTTCCTGCAAAACCTCAGCGAACTCGGCGTGATCGGATCGGCGCTGTGGATGTCGATCGTCTTCGGCACGATGCTGGGCCTGTTTCGATTGATGCGCCGAGTGCGCGGCCTGCCCGGAGAAATGAAGTGGGTCTATTACTGTGCGCGCGGGCTTTTGCTCGGCATGGTCGCTTTCTGCGTGCATGGCTTTTTTCACAACGAGGAATACATCGAGCTGATGTTCGTGCTCGTCGCGCTGGCGGCATGCCTGCGCGCCGTGGCCGATCGGCAATGGTTTGAGATTCGCCTGCAAGCGGAGCTTGCGGACGGCGGAGCGGCGAACAAGGCGACCGGCCCCGTTCAAGCGTCGCCACCAGCGACGCCGTTGCCGGCCGTGGCCGTAACCAAGCCGAGTGCGAGCCGGCCATCGTCGTTCCTCGAAAGCGATTATCCGAGAACACTCGGCGAACTGCTGCGGCGCAATCGGCGAATACGGCCTGATCCCGGCTTTTAGCTTCGTGCCTTCACGCGAGCGATGAATGCCGCGTAATCTTCCGGTGTGTCGATGCCGACGGCCGCCCGCTCAACGATGCCGACCGCGATGGAGTGGCCGGCCTCCAACACGCGCAATTGTTCCAGCTTTTCGATGCGCTCCAGCGCGCCGGTAGGCAACGACGCCAGGCGCCGCAGGAATTCGCGACGATAGGCGTAAATGCCGATGTGCAACAGCCATGACCGCGCGTCGCCCGGCACGCCGTGCTCGTCGCGCGGATAGGGTATCAGTGAGCGCGAGAAATACAGCGCTCGGCCGCGTCGATCGACGACGACTTTCACCGCGTTGGGATCGCGCGGATCGGCGTCCGCCGGGAACGGGCAAGCCAGCGTGCCGATCGGCAGGTCCGCGTCGGCCGTCATGACCGATACGAGCTGGTCTATGTGCGACGGCTCGATTTCAGGCTCGTCGCCCTGCACGTTTACAAAGATGTCGGCGTCGTACTTTTCAGCGACTTCGGCGATGCGATCGGTTCCGCTGACGTGATCCTCTCGCGTCATGACCGCATGGCCGCCGAACGAAGCGACGGCCTCCAAGATGCGCCGATCGTCGGTCGCGACGATGACGCGGTCGATGGACCGGGCCAGTTCAACCTGCTCGACGACATGCTGAATGAGGAACTTGCCGGTCTCGCGGGCGAGCGGCTTTCCCGGAAAGCGCGTGGAGGCATAGCGGGCCGGAATGACGGCGATGGCGGACATGTCGCTAAGCCTATGAGACGGCCGCTCAGCATGTCAAAGGCTGCGTCGATTCGATACGAGCCGACCGTCCGTGCCAGTCCATGCTGCCCCAATAAGCGCCGCCCCATCAGCGCCGCGCCCGTCAGACAGCGGTGGCGCTCCGCGCGTTTGAGTCGCCCAAGTTCGAATCCAGTTGCTCGGCGTGTAACACTCCTTCTCGCCGTGTTTTCGCCAGCTCTTTACGCTCGGATTGTCGAACACATAGGCTATAATGCCGGAACCATCCGGTCGCGGCGCATCGCCACGTTTGGCGGCGCGCCATGCCTGGAATCCGCAAACTTGATCGGAGGTGAACGCATGCGTCGATATGAAATCAAGGCTGGTACGGGCATTCTGACGGCGACGTCATTGGCCCTGCTCTTTTCCTGCGCGATGTCCTCGGCTGCGGACGAGCCGAAACCCGAAAAGAAGCCCCCCGAAAAACAGGCAGAAAAAGACCCAAGCAAGAAGAAGGAGGCGGTGAAAAAAATGCCCGCGCTCGATTTCAAAATGAAAGACATCGACGGCAAGGATCAGGACCTCAAACAACATCACGGCCACGTCGTTCTGATGATCAACGTCGCGTCGTATTGCGGTCTGACGCCGCAGTATGAACAGTTGCAGGCCGTTTTCAAACGATACGAAGAGCGCGGCTTTGTGATTCTCGCGTTTCCGGCGAACAACTTCGGCGCGCAGGAGCCGGATGCCAATGACAAAATCAAGCAGTTCTGTACGTCGAAGTTTGCCGTGACGTTTCCCATGTACGCCAAGGTGTCGGTTAAGGGCGACGACATCTGCGATCTGTACAAGTATCTGACTGATGCCAAGGCCGGGCACAAGAAGGGCGGCGAGATCGAATGGAACTTCGCCAAGTTCCTCGTCAACCGCAAGGGCGAAGTTGTCGAACGGTTTCATCCGCGCATCAAGCCGGACGACAAAGATGTCATTGCCGCGATTGAACGGCTGCTCGATGAGGAAGTGCCGTCGGATTCGCCACTGGGCAAGAAGCTGAAGGAAAAGGAAGTCGAAGGTGAAGGCGACAAGGACAAGTCCAAGCCGAATAAGCCGCGTCCAAAGGCCGAATCGCGCTGATTGATCACCGCGATCTCACGGCGTATCCTCGCTAAGCTTGCGAGCCGCGCGATGCGACGGCGGCGCGAGAACATTCATATGAACCATCGGTATCCCGCATGAAGATTCGCGAACGGCTCTCAATGGGCCGGCCCTGCTTTTCGTTCGAGTTCTTCCCGCCGAAAACGGACGCGGGCGTTGAGAACCTGCGTGAGACGGTCCGCGCTCTGCGCGATCTGAACCCGACGTTCGTCTCAGTGACTTATGGCGCCGGCGGCAGCACGCGCGATCGCACGATCGAACTTGTCACCGAGATTCAGCGGCACTATGGCATCGATGTCATGGCTCATCTCACATGTGTCGGCTCGTCGCGCGACGAGTTGAACGCCGTGCTCGGGCGATTGCGCGACGGCGGCATCGAAAATGTGCTCGCGCTGCGTGGTGATCCGCCCAAGGGCGAGTCGAAATTCGTTCCGCCGGCCGATGGTTTCGCCTATGCCGAGGAGCTGATTCGCTTCATCCGCGCCGGCTTCCCTTTCGGCGTGGGCGCGGCCTGCTATCCGGAAGGTCACGTCGAATGCGTCCGTTCTGACGGTCGGCGCGATCTGGACCGCGATCTGCGGCATCTCGTCGCCAAGGTCGACGCAGGCGCTGATTTTCTCGTGACGCAGCTCTTTTTTGATAACGACGCCTATTTCAACTTCGTTGCCCGGGCGCGCAAGGCGGGCATCGGCGTGCCGATCATCCCCGGCATCATGCCGATCACCAATCTGGAGCAGATTCGCCGCTTTACGGACATGTGCGGCGCGAGCCTGCCGCAGACGCTCATCAAGGAGATGGAACGCTTCAAGGACAACGCCGACGCCGTTCTGTCGCAGGGCGTGGCGTACGCGACGGCTCAGTGCTTCGATCTGCTGCAGCGCGGAGCGCCGGGCATTCATTTCTACACGCTGAACAAGTCGTCGGCCACGCGGACCATCCTGGCCGCCCTGCGGACGATCTGGCCCCCGGCGATGCGCCCGGCATAGTCCCGGCCGGCGCAAGGCAGGGAGCGGATTTTTCGCGACACGCCCCACCTGGTGCGGATAGAATGTCGGCTGAACCTTGACCACGGCGGAATGCCATGAAATGCAATCGCGTGCTCATCACGGGGGCGACCGGACTGCTCGGCTCGGCGGTCGTCGAGTCGTTTCGTCTCAACACCGGCGCGGAGATCGTCGGTCTCGGCCGGCACGAGCTGGACATCACCGATGCCGACCATCTGGCATCCAGTGTGAACGGCTTCCGCCCTGATCTCATCATCAACTGCGCTGCCTACACACGCGTCGATGAATGCGAGGCCGATGAAAACCTCGCCCGCCGCGTCAACAGCGAAGGCGCGGGCAACGTCGCGCGGGCCGCCGCCGATGTCGGCGCCGACTTGATTCACATCTCAACCGACTATGTCTTTAACGGCAGCGCGGACGCACCCATCGCCGAAAACGCGCCGCCGGGAGATCCCACGAAGCTGTCGGCCTATGGCCGATCGAAATTGCTGGGCGAGCAACTCGTCCGTGCGGCGCATCCGCAGGCCGTGATCGTGCGAACGGCATGGCTGTTCGGACGCGCGGGCGCGTGCTTTCCGAAGACGATCCTGCAGCGGGCGCAAGCCGGGCTGCCGCTGCGCGTCGTGAACGATCAGACCGGTTCGCCGACATTCGCGGCCGATCTGGCGATGGGCCTGTTCGAGCTGGCGCAGCATCGCGCGAGCGGCACCTACCACTTCAATAACGCCGGATGCTGCACGTGGCACGCTCTGGCCGGCGAAGTGCTGCGACACGCCGGCATCATCGCGAATATCGAGGCCGTCTCCAGCGAAGAACTGGCCCGCCCGGCTCGTCGACCGAGATACTCCGTGCTCGACATGAGCCGCTTCATCGCAGACACCGGCCTCCGCCCGCGGCCCTGGCAGGAGGCGCTGGCTGAGTTTATCAAGGGCTGAGCGGTTAATGTGATTTGAGAATGGAGACCATTGAATGGCCTCAGTTCTCAATTCGCGCATGGCTTCGCCGTCCGGCACGGTGGGCCGGACGCTACGCGCTCGCGCCGGCGAGACGCCGGTGACGCAGTGATATTTGTGCGTTTCCCCGCCATCTTGCCCGGTTTTCGCCGCCGCGTTAGACTACGTGGCTCTGCTTGGCCCGCCGGGTTGGCGGGCCGGGTTGTTTGTCCGGTTCGATCGGTCCGCGCCGACGATATCGAACCGGCTGTGAAACGACACGGCGGCGCGGCACGCGGCGGCCGAATTGCGTCCACTCGCGGGGGATGACCCCGCGCCGACGCCGGAGACTTGTCTCTCCGATGGCATCGCAGGCGTGAACAGACAAGCGAAGGAGCAGAACGATTCATGGGAACCTATCACGGTCCGAAAGTTCGGTTGTCGCGCGCCTTGGGCGTGCCCATCGCCGAAACGCCGAAGCACATGCGGCTGCGCCGAGAGGCGCCGCCGGGCATGCACGGCATCGGCGCCAATCGCCGCAAGAGCCTTTATGGCGAGCGGCTCCGCGCCAAGCAGCGCCTCGCGCGATACTACAACGTGCGCGACGGGCAGATGCGCCGCTACATGAAAGAGGCGTCCAAGTCGAAGCGAACGACGCCCGTCGTTCTGCACGAAATACTGGAGACGCGGCTTGATAATGTCATCCGCCGCCTCGGCTGGGCGCGCACGATCTGGCAGGCCCGCCAGATGGTCTCACACGGCCACTTTCTCGTCGACGGCCAGAAGGTGAACATTCCTTCGTACCGCCTGCAGCCGGGTCAAAAGGTGAGCATCAAGGACAAGAGCGCCAAGTTCGTGAAGGACATCAGCGAGACGGCCGAGTTTCACTTGCAGCTTGATTGGCTGCAGCGCGACGACGCGAAGTTTGAGGCGACAATCGCCCGCATGCCGGCGCTGGAGGACAGCCGCATTCCCTTCGACGTGGATTACAATCTGATCGTCGAATACTACAGCCGCTGACGCGCGATCGCCTGCGAGGCGATTGCCCACACAATGCGAATCGACACGAAAGCCCGCGGGGTCATCTCCGCGGGCTTTTTTGCATAACCGCGCCATGTCCTGTCGCGCGGCTTGCGCACGATCCGCGGCGGCGATATAATGAGGGCATCCATCTGGAGCCTCGTCGCATGGCCGATTCGCGCACTGAGCTTGTACACATGGCCGTCGCTGGCGATGCCGACGCACTGAGCGAGTTGCTCAAGCTGCACGGCCCGTCGGTCGAAAGAACGCTTCAGATTTCCGACATTCACCGCAGCATGATCGATCCGTCCGATGTCATGCAGGTCACGTACCTGGAGGCCTTTTTGCGTATCGGGTCGTTCGATCCCTCGCGGGCCGAGGGTTTTGAAGCGTGGCTTCGCCAGATCGCCCGCAACAATCTGCTCGACGCGATTCGCGGTCTAGAGCGACAGAAACAGCCGCCGCCGCGCCATCGCGTCACGCTCGCGGGCGGAGATGACTCGATGGTCGGTCTGTATGACTTTCTCGGCGCGGGCACATCGGCCACGCCAAGCCGGGCGGTCCAAAAGAAAGAGTTGATCTTTCATCTGCAGCGGGCGATGGAAGCGCTGCCGGAGCGATATGCACGCGTTGTGCGGCTGTATGATCTTGAAGGCCGCTCGATCGGAGAAGTGGCCGAGGCGCTGGGCAAGTCGCCGGGCGCGGTTCACATGCTTCGCGCGCGGGCGCATGATCGCTTGCGCGAGCGGATTGGCTCGCCGGCTCAATTTTTCAGCACTCATGCGTGAATGCGGCGGCTGCGGCGTCGCATTAGGTGTGTGGCCACGCGTTTTTGCGAGCCGCTCGGATTCATGAACAACGATGCCGAACATCCGTCGACATCGATCGACGCACACCTCGCTTGGATCGACTCGGCCCGCGTCGAGATGGAAGACCTTCGCCGGCGCGGCGCGTCCGCTCCGAATCCGGCGACGACCGACGCCGCCTTGTGCCGACAGCTTTCTCGTTGTCTGCCGGGCTATGACATCGGCGAAGTCTTCAGCCGGGGTGGCCAGGGCGTCATCATCAAGGCCGTGCAAGCGGCGACGGGACGCGACGTGGCGATCAAGGTGCTGCGCGACGCATGCCTCGCGAGCGAACGGGAGCGGGCACGCTTCGAGCGCGAAGTTCGCATTCTCGCGCGGCTGCGCCACGCCAATATCGTCACGATTCACGATAGCGGCGTCGCGGCGGGGCTTCACTATTATGTGATGGACTTCATCCACGGTCGACCGCTCGATGAGCATGTCTCATATGGCGCGGCGCCGATCCGTGAGCGCCTCGCCCTATTCGCCAAAATCTGCGACGCCATCAACGCGGCACACCTGCGCGGCATCATTCACCGTGATCTTAAGCCCGGCAATATCCGCGTCGATGCCGCCGGCGAACCGCACATCCTCGATTTCGGACTGGCCAAGGTCGACGAGCACGATGATCTCGCGCCGATGAACACCGCGGCGCGCACCGTCAGCGGACAATTCGTCGGCTCGCTGCCCTGGGCGGCGCCTGAGCAACTGTCAAACAACGCCGATCTTATTGATCTGCGGACGGACGTGTATGCCCTCGGCGTCATGCTCTATCAGCTTGTTACGGGGCGATTTCCGTACGACGTGACCGGCAGCTTCAGTGACGCGGTCGAGAACATCCTGCGCGCCGAGCCGCGGCGACCAAGCATCGTCGCGCCCGGGCTGGACGCCGACATCGATCAGATCATCCTGAAATGCCTTCGAAAAGAGCCGGAGGCGCGCTATCAAAACGCCGGCGAGATCGCCCGTGAGATTTGCCGGCATTTCGCGGGCGAGCCGATCGAGGCCCGCCGCGACAGCCATTGGTACATGCTGCGCAAGGTGATTCGCCGTCACCGCGTCACGGCCGCATTTTCCGCGCTCTCGGTGTTGCTTGCCGTGACGATCGCCGTCGCACTGGGCGTTCTATATCAGCGCGAGCGCCGCGCATCGACCATCGAGAGAGAGCTTCGGATGACCGCTCAGCGCGCCGAGGCCGACGCTCATTCCGCGCGGCAGGCGGCCGAGCGGCAGGCGCGCGTCACGGCCGCCGTGAACTATTTCTTCAGTGCCGAAGTGCTGACAGCCGCCGCGCCCGGCGCACTCGGGCGCGACGCAAAGATCCTGGATGCCATGGTCGCGGCATCGAAGAGTGTGGACGAGCAATTCGCCGGGGAGCCGGACATCGCCGCCGAGATACACTACGCCCTCGGCATGACCTATTTTCGCCAGGGCGAGACGGCCGATGCCGAGGCGCACCTTCGCGCGGCCGCGCAACTATATGAGTCTGCATTGGGCGAGGATCACGATACCACGCTGACGGCACGCATCGATCTGGCCGGCTTGTGCGAAAACACCGGGAGATTTGACGACGCTGAAGCGATCTATCGCGACGTGATCGATCGTCGCGATCGCCATTTTGGAGTCGATCATATCGGCCTGCACACGGCTTCGGCAAATCTGGGCTGGCTTTACGCGCGCATGGGGAGATGGGAGGATGCCGAACGCCTCACGCGCGGCGCGATCGAGCATCACAAGCGACTGCTTGGCGAGGACCACGTCGATACGTTGAACCTCTTGAACAATCTGGCGTTGATCTACCTCGAAACCGGCCGGCTCACCGAGGCCGAGCCGCTCTTGCGCGCCGAACTTGCGGCGTCGCGCCGGCTGGTGGGCGATGACGATCCCGGCACGCTGATTTCGATGGCCAATCTGTCTCAGCTTTATGCGCGGATGAACCGTCTCGACGAAGCGCTGTCGATGTCGGAAGAAGTGTTGGCTTCGCGCCGCCGCGTGCTGGGCGACGCCCATCCGAGCACGCTTGTGACGACGAACAATTTGGCGATGCTCTACAACCTCCTTGGGCGAACGGACGATGCGGAAGAGATGCTGTCGGAGGCGATGGCGATCGGTCGAGAAGCGCATGGCGAGAACCATCCGACGGTTGTCTCACTCACGAGCAATCTGGCGGCCACGCGCGACCGGTTGGGTCGACATGCCGAAGCGGAGCCGCTGCATCGCGCGGCGCTGCAGGCGGCACAGACGTACCTGCCGGAGGATCATGCCTATATCGGTCTGTATCTCTGCCGGCTCGGGCAATGTTGCGTGAAACTGGAGCGACATGACGAGGCCGAGCCGCTTTTGCGCCGCGGGCACGCCATGCTCGTCAAATCGCCCGCCGAGGCGCAGCACGCGCGCGAAGCGGAGGCCGCGATGGCGATTCTGCTTGAGAAAACTGGCCGGGCGAACGAAGCGGAAGCATGGCGCACGGCGCCGCCGGGTGGAGATTAGCGATGCGTGTTTCCTTCCTATTGGGCTTCGGTCTTTGCACCTGACGCCTTGACTTTCAGATCGATCTTTTTGCCGTCGCGAATGATGACAATGGGAATCTCGTCGCCGGGCTTGAAGCTTCGCAGGGCATCCATGTACTCATAGACGTTGGTGATTTTCTTGTCGCCGATCTTGTAGATTCGGTCGCCGTCTTTCATGCCCGCCGTCGCCGCCGGTCCGCCTTCAATGACGCCCTCGATTTCGTAGCCTTCTCCCTCGCCTTCGCCGTAGGTCGGCATGATGCCAAGGCGAACCGCCGGCATGGTCTCGCGCACTTCCTCTGATTCTGCCGCGCCGCCATGACCATGAGCGCCGGCTTTGGCGTGGGCATCTGCACCGCCGTGCGCTGAAATCTTGTCGCCGCTCTTGTTGACCCGCAGGTTAACGGAAGTCTCGAAGGAGCCGGCGGGCCATGTCACTTTGATGTGGACCGTCGCGCCGTTGTGCCCGGCCGAGTCGGATTTGATCAACTCCGGCAGCGACTTGACGAAGGGTTCGACAACCTCCATCGCGGTCTTGAACTCCGATACATCGACCTCAACCGAGATCGAGTCCTTTTTCGTCTTGAGCGTAAACGACGTGACTTTCGCGTCGCTCTTTTCCGACTGGATTCGCTTGACGACGGCCTCAACGCGGCCGGCCATGACGGCCAGCATGTTCTCGTCGTCCGATGCTGGCCCGGCTGCGGGCGCAGGGGCGGGCGCAGGGGCCGCAAAGAGTACCTTCAGATCGAGCGTCTTATCCTTACGAACGATGCCGAGCGACGTTTCGTCGCCGATCTGCAATTTCGATAGCGCTTCTACGGCATCATCAAGTGTCTTAATGTCGATCTTGCCGATGCGCACGATTCGATCGCCCGGCTTCACGCCGGCGAGCGCGGCCGGCGAGCCGTCGGCCACTTCCGCGACGGGCACGCCGTCGCCATCGTCTTCGTCCGGCACGATGCCAAGTCGTACGCCGCGCGGCGTCGGCGCGGTTTCCGGCGCGTCGGCCTGCGGGCGGCGTGATCGCTGCCGGTCTCGGCGCGCGCCATCGCCGTCGCGTCGGCCGCGTCCGGCGGAATCGCCTTCGTCATCCTGGCGCGTGATGGCTGCACGGCGCGTGTCCTCCTTGTACGCCGGGCGCTCTGGCCTGGCGTCGATGTAGTCGATGACATCCGCGGCAAAGCGCGCGATGCGCATGGCGCCTTCGAAATTGACGAGATGAGTGTCGTCGTCCGGCTTGTGATACTGCCGATGCAGGCCGGTGAAGAAAAAGAGGACGGGAATCTTGTTATTGTAGAAATGCGTATGATCGGACGGGCCGCGCCCGCCGCCGCCGTCGCGGATGGTGAGTCCGTACTCATCGCCCAGTGCCATGACCATGTCTTCAAAGCCGCCGGTTCTCATTCCGCCGACTTCGAGCCGATCGTTTTTCAATCGGCCGACCATGTCGAAGTTCAACATGGCGACGCACTTCGACAGATCGACCGTCGGATTCTTCGTGAAGTGCGCTGATCCGAGCAGTCCCAGTTCTTCGCCGGTAAAGAGAATCAGCAGGATCGATCGGTTCGGCGCTTCGCCTTTTGTGTACACGCGGGCCATCATCATGACGAGTGCTGTACCCGAGGCATTATCATCCGCGCCGTTGCTGATGTCGGTTTCGGGGTTGAAGTGCGGCTCGCCCTTGTTGCGAATGCCCAGATGGTCGTAATGCGCGCCGAGGACGATGATCTCGTCGGCCTGCGGACCTGTGCCGGGGATCAGTCCGACGACGTTGCGCACCGGCGAATCGATCGGCTCGATCTTCACTTCGCCGCGCACCGATACGCCCTTTAATTCGGCCGACGCCGGCGCCTGGTCCTCGTCGATCTTTTTCTGCAGTTCCTGAAGCGACGGCATGTCCGCGGCATTGAGCAGCGCGTCGGCCGTATTTTCGGTGATGTGCAGCATCGGAATGCCGTATGACGCCGAGCCGAAGCCGCCGGTGGATTCATCGAAAGGATACAGGCCGTCTTCGTCGCCGGGGCGATTGACGATCAGCATCGCCGCCGCGCCGCGGGCGTTGGCCCGGGATGCTTTCGCGCGGAAGGTCTGATGGGCCGCGGGATCAAATTCCGCAAACTCCGGACCGCGCCGAATCACCATGACGACTTTGTCCGTCACATCGACATCTTCGTATTCGTTGTAGTCCTGGTCATCATCGACGATGCCATATCCGACGAACACGACACCGCCCTCAAACGCCTTGGATGCCGAAAACGGAAACGGACGAAAGTCATCGTGCAAGACCATCGGAATGCGCGCGCGACGGCCGGATTTGGCATAGTCCAGCTTCGTGTCATCGGCGATGCGTCGCTTCAGCGCGAGCGTAAAGTTCTGAAAGTAGGTCCCGTTATCGCCGGCCGGCTTGACGCCGTAACTCTCAAAGGCGTCGGCGATGTATTCAGCGGCAAGATCGATGCCCGGCTGCCCGGTGCCGCGGCCTTCTAGTTCGTCACTCGCCAGATGCGTGACGTAATCGGTGTATTCGGTGATCGCGAAGAGCGACTCATCGCGCGAGTGCCGCCCGTCGGAGGCAAGCAGCGAAATCGGCAGGAAACCCATCGCGCCGCCAAGCAGGCAAGCCGCGACACGCGCCGTCAATCGGCGAATGCGAAACGTCATCATGTTGCTCCGTTTATTGTCAGAACCGAATCGGGTGCGCGGCACGCGCAAAAAGCCGCCCGCCCCACCAAGCCGGGTCAAGCCATTGTAGTTTAACGGGCCATCCGAAACAAACTCACGACGCGGCGGTCCGGCGGGGCGTCATTCGACGGTCCAGTTCTCACCGGGCCTCAGCGCTTTGACCTCGACGCCCTTGGGTGCAAAGGCCGAGATGTCGTCTGTCAGATAACCGGAGAACGTGCCGTAGTGGATCGGAATCGCCACGCGCGGGCGGATCAGCTCGGCCGCGATCGTGCCAAGCTGCGGCCCCATCGTGAAGCGGTCTCCCACGGGGATCATTGCAATATCCGGCTTATAGAGCTTCCCGATCAGTTCCATGTCGCCAAAAAGGCCCGTGTCGCCGCAGTGATAGACGGTCACGCCGCCGATGTGAACGATTGCTCCCATCGGCTGACCCATGTAGCGCCCGCCGTAGGACGACGAATGAAACGCCTGTACGAACGCCACATAGCCAAACGGCGCGGCGATTTTTCCGCCGGCGTTGCCCGGCTGGCGCTGATTGTCCGGCACGCCCTGTTCGCCGAGCCAGCCGCAGATTTCCCACGAGGCATAAACCACGGCCTTGTTCGACTTCGTCAGCGCGAGCGTATCGCCGACATGATCTTCGTGGCCGTGCGTGACGACGATATGCCCCGGATGTATGGCGTCGGACTTGATCTTCGCGACGGGGTTTCCCGTGATGAAGGGGTCGATCGCGACGCGATGCTCGCCGCTTTCGAGGTAGAAACCGGAATGACCGATGAACGTGATTTTCAGAGACATGGCAGTCCTCCTTTCACGATCGTGATGATACTCGATATTCAGCCAAGGCGCGAAATCCGTGCGACGGCTCAAGTGCGAAGCCGGGGCAATCGCATTCCAGGCCAATCGTGCGGAGCGTGTCGCCGTTGTCCGGTTCTATGGAACGTTCTTGACCACGCGCAGCACCGCGTCGAGCCGCGATTGCAGCGTGTCGTCGTCCTCGGCGCGCACCGTGACATGTCCCAGCTTTCGGCCCGGCCGCGGCCGCTTGCCGTACAGGTGCACGCGGGCATGCGGAATTTCCAGCAGATTCGCGATCGGCGGCGTCGCGCCGATGAGATTCACCATCGCGCTGCAGCCGATCGTATCGGTCGATCCGAGCGGCAGGCCCAGCACGGCTCGCAGGTGATTCTCAAACTGGCACGTTTCCGCGCCGTCGATCGTCCAATGGCCTGAGTTGTGAACGCGCGGTGCGAACTCGTTGCCCAGCAGGCGGCCTTCGTGTTCAAACATCTCGAGCGCCAGCACGCCGACGTAGTCGAGATGATCGAGCAGGCGCGTCGCGCAGCCTTCGGCCGCGCGTTGCATGTCCGGCGAGATGTGGTCTGCCGGCGCGCGGGCCGTCGCCAGAATGCCGCCTTCGTGCCGCGTTTCCACGAGCGGATAGAACGCATGACCGCCATCGGCGTCGCGGACGGCGACGATCGAAAGCTCTCGCCGGAAGGGGATGAACTGCTCCAGGATGCACGCCGTGCCGCCTAGTGCCATCCATGCGGCATCGTACTCGGTTGCTTCGCGAATGACGCGCTGGCCCTTCCCGTCGTAGCCCATGCGGCGCGTTTTCAAGACCGCCGGAAGACCGACGCGCTCAATAGCGAACCGGAGATCGTCGGACGTGTCGACCGTCACAAACGCCGGCGTGGGGATTTCCAACTTCGCAAAAAGGCTCTTTTCGAGGAAGCGATCCTGCGCCGTTTCCAGCGCAAGCGGCGGGGGGAAGACCGGAACGCGCTCGCACAGATAGCGTGCCGCCTCAACCGGCACATTTTCGAATTCGTATGTCACGACGCTTGATGCCGCGGCCAGGCGCTCCAGATCGCCGCGATGCTCGAACGATCCGACCAGCACCTGGGTCACGTCGACCGCCGGACACTCCGCCGAGGTATCAAGCACCAGCGTTCGCAGACCCAGGCGGTGCGCCGCCAGCGCCAGCATCCGACCGAGCTGCCCGCCGCCGAGGATGCCGACGTTCATGCGCCGCCTCGTGGATCGGATTGGTCCAGAACGGATTGCGTCTGACGAGCGCGATAGGCCTCCAGCTTTTCGCGAAGCTCAGGCCGCGTCGTCGCCAGCATCGCCACGGCCAATAGCGCTGCATTGGCCGCGCCGGCCGGTCCGATCGCCAGCGTTCCGACCGGCACGCCGCGCGGCATCTGCACGATCGAAAGCAGCGAGTCCATGCCCGCCAGGGCCGCCGACCGCACCGGCACTCCCAATACCGGCAGCGGCGTCTTGGCGGCGATCATGCCCGGCAAATGGGCCGATCCGCCGGCACCGGCGATGATGAGCTTCAGTCCGCGACTCACGGCCGATGCCGCATACTCGAACAGTAGATCGGGCGTGCGATGGGCCGAGACAACGCGCACTTCATGCGGAATGCCGAATTCGTCGAGCGTTTCGGCCGCGGCGCGCATCGTCTCCCAGTCGCTGGCGCTGCCCATTACGATTCCGATGTCGATCGCATCCGCCATGATGGTCCCTCGAAGCGCGCTCAAGCCGCGTGGACATAATAACGCGACCCCGTCCGATTGGGGACGGGGTCGCGTTGGTTTTAACCGAAGGACGTGTTCAAGCCGCTTATTGCGACTTGGGCACGCAAGTTACTCGGGGATACAGAAGAGCGCCGTAAGATCAACGCAATCCTGAGTCCATCCGTCTCCTTCCGGATCACAGCAGAAGTCAAACGCCGCGCAAACGGCGTTGCAGCAATCCTCATTATCGCAGCCGGGCGTCGCATGGGCTTCGAAGCAGCTTCCTTCGCCGGGGCAGCTCGGATTGCTGATGGGGCAGAACTCGTCCGCTTCCGTGGCGCAGATGCCGTCCCATTCGACGTTGCAGCACCAGGGGTCAATGGCGCAGACCGTGTTGCAGCAATCGGCGTTGTTACAGCCGACCGAACCATTGGCCACGTAGCAATCGCCTGCGCCCGGACAGTTCGGATGTCCGCCGCAGGTGATCGTGAACGTTCCCGCGCCGCCGGAGGCGCCGGGGAAGGTGCCGATGCGGATCAGGTAGGTATTGCCCAATGTCGCGCTAAAGTTAACGCTCGACTGGAACGTGGAACACGCATCGTCATTGCAGGCCAGAATCGATTCGTCGCCCAAGGGGCAGGTGCAACCGTCATACACGGCGATCTTGGTATCCACCGTCGTCTGACCGCAGGTGCTGACGGTCACATCGCCTGAGCAATCCGCCGTCCAGCAGAACCAGACGTCGTTCTCGATATTCGAGAATCCAAAGAAATTGCAGAGCGCATGGTCCGGACCGACGGATGTCGTGCCGAGGTTGTTGAAGTTGAATGTGCCCGAGCCTGAGATGGGCGTCGCGTTCTCGCACGAGTCATTGTCGGACGGCTCGAAGTCGCACATTTCAGCCGCCTCGCCTGCGCAAATGCCGTCCCAAGCTGTTTCACAGCAGAATGGATCAACCGCGCAAACCGTGGCACAGCACACTTCATCATCGCAGCCCGGCGTGCCGTTCGCGGCGAAGCAGTTGCCCGCGCCCTCGCCACAGACGGCGGGACCGGTGCATTCGACATCTTCGCACAGCAAGCCAAAGCCCTGGGGCTGGCCGCCCAGCGACGTGCAGTCCGCCGGATTGACCAGCACGCAGAAGTCAAGGCCCAGACAGCAGGCCTCAGCCACTGCGCCATTGCAGATCACATTCGCTTCGGCGCCGCAGACACCGTCCCAAACGACTTCGCAGCAGAACGGATCTTCCGCACAGACCGAAGCACAGCACTCTTCATCTTCGCAGCCAGGGCTGCCGTTTCCGCCGAGGCTGAAGCAGTCGCCATTGCCCGGACCGCAGATCGGACATTCGCCGGTCGAATCCAGCAGGTACGACACGAAGCGCTCGATGTCATCCAGATCGACATCGCCATCGACATCCGCGTCCGCACAGCCGCAGCCTGACGAAGGCGGCAGGCCGGGGCCGTTTTCAGGATTCAGCAGGCAGTCCACAAACGGCTGAACGTCCAGACCGTCGCGGTTGCCGTCGCGATTGACATCGGCCGGGCATCGGCACGGCGGTTCGCCGCACAGCTCTGCCGCTTCGTCGGCACAGATTTGATCCCAGAAGGTATTGCAGCAGAAGGAATCGATGGCGCAAACGGTTTCGCAGCACTCTTCGTCTTCGCAGCCGGGGGTGCCGTTGTCCTCAAAGCAGCTCCCTTCACCGGGGCAAGCGCCGCTGCCGCCGCAGCCTTCGACCGCACACGACGTGCCGAATCCCTGGGGAACGCCGCCGAGCGTCGAACAGGTCGCGGCAGGCATGTCGAAGCAATCACCGATCAGACAGCAGGCTTCCGTCGGCGTGCCAAGGCAGATGCCTTCGGCCTGGCCGGCGCAGATTTCATCCCAAGTCGAAGCACAGCAGAATGCGTCAACCGCGCAAACATCGTTGCAGCACTCTTCATCTTCGCAACCGGGCGAGCCGTTGGAAACGAAGCAATTGCCGGCACCCGGACAGGCCGGATTGCCGCCGCCGCCTTCGCCGCATTGGATGAGAAGATTGCCGGTCCCGCGGCTGCCTATGCCAAAGCCGCCGACGCGGATCAGCAGGCACTGGCCCTCGACGACCGAAATTTGCAGCGTACTCTTGAATCCACCTGCGCCAGTTCCACAGGTGTTAACCGGATCGTCGTCGTTGCACCCCAGCAGGGTGGCATCGCTCGCCGGGCAGGGGCATGAGTAAGCCGCGATTCGTGTGTCGAAGTTAGCGCTTCCGCCAAGCTGTTCGCACGTTGAGAGGATCAAGTTTCCCGTGCATGTCGCGGTATATTCGTACCAAACATCGTTATGAACATTGCCATCGCCGAACTGTCCACAGGTACCTGCCGCGTGAGCCGGGCCATCGGTTGTTGCGGTCAAAGTGTCGAAGGGCGTTAATCCGTCTGTAACCTCAATTGCATCCGCGCAATTGTCGTTGACCGGCGGTTCGCCGCCGCCACCGCACAATGAGTTGGCGCCAGTGACACAAAGTGAATCCCATTCGGTGGTGCAGCAGAAGGGATCATCTGCACAGACTGTTTCGCAACATGCTGCGTCGTCGCAGCCTGGTGTTGCATGGACCTCGAAACAACTTCCCGCCGCCGGACACTGCGCTTCCGCTTGCGGCAGGAAGCCGGTACACAGGCACAACGCCCAACAAATCCCGATCAGCTTCTTACACATCCTTGGAACTCCTCTCTCTGTGGCTCAAGAGAGCCGGAACAAAAAATGAAACCCGCTAGTCACCTAGCGCTCGGTTGCAAACGATCGATTTTGGTGAAACCCCGACAGAATAGGACCCTTCCCCAACCCCTCACTCCAGCTTGGCCAGTCATTCCCCGACAAGCCATGACTCCCAAGCTCGTAACGCCAATGTAACGCGGCACATAATCGGATTCAAGGTGCAGGCTAGGAAAAAGCCGCATTTTATTGGTTATGGTGGCCTCAAATAGGCGATTGGCGAAGCCCGTTAAATCGTCACCCTGGTACTGCCCGATCTTAATTATCGATCTTGTAATGCCTTATGTTGATATCGAGTTTTCAGGAGTTTCCCGCGGGTGTTGGAGGATATACGGCCCGTAAAAACAGCAACGACACCGAGAGTCCCGGTGCCGTTGCGTAAACTTCCACTTTCTCAGACGTACCAGGTCACGGGCTTTTTACCCGTATTTCGTTCCGCGTCCGTTATTCGGTGTCGGCATTCTCAACCAGCCAGAGCTGACGGGGGCTGCCCAGCCGCGTGCCCGTGCCGCTGATCGTTCGGGCCGGCGTCACATTGCCGTTCAGATCCGCGACGTTGTCCAGGATGTGAATCTGGTGGTTGTTGGTTTGGGCGATATAACCGCGCCCATCGGTATCAACGGTCACGCCCTGCAGGCTGACGGCCACGCCGGGCAGCGTGATCGTTGCATCCGGCGCGACGGCGCCTTCGCGTGTTGAGGCGTTGTTGATGACAAAGATATTCGAACTTCCGTCCACGATGTACAGGTTGTCGTCTTCGTCGACGGCGATGTCCTGAATGCCGCCCCATGCATTGTTGACTCCGTCGCCGATGGCGCGACTGAACGCCGTCTCGTCCATCGCGGCGGCCGCGTTGTCATAAATGATAATGCGGCTGCTGTTGGTATTGAGATGGGATGTGTCGGCGATGAAGAGTCGTCCATTGCCATCGAGCCACATGGCGTCGATCGTCATTTCGGTGTTGTTCGTTGGCGCGCGGTCCGGCGGATTAAATCGGCGGCTGGGCATTACGTTGCCGTTGAAATTCGCATTGGACACATTGTTGAAAACGAGGATGCCCTGCGGAGTCTGAATGTTGCCGACGTAGAGCGTGTCGCTCGCCTCGTGATAGGCAAATGAGATCGGGTTCGACAGGAATGTGTCATTCCCGTCGACAATGCGGTCGGCCAGCGTGTCGCCGGTGGCCACGAACGCGTCGTCGTGCGCCGTGATGCCGCCGTTCTGGCGGCCGATGAGCAGAACGTCGCCCATCGTGACCATGATGGCCCGCGCCTGAAAAATGTTCGTTGCCGCGCCCAACGGCAGTTCCGTGACCGGTGCGACTTCGCCGTTGGCGGCTTCGGGATTAGTGTAGCTGGTAATCCGAAGGTTGTTGTTGACCACGAAGAGGCGATGAACCGGATCGTTGGCGTTGTTGTTGTTATTGTTGTTGCCGTTGTTGTTATTATTGTTGTTATTGTTGTTATTATTATTGTTGTTGTCGGGCGGCATATCGTCGCATGTCGTCGCCATGCACGTGAGCAGAAGCGGAATCAGCAGCAGACGACGAAACGTCACGAACTTCTTGAACATCAGTTTTACTCCTTTTAAGAAATGTTCGCGCGGCACTGGAATCGCCGTCGATTCATATCATGCGCGGTGATTCGACCTTCGAACCCGCCGGCGACTTGCTGCGCGAAAGCAACTTGTATCCTGACGCATGGACGGGGGAACGCTCGCCCCAACAAGATACGAAAACCACGGGCCAATCCCTTAGATGTCTTTCTTGCTAAAGTGCGAGGGACAAGTACCGGCACGTTTATACTCGCGGGATTATCACCGAAGTCTTGGCGTGCGTAAACGACAAAAAAAGCCCCAATCCGGCGTCGGATCGGGGCATTGTGCGGCACACGAGATTTTTCGATGGTGTTCGGGCGCTTCGCCGATGATTTCGGCGACAGGTCACTGAATCGGCGTACTGCCGCCGCCGCTGGTGAGCGGGTTCGACAAGATTCCACCGAGACCGCCGCCGGGAATGCCCAAGCCGCCTCCGACCAGTGAATTCGCATTCACGAGCAGATTCAGCGTGTCGACCATTTGCTGAATGATGTCAACGAACTGAAGAAACAGCAGATCAAACGTCTCGCGCACCCACGGCGTGTTGTCCGGAACATTGCCGTCAAAAGGAAACAGGGTTCCCTGTTGTATCGCGATGGCCTGCTGCGTGTAGAGGCCGGGCGCTCTGGCCTGCAAAGCGCCGCTGCTCGTCGTGGTGAACTGATTCGTCACGATCGGCTGTCGAGTCTCAGGCTGCGTCTGCGCTTCGTTGAAGGCAAACGGCGTCAACACAACGGCGGCCGCGACCGCCACGAGGGCGATGGTCTTTGCGGTGTGATGGATCGTTCTGCGCTGCATGGGTCTCTCCCGGAGCGTGGGTTCAACTTACCTGTTTCCGAAGCGCGTTGACTTTAAACCGCCCCCCGGAACCTCGGGTCATTATACATCGGCGAGCGCCGGAGGTCTCAATTGCAACAACCTGCTTTGGTTGAAAAAGACGACACCGCTCCAAATCGGGACGACAGTGCGTGTGGAGGCAGCAACATTATGCTAATAAACAGGTTGCAGCAGAGTGCCCCATCGGTTCATTCGGCGGCAATTCGAAAGTTCACTTTTTGTCCTTGCCGGGTTCCTGTTCTCCCCCATTTCCACCGGTCGGCGTGGTCGTGAGGACGCGCTGAATGGCCGCCTTCGAGAAGGTAATTTTCGTATTGCTGGATTCGTCCACCTTCAGCGTGACTTCATCATCGCGCACGGATGTCACCGTGCCCATGATGCCGCCGATGGTGACCACTCGGTCGTTTTTCTTGAGAAGTCCGAGCATCTCGGTGCGTTTTTTTCGCTCACGCGACTGGGGGCGGATCATCAGAAAGTAGATGATCGCAAACATCGCGACCATCAAAGGTAACGGGAAGATATCGAAGATTCCGGGGGCTGGCTGCTGACCGCCGGTCGGCTGGGTGGTTGCGGCCTGGGCCAAGTGCAATAGGCATTCAGTCATTCATTGGTTCCTGATTCGATGGTCTCGGTCGACTGGCGATGTTCGGCGTCTCGCAGCATTTGATCCAGCACTCCGTTGCGGATGGCGTCGCGGATCCGCCGCATCCAGCGGTGATAATACGCGATATTGTGGAGGGAGACCAGTATCGGCCCGAGCATCTCATCCGCAAGAAACAGGTGCCGCAAGTATGCACGTGTAAAGTGCTTACAGCAATGACAATCGCACGTTGCGTCGAGCGGAGTCTCATCGACGCGGTATTTCGCGTTTCGCAGCCGAACAAAGCCGGCATCGGTGAACGCGAACGAGTTTCGCCCGTTTCTCGTCGGCATCACGCAGTCGAACATATCCACGCCGGCGGCGACGGCGCGAATGATGTCCAGCGGTCGGCCGACGCCCATGAGATAGCGCGGGCGATCGGCGGGCATGTGGGGAGCTAATTTGTCGAGGCAATCGGCCATCGCTTTAGGCGATTCTCCGACGGATAAGCCGCCGATGGCGTAGCCAGGGAAGTTCATCTCGACGAGGGCATCGAGGCATCGCCGCCGCAGATCGATGTCGAGACCGCCTTGTACGATGCCGAAGAGGGCCTGATCGTCGCGCCGCTTGGCTCTGCGGCATTGATCGGCCCAGCGGATGGTTCTGTCCACCGCACGTCGCAGCACATCAGGCGCGGCCGGCAGCGCCGGGCATTCGTCGAATGCCATGATGATGTCAGCTCCGAGGTCTTCCTGCAAAGCGACGGCCGCCGCAGGATCGAGGCGCATGGGCGCGCCGTCGATGTGCGACTTGAAGGAGACGCCGTCGTCGTCGATGTCGTTCAGCGTTGCGAGGCTGAAGACCTGGAAACCGCCGCTGTCGGTGAGGATGGGACCGTCCCATGACATGAATCGGTGCAGTCCGCCGATTTCAGCTACGGTCTTCGAGCCGGGCCGCAGGGCGAGATGGTAGGTATTGGCAAGGAGGATGGTCGTGCCCGCTTCCCGAAGCTGGAGGGGTGTCAGTCCCTTGACACTCCCTCGCGTGCCGACGGGCATGAAGACGGGCGTCTCGATCGCGCCGTGCGGCGTGGCGAACCGGCCGATCCGGGCGCGGGTGGACGTATCCTGAAGAATGGATGTGAATTCAAACAAGTTTGCGATAATCTCGTCGGCGCGACGTGCCACTATCATGACACGTTCCGAGAATTCAGGCCATGCGACGTTTGCCGATGGGCCGCCGCGAGGGTTTGCTGATGTCTCGCCAGCTTGACTTTCCCGGACGCGGGAAAGTATACTAGCAAGTCTCGCCTCGGCGGCAAAACGCGCCGATCGGCGGGGCAGCGGACCCATCGGCAGGATGCTGAAGCGCTGTGCGGAGGCACGAGGTTCGCGGGTTCGACGGCGATAGGCCGTCGCACGGGAGGGAATTCGTTGAAAAAGCGAATCGCCGGATCGAAGGAGCGGCTGTCACGGCCGGCTCCCGGTTCATCCTCGAACGGTCGAAACGGAAAGAAGGCGTCTTCCAACGGACGCGGCGCTTCGGCGGCATCGAACGGGCGTCGAACGACGCTTAAATCGAATCGAATGCGTCTCGGCGCCAACGGCACGGCGCGTATTGAAGCAGCCAAACCGACTCCCCAATCGTCGCTCAAACCCGCCGAGCTTGAGTACTTCAAGAGCTTGCTACTGAAAAAGCGCGCCGAACTGCTGGGCGACGTGGACACCATGGAGCGCGAGGCGCTTCGTAAGAATCGCACCGACGCATCCGGCGATCTTTCGCAGATGCCCATTCACATGGCCGATATCGGCACCGACAACTACGAACAAGAGTTTACGATCGGGCTGATCGCGGCGGAGCGCACAACGCTGAAAGAAATTGACGAAGCGATGCAGCGCATCGTCGACGGCACCTACGGTATCTGTCTCGGCACCCACCAGCCGATTCCCAGGGCGCGGCTGCGGGCCAAGCCCTGGGCGCGATACTGCGTCGAATACAAGCGGGCGCAAGAAGAAAACGGTACGAGAAGACGTATCAGCGCATTTTGAGTCGCT
>CAZRFP010000070.1:0-22195 GCA_964599535.1 uncultured Planctomycetaceae bacterium
CAGTCGAATCGACGCATCGACGGTCCGCCCTTCGAAGTTCAATTTGAACCGGCAGCCGGTCTTCGATGCTTCGACGCGCAGGGCCGTTAATTCAGCGCCGGGGTTCATGCCGTAGCGGATGACTCTCGCGCGGCAATGGGCGATCATGGTTTCGCCCGCCGCGTCGTCGATGTTCACAACGGCCGTCGCATCGTGCGGCAAATCGTCGAACATGCGTCGTTTGGCGCGCGCGTATTCGTCCATCGTCTGGTGATAGTCGAGATGATCCTGCGTCAGGTTTGTGAAGACCGCGGTCGAAAGTCGAATGCCCGCGGCGCGGCGCTGATCGAGGCTGTGCGACGAGACCTCCATCACCGCGTGCCGAGCGCCGGCACCGTGGGCCTCGACGAGATGCCGCACAAGATCAACGGGATCGGGCGTCGTCAGGGCCGCGGCGAGCTTACGCCCGACGAGGTCGTATTCGATCGTGCCAAAGAGCGCCGCGGGCTTGCCGGCCGCTCGCAGTATTTCGCGCACCATGTATGCGATCGTGCTCTTGCCGTTGGTGCCCGTAACGCCGGCGACGGCCAAATCGCCGCGCGATTGAATCTCATCCAGCCCATAAAAATGGGCCGCAAGCCGGGCGAGCGCCTCTCTCGCGTCGGCGACTTTGACGAACTGAACGGAGGGCGGCGTTTCCAGATCGCGATCGGCGACGACGACGCTCGCGCCACGAGCGGCGGCATCGTGAATGAAGCGCGCTCCATCGCCGGCCGCGCCGGAGATCGCAACGAATAGCGAACCGGGCCTCGCCTTTCGCGAATCAGAACAGATGTCCTGAACGCGCGTCTCTGCCAGATGAAAATCGGTGACGCGCATGTCAAGCGCGCGGCACAGCAATTCAGCAAGGGAATGCGTGCGATGCGTTCCAGCCTCAAAGGTACGTTCGGCGGGCGTCGTGGACATGGCGTTGCATTCTACCGGCGGTCGGCGAGTTTTGTTCACGTGTGTGACGCCGAACCGCGCGATGCTGTGAAATGTTCCCCCGGCTGTGAGTTGTACGCTTCTCAACCGGCGATCGCCGGTTTCTGCCACGCGGTCAATCCTCAAACGGCAGATCGTCAATCGCCACTTCCATCGGCGTGATCGCGCCCAGCACGCCCGCGTTTGTATTCGCCAGGGGTTCGGCCGGCGGCTCCGGCGGAACGCCGAGATAGGCCAACGCGTGAGACAATATGCGAGCCGCGGCCGGCGCGGCGACCGTCGCACCATAGTAGCCGATGCTCTTCTGCGGCTTTCGCACGGCCACGAGCACGACAAGCTGCGGATCGCTCGCCGGCGCGCCGCCGACGAATGAACTGACATAAGCGTTTGGCACGTATCCGCCGCCGCCTTTCTTGGCGATCTGGGCCGTGCCGGTCTTGCCGAACACCGTATAGTTCGGCAGCTTGGCCGACTGCGTTGCAGCCTGTCGAACGACTTCGACGAGAATCTTGTCTTTCATCGTGGCGATGATCTCAGGCGAAATCACCGGCTCGTCCGGCGCTTGCGGCGTAAAGTCGCTGATGACTTCGCCCGTGGCGTCCATGACCGCTCGAATGACGTACGGTTTGACGACCTTGCCGCCATTGGCAAACACGCAGTATCCGCGTGCGAGTTGAAGCGGCGTCACGCATATTTCCTGGCCCATCGGGATGCTCGTCGTCGAGAAGCCGTCCCATCGCGCCAATGGTCGGAGAATGCCGGAATCCTCGCCGAGCAGATCGACGCCGGACTTCTGTCCGAATCCGAACAGGCGGCAATAGTCATAGAGCCGGTCATTGCCGAGGCGCTTGCCGATCTTGCCCATGGCGATGTTGCTGGACTTGATAAGCACTTCCTCGAATGAGAGAAAATCGTAGGGATGATGATCGCGCAGCGTGCGCGGTCCGTCGACCCACGTGCCGCGCTCGCAGTTGAACATCTCGCCGAGGCGTACGACTTTCTCGGAGAGCGCGGCCGAAGCGATGAAGGGCTTGAATGTGCTGCCCGGTTCGTAGGGGTCGGTGACGGTCTTGTTGCGATAGAGTGCCGTGCCGTAGTCGCGATAGTTGTTCGGATCGAAACCGGGGGCGTTGGCCATTGCGAGAATCGCGCCGGTGTGCGGGTGCATGACGATCGCCACGGCGCTTTCGGCCTTGAAGCGCGTTAGTACTTCCGCAAGCTCGCGCTCGACATTGGCCTGTATCTCGGCGTCGATCGTCAGAACAATGTGGAAGCCGTCGCGGGCCGGACGGTAGCCGCCGTCGGCCAGCCAGAAGGCCTTGCGCCGAGCGTCACGGACGATGGTCTTCACGCCATTCTGACCGGCCAGCCACTTGTCGCATTGGAACTCGATTCCGCTGACGCCGACGCCGTCCGGCGCGACAAAGCCGATGAGCGCGCTGCCGACCTCGTTCATCGGATATGTGCGACAGGGTTCGCTGAAGACGCCGAGTCCGTAGATATTGGCGGCCGTGATGCGTTGGGCCTGTTCTTCGGTGATTCCACGATGAATGACGAAAAACCGCTTGTCGCCGGCCGCGAGGAGGTCGGGCACGATCTCGCCGGAGTCGATGCCGAGAATGTCGGAGATCGTAGCGGCGGCGGCCTGTGGATCGGGCAGAACGCTGGGGTCGACGAAGACGCTCTTTCGAAGCGTTGTGCCGGCGATGATGCGCCCGCGGCTATCGACGATCAGCCCGCGTCGAGCCGAGATCGGCACTTCGGAGACCTGCTGCCTTTCAGCGCGGGCTATCAGCTTTGGACCATCGTTGGCGTTGATGTAAACGAGCCGGCCCATCAATGCGACAAGCGCGACGAGTACAGCGCCGATGACCATCTGGCCGGTGAGATGTTGTATGCGCGAACGCAAGGCTTCCGATCCTTCTTGGCACTGATGTGTCGCGTCAATTTCGGGGGGTACGCGCGTCTTTCTGCTTCTGATTCCCGCCCCCGGTTTTTTCCGTACCTGACGCGGGAGGCACGACTTCCAACTGCATTTCAGCAGCCCGGCGTCGGATGGCTTCGGGGCCTCGAAGCTGAGCGAGTTCGAGTTCCTTGGTCCAGAGCTTCTGGCTGAGCGTCACTTTGCGCTGGTGCAGCCGCTGAACGCGCTGTGCTGCCTTGGCCGATTCCCCGCGAAGTCCGACGATCGTCACGCCCATCGCGACCATCAGCAATAGGATTAACAGGGCCCGGGCCACTGTCATTGCAAAACCCACTTGATCGAACCGCGCATGGACACACCGACCCTAAAGCCGGTGTGTTCGCGTCCGCTCATGTATCGGCAGAAATCGCGCGTCCACGTGCGTTTATCCGCCGAATGTTGTTTGATCGCGTGCGATGCGATCGGTGCGTCAATCGTCCGTTGCCGACCCCACGGCGAGGCTGCTTGTGGTCATCGTCGAGTCGGATCGCGGTGCATCCAAGATCGGGATTCGGATCTTCATGCCGGGCTTGAGTTTATGTTGATCGGGCATGATGTCCGTGTTCAGTTTGTAGATTTCGTTGTAATACTTCGTGCTGCCCAACTGGCTCTTGGCGATCTTGCTGAGCGTGTCTTTCTCGCGCACCTCGTACCAAGCGAACTTGACGGCGGGCGCTGACGGGCGGTCAGGCTGTGGAGGTCGCGCTACGCCGGGGTTCGATCGACCGGGGCCAGGCGTCATGCCGGCATTGGCCGAATTGGCAACCATTGACGATCTTTCGTCGACGGGGACCGGCACGCGAACGGTCGTATCGCGCTGCATGTTTGTTCCGGAGCCGCTGGTGTTGGGGCGACCTGTCGCGGTGCGATCCAGCGGTGCCGGCGCGAGGCTGTGGGCCGGCTCAAACATGGAAGCGTATTCGCCCTCGAGCAGAGGGATGTTCAGTTTTGTATTGGCTCGGACGGCATCAACGGACTGAAGCTGATCGCGATTGGCGTTGTAGATGGCTTCGATCCGGGCGGGCGTGGCGCGACCATAGTGCTTGGCGGCGATCTTGCCGAGGCTTTCGCCCGACTGCACTTCGTGAACGGCGATGATCTTGGTTGGCGCGGCCGCGCGAACGGCGGTCGGCTCCGCGTCAGGGCGATCCTGGAGACCGCCGGCCGTTCTCAGCGCGGTCGAATCGGACGTCGTTGCCGGATTGCTTGCGTTACTTTGCGAACCCGGTTCGTGGCCCGTATTGGCGTTCGGTATCGCTCCGCGGGCGAACGTATGGTTCGGCGTCTGCGCAGTTGATTGTTCCGTGGCGGATGTTCCGTTCAGCGCGGCGACGACGGAGTTCGTCACGTCGGCTGCTCCGACAGGATCTGAATCCCCCGTGTCGTCTTCGATCGCTACCGGCGTTTCGATCATTGGAAGATTGAGACGGCTGATGATGGAATCAGGCAATTGCGGTATCGGTTCGCCCTCGGCGGGAATGGCTTGGCCGACTTCGCGCTCGAGCATCGTCACCATGCCGCGATCGGAACGTTCCGGGCGAATGGGCGTCGGGAGCATCGGTTCCACGGCGACCTTGCCGGCGTCGTCCAACGGCTTAAAGCCGGTCAGCCGCGAAGACATATCCGATGCGCCGCCGTCGGCAACGGTGAACGTCGAAGGCGGCCGCGTATTGTTCGGGCCTTTCTTTGAGAGGATGATGGCAAAGAGGACGATGAAGGTCAGACCGACGAGCAGACCGATCTTGGTTTCCTTGGTCATTAATGCACCTCCGTGTGCAGGGTAGTCATCTTATTCATTATCGCCGAAAACTCAAGCGTACCCGAGTCGTTCTGCGACACGCATTTTTGCTGAACGGCTGCGTGGATTCCGGCGGCATTCCTCCGGCGCTGCGACGATCGGCTTTTTCGTCAACAGCCGATACGCGCCGCCGCGCGACCGATCGCGAAAGTCTTCCTTGACGATCCGATCTTCGACGCTGTGGAAGCTGATGACGGCGATCCGCCCGCCGGCGCTGAGTACGTCCGGCGCGGCCGACAGCAGTTTCCGAAGCGATTCGGTCTCACGGTTGACCGACATGCGAAGCGCCATGAAGGTGCGCGTGGCTGGGTGTATCCGCCCGCGGTGAGAATCAGGGTTCTCGCCGACAGCCGATGCGACGAGTCGTGCCAGCATGACGGTGCTGTTGATGCGGCCTTGTCGCCGAACAAGACAGATTCGCTTAGCAATTTTTCGGCTATGACGTTCCTGGCTCTGAAAATAAAGTAAGTCCGAAAGTTCCCCTTCGGAAAGCGTGTTGACCAGATCGGCCGCCGTCGTCCGCTCATCGCGGTCGAGCCGCATGTCAAGCGGGCCGTCGCGGTCAAAGCTCAGCCCCCGCGCCGCATCGGCGATCTGGTTGCTGCTCACGCCCAAGTCTGCAAGGAGTCCATCAATTTTCTCGATATCGATTGCGCGAAGTGCGCCCGCGATTTCGGCAAAATTTGCCTTTACGAAACGGACTCGATCGGCGTGCGCCGCGAGCCGCTCGCGAGCCGACACGAGATTCGACTCGTCCCGATCGACGCCGATGATCTGCAATTCGAGGTTTTGTTCCAACAACGCGGCCGCGTGACCTCCGAGGCCCAGCGTGCAATCGACAATGCAGCGACGGCCGGGCAGGCCGAGATGCTCAATCACCTCGGCCATGAGAACGGGCACATGCCCGGCATCAGGCGCGGTTGCCTCGGAATCGTTCGGCTCTTGGGGAGGTATATCGGGCACGGGGTCCTGATCTTGCGTCATATGAAGCATGCGTCGTAAAGAGACAGGTTTAACTGATCTGGTGCACGACCGCTTGTTCGAGCATTTTCAACCTCTGCGCCTCGTGCAGTGCGAAGAACCACTCGCGCGATAGCGCCAGCCGATCGCTTGCGGCCCGCCGCTCAAGCTCGGCGGCATCATCGGCCAGTCTCTCCGAGAGCGTTGCATCGAGCGAGAGCAACTCAGCGTTAGCGCTGCGGATGGACTGATAGATTTCTCGTCGCCGATCGTGGTTCCGGGGGTTCATTCGACGCAGTTCGTTTGACTGGTTGATCGCCTCGGCGCGCCGGGCCGATAGGATTGCCGCATAATGGAGCGCGTCGGCGCTGAGATAACGCTGCGGATTGTAGCGCACGTCGCGGGCTTTTCGATGGGCCTGCAGCAGTTGAGCACGTGTGATGCCGTGTCGCCGTGTCGGCAGCAGGAGCGTCGCCGATACGCAGGCATACGCCGGCGGCTCGATGTCAAAGAACGTCCGGATGATCTGGTCGGTGATCGTGTCGTACTTCGCTCCGCCCAAACCATGCACGAATAGATCGCATGCAAACAGCCGGGCGAACATGGTCTGCGCCAGCGCCCGAGGTCGAATGCCCGATAGCGTCGCGAGCCGCGACAGACAGGCCTGCGCGTCCGTGTCGCCGCGATTCCATCGAAGGAGCACTTCATCCTCGGCGGTCAATTGCAATGATTTGCCCTGCGCACGGTCGATCCAGACGCGCCGCCGGGCATGATCCGGAGCGACGCGCCAGAGCGGCAGTTCGACGCGATCGGCGCTGATCCGAAGGTCGGGGATCGGATGCTGTCGTCCGCGAATGCCCCGGCGAACCCGATAGCGCTCCAACGCGCCATTGTAAGCCGCCGCGAAGCGGTCGGCGTGGCGAATCAGATGGGCGACGAATGAGATCGACGCGCGCTGCAAATCAGTCCATTCAACCGCGCTGCCGATCCAATCAAACCAGTGACTGATGCGGTTATATTCGATCACGCCAGATTGCATCGCCGCGTCGAAGCGTTGCATCGCGTGACACCATCGTGACACGTAGTCGCCGTCAGAATCCGCGAACGCGCCGCGAAAGTCGTTCAGGACTGTCGCCTTGTCCGTATGAATCCGGTCCGGCGCGGCTTGCATCGCGTGCGCAAAAGTCTCCGCAGCCTGCGCGTTGATTGTTTCATACGACTGCCAGTCGCCGATCGAGCGAACCGCCGCCCGGCCAGTGCGGCAGTAAGCCCCCGAATCGTCCGGCCATTCCAGCGATAAGCGTCCCGGCACGTCGCTATCGACGGCGAGGAACACGGCGCGTCCGTGGCACAGAGATGAAAGCTGCGATACGGCCGCGTTTTTAGCCCAGACGCCCGCGTGAAACAGCGCAGGCTGATGTCCTGTCATGAAAACGATCGGCTCGTCCGCGCGCAGGGGTCGGAGTTCTCGGGCCGGCCGGCCGCACAGTTCGAATTCCGCGGCGCGCAATCGGTCGCGATTAGTTATTGCGAGTTGGACCAGCGAGACGCTGCGGGGCCATACGAGCACGCCGCCGTCTTCCGATGGCGCGGTGAGGGCGTCGATATCACGCAGTGCGTCTGGTGTCATGGTGCGCGGCCGTTTCCAGTCGTCGATCAACATGTGTGATGATAGTCGAAGCGAATCAGAATCGTGAGTGTGGGGAATTCGCTCATTCGCCGGGGCAAGGACAGGTCGTCGGCGTCGTGCTGGAGCAGTCGGATACTCGCCTGACTTCACATTCGAACACATCGAGGTAGTGCCCAAGGCGTGCCTCGGGATCGTCCAACATGCCGCCGAAATGACGGTTGGGATCGAGATAGATCAGCGGCACCGGCAGTTCGCAGATTCGAAGCCCCGCCCGGACCGACTGCACCCAGAATTGCAGCGGGAAAGCGTAGCCGGGAATGGTGAGTTCGAGCAGATCCATCGCCGAAACGCGATAAGCCTTAAAGCCGCAAAACGAGTCCGTGAGTTGCAAACCGAGCCGCTTGTTCAACAAATCGGTGATGTGATGATTAATTCGCTGGCGGTCCGACGGTGCGGCTGTATTGCCGGGCATCGGCATCAGGTAGCGCGAGCCTGACACGATGTCCACGTCGTCGCGTCGAGCGCGCTCGACAAAGTCGGGAATCAGGGCCGGTTCGTGCTGTTCGTCACAGTCGATCGTGATGATCCAGTCATAGCCTTGGTGAGAAGCATAGGCGAAGGCGTCAATCAGGCTTTGGCCATATCCCCGGTTCTCAGGGTGGCGAATGATCGCGATGTCGGGGAAACGCACGAGAATCTCAGGCGTGCCGTCGGTCGAACCGTCATCAACAACGAGAACGTCGTGTCCAAGGCTGATGATTCGCCCGAGCACATCCTCCACGTAGCGCTGTTCATTGAAGACCGGAATCGCGACTAAGACGCGCATGAGGCCGCCTTTCTGGTGCCGTGTGATGCTGCAGGACGGCGAGAGTCGAAAAGGGGGGAAGCGTACATTGGTAAATGATAAGTGGTCATCATCGAGAGTCAAATTCTGCGCCTCAAATGACTCTAAATGGCCGACTCGTGGCGTCTAGCCGCTGCTGTGCCGATATTGAACGATGGAGTCACGCCACGTCCGGATAACCCACGGCTGGGCGCCGTGAGGACGGGTCTCCAAAGATGGGACATCACCCTTGGACCCGACGATAGCACGACGCCTGATTCCGAGCCTCGGCGGATCACGAATACGAAGCGTAGGCGCGCCCGCCCGCCGGGTGTTCGCTATTGTGATTGTTTGCCTTTTTGCTGCCGGCTGTTCAGGCGGGCGGATGACGCTCTTCGATCCGCTCACGAGATCGCTCTCGCACGACCATTCAGAGGCCGGTCATCGCCGTGCCATGCGGCATCATGACGATTCCGCTGAGTCCGCCTATCGACGCGCCATCGCATTGAACCTCCGTAACGCGGAAGCGCACGTCGGACTGGCTCGGCTGCATGTGCGCCGCGGCGCGGATGCCGCCGCGCTGGAGCATTATCGAAGCGCCGTCAAGGCCGCGCCGACGCACGGGACATACGCCGCGGAATTTGCCGACTGTCTTGCCCGCCTCGCAGTGGTTTCGCTCGATCGCCGGACCGACGGCGCGGCGGCACTCCGCGCCTATTACCACGCGCGAACGATTGTTCCGGGTGACGCAAATCTGGCACTGCGCGCCGGGCGATTCGCCCGCGAGATCGGGCGGTATGAAGAGGCGGTCATCTGTTTGCGCGACGCGGCGGAGCTGCTGCCGAAGTCCGTCGAAGCGCGCGAGGAACTCGCGGTGACGTACGAAGCCATCGGCGACGGCCTCTCGGCGCATCAAACACGCGCCGAGGCGCGGCGCATCGAACTGGACCGCGCGGGCGCGGAAGTCGCAATTATGGAGCCGGAAGACTGATTCTGAATGATGGGGGAGAGGCGTTACCGCTCGGCGCTTTCGAGATCGAGCTTCGGAACATACTTGTCGCCCTTGTATGCCGACAGCACGATCGGCTTCTCATCCAGAAGCTTGCGGAGATACGCCGCCGCCTCCGGCAGCGCCTTGTCCGCATCGGCCAGGGCGGGGTTCCACAGCTTGGGCCAATCGACGCAGAGATGTCCGCGATAGCCTATGCCCTTGAGCAACTGCACGAGCCGATGGACCTCGACATCCCCCTTACCCAGCGACGTGTAGCCTTCAAACCCGCCGTCGGCGAACTTGCCATCGCTCACATGAACCAGTCCGATCATGCGGCCGAGCCGGGGGATCGAGCGCGTCGGCCGTTCATTGCGCAGCCGGGCATTGAGCGGGTTCCACAGGCATCGCAGGCCGGGCGAATTGACGGCGTCCACAAGATACCACATGGCATTTGAGTCAGTGAAATCGCCGCTGTTTTCGATCAGCAGCGTGACACGATGCAGCGCCGCGTATTCGGCCAGGTCGCGCAGAGCGCCGGCGATGCGGGCCAGCACGGTCTCGCGCCGCTCCTGTCCGAGAATCCAGAACTTCAGTCGGGGAATCTCAGAGCCGAAGACGCGCACATAGGGGCATTCCAGCTTGCTCGCCAGTTCGATGTACTCGCGAACCTGGGCCTTGTTGTCGGCGACCTCTTTGGGACCGGGCATATGAAAGGCGGCGGACGAGGAGAGGCAGATCAGCTCCACGCCGGTCTCGCGCATGAGATGGGCGATCTTTCGCGGATTCGACGCGAGCTGCGGCGCCAGCGGCAGGTGCATCTGACCTTCGAGACCGCGAAGTTCGATGCCCTGATAGCCATATTCCCTGGCCTTTTCAACCATCGTGGCCAGGCTCCAGCCCGGACATGCGACGCTGCTGAACGCGAGTTTCATGCTGTCCTCGTTTATCGAGCTTACACGCGCCCGCGCACATGGCCGGCGCGCCGAAAGCGACAAACTAGCGGTTTTTCCGGCAAAGTCAAAAGGGCGGCTTGGCCGGTCGCCAGGGCAATCGCATGTTCCTTTGAAATAGCAACATGCAACCCTTGCAACGCGAAGCCACCCCTCATTCTAAGTCCGATTCGCGCAACCACCGCTTCCTGACGGTCGCGGCTCGGATTGGGAACTTGCGATTGCCCCGGGCCGGTCGCGGCATCGGCCAGAGGGGCCGTAACTTGCCGCGTCGAGGGGTATTCCCGCCGACGCGCCGCGCGCATACGATGCTCGGTATGGCCGTCCGAAATCAGACCATTCGTACCTTGTTGTTTGGGTTCATCGCCTCCATCTCCGCCTGTGGACTTGTCGGCGTTTACATTCTTGCGCTTGGAAACATGGGTTCGACCGAGGGCAAGATCATCGTGACGACGCTTACAGTCGCGGCCATATTCCTGCTCGGATTGTTCGCTTCGGTTCCCACCGCGCGACGGTGCTGCCATCCGCTGGGGCCGGTCGCGCTGTGTTTTCTCATCGCGCCTCTGGTTTTGACCGTCTGGTATATCTGGGCTGAACGCTACATTTCAAGCTATGAATACGGCTTCTTCCGAGAGTATGAACGCTTTCTCGGTTTCTCGTGGACCGCCGGCATTACACTTCCGATTCTCGGGCTTGTCGCCATCGCCCGGCTCAAGCGGCAGTATGAGTGGATACGCATTACGACTGTGTGCGTCGGATTGCTGCTCTCCGCGCAGATCAGCCTGTCGATCTTCTGGGATATCAACGTCGAAGAGTGGTATCGCGGCATGGGCATCCTCGCGATTCTCACGACCTGCGGATTGATCTCGCTTCCCATTCTCCATCGCATCTCGTCCATTCCTCTTGTCGAGCGCGTTCACACGTCCAAACTGGAGATCGCGCTGACGTGTCCGCGTTGCAGCCGAGCGCAAGTGATCGAGGCCGGCGGGGCGGTGTGCGTTGCGTGCGGGCTGAAAATCAATGTCGAAATCGAGGAAGAGCAATGTCGCAGGTGCGGCTATCCGTTGTACAAGATCGATTCGGCCGTCTGCCCGGAATGCGGTACGCCGATCGCCCGTGATCAACCTCCCGCAGCGCGATCCTCACCCGCTTGAGCATTCGCGCTGCACGGCCCATGATGTTGCACATGCCTGAAGATGTTGACAATCGATTGCTCGCGATGATCGCCGAGCGCCTGGCGGATGGGAGTGACGATCCGGCCGCTCTTCAGACGGCGCTGGACATGACGCTGGCACATTTCAATTGTGTTGTGGGCACAATTCATCGATGGAATGCGACGGGGAATGATCTTGAAATCGTCGCCGCGCGCGGCGTGCCGGAACTCGTCTTGGATCGCGTGCGGCGGATTCCGATCGGCAAGGGCATGGCCGGCTTGGCCGCAGAGCGGCGGGAGCCGGTGCAGGTGTGCAATCTCCAGAGCGACACGTCCGGCGTGGCGAAACCCGGCTCGAAGCTGACGGAAATGGAAGGGTCCCTGGCCGCGCCGATTCTTGTCGGTGGCGAGCTTCGCGGGACGATCGGCGTGGCGATGCCGCGTCCGCATGAGTTCACTCCGGCGCAATGCAAGCTGCTGATGCGCATTGGCGCGATCATCGGGGGACAGTGGTGAATGAACTACGTCCATTCAAGGTGCTGACGTTTGACTGCTACGGCACATTGATCGACTGGGAGCGCGGGCTATTGGATGTGCTGCGGCCGTATCTGTCGTTGGGTGGCGCGGTAGCCGATGAGTCGATCCTCGCGGCGTTTTCTGAAGCAGAGCCAGCGTGCCAGCGCGAGAATCCGACGGCGTTGTATCCGAATATCCTCCGTGCCGCGTATGGTCGCGTCGTCGGGCGTCTGGGTGTTGCGGCTCCGACAGAGGGCGCTGAGGCGTTGGCCGGCTCTGTCGGAGACTGGCCGACGTTTAAGGACACGCGTGAGGCGCTACAGCGGCTCAAGCGTCGGTGTCGGCTGGTCATCATTTCCAACGTCGATCGGGCATCGTTTGCCCGGACCAACGAGAAGCTTGGCGTCGCATTCGATGCGATCATCACGGCCGAGGACGCAGGCGCGTACAAGCCGGCCCTGAATCACTTTCATCTCGCTGCTGAACGGGTCGGCGCATGGGGCGTGGATCGCGCCGAATGGCTTCACGTTGCCCAGAGCCTGTTCCATGATCATGTGCCGGCGAAGTCGATGGGTCTGCGCACTGCGTGGATTCATCGCCGGCGCGATATGTCAGGCTGGGGTGCGACATTGCCGCCCGAAGCGCCGGTGACGCCGGACTGGGTGTTCGGATCATTGGCTGAATTCGCCGACGCACTCGACGATGCTTTCGCCGTGACGGGCTTCGACTTGAGGTAGATCGGAAGTGTTAAGATGCGGTCGTTGAAGCGACGGAGGAAATCCCGCCCCACGACGGCCGCCGATCAGCGGAAAGGAAGACGCATCTGATGTCCGCCACGCTCATAGACGGCAAGTCGCTTGCCGCGGAAATCCGCGAGGATGTCGCGCGCCGTGCCGAATTACTCAGAAAAAAAGGAAACCCCGCGGCGCTGGCGGCCGTGCTGATCGGTGACGACCCGGCGGCACTAAGTTATGCCCGATCGCAGGCGTCGAATGCCGAAGCCGTAGGCGTTTTACACCGGCTGGTTCATTTGCCGGCATCGACAAGCGAAGCACAGGCGCTGCTGGCGATCGATTTGCTGAACCACGATCCATTGATCAGCGGCATCATGCTGCATCTGCCCGTGCCCGCGCCGCTCGACGGCTTTGCCTTGCAGCAGATCATCGCGGCCCAGAAGGATGTCGAAGGCGTCAGCGCGACGAATCTCGGTTTGCTCGCGATGGGGCGAAAGGCGCTTGCGCCCTGCACGGCGGCTGCGGCGATGGCGTGTTGTCAATCGACCGGCGTCGATCTGACGGGCAAGCGATGCGTCGTCGTCGGGCGAAGCGTGATCGTGGGCAAGCCGCTGGCGATGCTTCTGCTTGCGGCGCATGCGACCGTGACGCAGTGCCATACGCGCACGCGCGATTTGGCGGAACACACGCGGCGCGCGGAGATCATTTTCGCGGCGGCCGGCGCGCCGGGGCTGATCGGCGCGGAGCATGTCTCGCCGGGATCGATCGTGATCGATGTCGGCACGAACCGCGTGCCGCTGGATGACGGTTCCGGCAAGACGCGCATGGTCGGCGACGTGCGTTTCGATGAGGTGAAGGAAATCGCTTCGTTTATCACGCCCGTGCCCGGCGGCGTCGGTCCGGTGACCGTGGCGATGCTTTTGGCGAACACGGTGACGGCGGCGGAGGGGTAGGTCTCGATTCCGCCCGCCATGCGTGATTGGAGTTCGCGCGTTCTCCAGCACCTGAAGGCGCAAGCTACGACCGGGTGCCCTTCGGGCGAGGCGGAATCGATCAGCCCATCTGCTTCTCGGCCCATACCGCGAGCTTTTCTCGAAATATCTTGGAGTTGTGCCGAATGTCGACCGGAAAACCGGGATGAATGAGAAACATGGCGACGTTCTTTGTGAAGTCGTGTTGTGCACCGATCAAGAACAGTTCATCACCCAATTCGCTCGGATTCTGATAGTCTCGATCTTCGAGCGCATTCTGATCGATCTCGATACAGACAACCGGCGTTTGTCGTCCGCGCTCGCCGACACCGACCAGCGCGCTGCGGCGCACCTTCGGGTGTTGATTGAAAACAGCCTCGACCGACTCGGTGTAGAGCGTGCCGTGCTCCGTGATGACGCGATGCGCCTTGCGTCCGTAAAACCAGATGCGGCCTTCGTCATCCAGCCGACCGACATCTCCCATGCGATGCCAGACGCCGCCGCAACCGTCGGGTATCTTCGCGAGGCGCGTGGCGGCTTCGCTGGTGATGTATTCGCGCGTGACGATCGGGCCGTGAACTGCGATCTCGCCGACTTCCCCGCGCGGCAGTTCGAAATCGTCCGACCATAGGTTTATCGGATCGTCGGTGATGCGGATGATTCGCACGGTGACGCCGGGCGCCGGCTGACCGACGCATGTGCCCAGCCCCCGCGCGGTCAGCGCCGCCGTCTCGCCGAGGATTTCGTCCGACCCGATGACGGCGACAGGCAGCGCCTCGGTCGCGCCATACGGCGTGAAAATCTGCGGCGTGCCTTGCCGCCGTGGCACAGGCGTCTTGCCGGTGTCGCGTTGATCATCCGGCGTGCCGGGCGGCATCGCATTGGCATCTCGCCGCAGCATTGCGCTGAAGCGGCGCAGCGTCTCGGCCGGGACCGGCGCGCCCGCCGAGATGACGCGCCGCAAAGACGGCAGGACGACACCGTTTGTCTCGCCGTATCGTCCCACGCGATCGAGCAACGCCGGCGAGCCGAACATATGTGTCACGGCGTTGTCACGGACGGCCTCGATGATCCGCTCCGGATCGACCAGCGCCGGCCGCGTGAAATCCACCCGCGGAATGACGGCCGACATGCCCAGTGCCGGATCGCACCAAGCAAACAGCGGAACCGTCGGCAAAACGATCTCGTCCGGCTGAATGGCGAATCGCTCGCGAAGAATGCGCACCTGCGCGTCGAACATGCCGTGGCGATAGAGCACGCCCTTGGGCGGTCCGGTGCTGCCGGTCGTGAAGATGATCGCGGCCGGATCGTCGGGCGACGTCTCGGCCATCGGGAACACAAAGCCGCACTGCTCCGCGATGTGCCTTCCACGCGCGCGAATGTCAGCGAGTCGTCGCCCGGCCCAGAGCCAGCGCCGCCCGTCGGTGATGACGGTGCGGATGCCACGAAACGCCGAGCGATGCAGCACGCGCAGCACATGAGCCAATGGAATGCCAATGAATGCTTCCGCATCGACCGCACGCAGGCATTCGACCATGTTCTTTCGCCCCATGCCCGGATCAATCAGCACGGGCACTGCGCCGAGCTTATACAAGGCAAACGTCAGCGAAAAAAATGACGGCGACGGCCGGACCATGAGAATGGTGCGCGTTCCGCGTTCGATGCCGGCTTCGCGCAGCCCGAATGCACAGGCATCGCAATCCGCGTTCAGTTCGCGAAAGCTCAAGTGCGAATACACGGCGCGCCCGGCGGCATCGCGCCCGCTGCGCCAGATAATCGCCGGCTTATCGGGCTGCTCCGCGGCGCGGATGGGCAGCCACTCGGCGACATTGACGATTTGGCGCGTTGCCTGTGTCATGGATGCGGCACAAGCGATTGCCCGGCGAGAAATGATGCGACAAGAGCGATCGCCCGCTCCGGCGCGTCCTCCAACACATAGTGCCCGACATCCTCCCACGCATGGACGGTTGCATTCGGCAGGCGCTTTCGCCATTCAGCCAGAAACCGCGCGTCGAACACATAGTCGCGCAGACCCCACAAGATCAGCGCCGGCCGATCCGCCAGACGGTGCAGATTTTCATCGACCCACATGGCCGTTGCATACGACGGATGTTCCGAAGTAAGCGGGATGTCCTGAACGAACAATCGCGTGGCGATGCGATGCTCATAAGTGTCATACGGCGCAACCAGCCCACGGCGAACGTCGCGCGGCAGGCCGCGCGCGCTGGCCGTCCACGCCGCGCCGAGGGCGAATGCGTTGAATCCCTGCACCAGCCCCCGTGCCAGTGCCGTGTCGCGATGAAGCAGACGGAGCATCCACGGCAACTCGAAACCGCCGCCCGGCAGAAACGCGGCCGTGTTCGTGATGACCAGTCGCTCGATGCGCTCAGGCCTCCGCAGCGCGGCGCCGAGACCGATCATCCCGCCCCAGTCATGCACGATGAGCGTGATGCGGCCGTTGATTCGCAAATGATCCAGCAGCGCCTCCAGATCGTCGATGCGGTTCGCAAGGCGATAGTCATAGCGCGATGCCGGCGGCTTGTCCGACAGGCCGCAGCCGATGTGATCCGGCACGATGCAGCGATGCGTGTCGCGCAAAGCGTGAATCAGGCTGCGAAAGTAGAAGGACCACGTCGGATTGCCATGCACCATCACGGCCGTTGGCGCGTTCTCGCGCTCGCCTGGACCGAAGTACTCGTCGAGGTAGTGAAAGCGCGCGCCGCCGCGATCGAGATAGTGGCTCTCAAAGGGATAAAGTCGCCGCCACGCGGGATGGCCGTTGGTCATGCTCATGCGAATGCGATGATAGCGGTTGCACGGGCCGTCGTCGAAAGCCGCGGCGCTTCGATCAATCGCGTGTTTCGGCGGGAACGTGCCTGCCCAAGCGCGTCCACACGAAATAGAGCAAGGCCAACGCGGCGAGCAGCGCCACGCAGAGCAGGCTGTCATACTGCCATTGATCGGGCGGAAGTCGCCACGACCGGATGTCGTTCAACACCAGGCTGACCGCGATGGCGCCTTGAATCATGACGAGGATCGATGCGACCGGCACTCCCCAGGGCGCGCGAAAGGCCGTTACCGGAAACGGCCGGCCTGCGCGGCGGTCACGCATCCGAAAGACGATCAGGCTGAGATAGCTCAGCCCGAACAGTGGCGCCGCGCCCATGAAGTAGATTTGTATGATGTCTTGAAACTTCCGATTCCACACGAATACGCACGCGATCGCGCCGCAGACAAGAAGCGAAGGCACCGGCGCCTGATGCCGCGACATCCACGCGAGCCGGCGAAAAATCAGTCCGTCGCGCGCCAGGGCGAACGTCACGCGCGTATTCGCCAGAAAGACCGCGCTGATCGACCCGAGGCAGATCAACATGCTCGCGATCAGAATCAGCGGGCGTATCGGCACGCCGCTGACGTCGCGAAACACCGTGGCGTGCGCATCGGACCGACCGGCCATCTCGCTCGGTGACATAGCGCAGAGAAGGGCGTAGTTGTAGAGCAGATAAACCAGCGTCAGCACGCCGACCGTGGCGACGAGGGCGCGCGGCAGGGAGCGGCGTACGTCGCGGGTCTCCTCGCTCAGCTTGGCCGGATCAGTCGCCCCGGTGAAAGGCCAGAACGCCAGCAACAAGGCAGCCATGCACGTTGCGAAGGTGAGCGGATGGCCCGTGGATGGCGATCGGCTAACGCCGACGTCGGAAAGGGCGGTGTCGATCGGCACCCACCGCCCGGCCACGAACATCGCCCCGATGCCGATGCCAAGCAGGGCGGCCGTCTTGAGGATCGTCAGGGCGTTCTGAGTCAGAGCGCCCGTGCGCAGGCCTAGAGCGTTCAACGTCACGACAAAAACGATGGCCGCGACGCCAAAAGCCGCCGAGGCCCGGTTTGATTTCAAATGAAACAGCTCGACGGCGAAGTCTCCGAACGCCGCCGCGATCGTCCCGCTGCCGCAGCCGATGATGAAGACCGTGAACGCCCAGCCGAAAAAGAACGCCGCAAAAGGACCGTAGGCCTCCTTCAGATATTGATACTCTCCGCCGGCCTTGGGGAAGCGCGTCGCCAATTCGGCCGTGACGAGCGATTGCATGAGCGTAATAAGCCCGGCCGCCAGCCAGAGCAGCAGGATGACCCAGGGGGAGCCGATGATCTCCGCGATCGCGCCCGGCGTGCGAAAGACGCCCGATCCGATCGCACCACCGACACCGGTACAGACGATCGTCATGCCGCCGACAACGCGCCGCAGGGGCCGAGCGACGGCGTAGCCGTCATATAATCCGGTGCTGCGCGCGTCCGATCCGCTTTCCCGCCCGCGCGGTTCGAGGTCGTTATCAGAATGCCCGCCGCCATTCATGCCGTCTCGCTCCATAGGGTAAGCGAAGGCGGCACTTTACGACGTGTACGACCGTTTTGCGAAGGGTGCGGTTGGGCGTATCATGGTCCAAATACGTGGATGAAGTTAACCGCGCGGTCAGGTCGCACGTTTGGAGGATGCAAATGAGCCGCTCAAGACGCCGGTCGGTATTACCGAAAGTCTGCCTCGGCGCGGGTCTGGCCGTCGCATCACCAACGGCCTGTGATCGCGGCGACGCGCCGGCCAAGCATGAACAACCGCCTACCGCCGCGCCTGTAAATGGGGCGAAGTCCACCACAACCGATGCGCTGACCACGGCACCGTCTGATACGCCTACCGGGGAATCGACGCCACCCCAACAGCTGCCGAAGCCATCGCGTGCCGTCGAAACGCCGCGCGTTGATACGCCGTCTACTGCGAAAGACGAGCCGCGCACTGGAGGTGATGCCTTCATTCCGCCCACGATCGAAATGAGCGGGCGATCCGATTTCGAACGAAAGATGATCGAAGCCTCTCGACAGGCCGCGCTTGACGCACCCGGCAGCGCGGATCGCATCGCCGAGCTGGGCATGCACTACTGCGTTCGCGCGCATTCCAAGGCTGCGGCCGATTGCTTCCGCCGCGCGACGGAGCTTTTGCCGCGCGCGATGAAGTTTCACTACCTTCTCGGCATCGCATTGGAAGAAGCCGGCGAACCTGTTGAGGCACGAAAGGCATTTCGCCGAAGCATCGAGTTGGAAGACAAGTATCCCGCCGCCTATGTGAACCTCGGTCGCCTGTTGCTGGATGTAGATACGATCGAGGCGCGCAACATGTTCGAAGCGGCCATCCGGCTCGATTCGACGGATTCGATCGCCATGTGGGGCCTCGGCCGGTGCGCACAACTGGAAAACCGCGACGACGACGCGATCACCGCCTATCGCAAGGCGATTGAGCTTCAACCAAACTATCGGGACGCGCACCAACAACTCGCCGGATTGCTGCGTGAGAAAGGCCTGACAGCCGAAGCGGACGAGCACGATCGACAGGCGTCGGAGGGCGACCTCGGCCTCATTCGCAACGATCCGCTTCGATATGAAATGTCGATGTTTCTCCGCACGGATGAAGACATCGCACGCGAAGCTGTCGAGGCGGCGCTTTCGGGAAAAGTTGATCAGGCGATTGGGTTTCTCAGGGCTTCGATGCGAAGAGGCGTTACCGGGGCTGCTATTTATCGTGCACTCGCAGAAGTGTTCATAATTGATCGCCGCTTTGACGAAGCAGTTATCCAAGCCCAGAAAGCGCTTGAACTGGCGCCTGAGGACGTGCTTACGAAAATCGTGGCTGCGACGACATACATCAACGTGGGCGATCTCGATTCTGCCGAGGCCCTATTGAAGAGTGTTCCCGACGGCGTTCCACAAATGCACGCCGTGGAGAATCGACTTGGCGGAATCGACTTGATGCGCGGCCGGTTGAAGGAAGCTGAAAGCCGTCTGAGACGCGCTATCGAACTGCAGCCTGGCGAGGCCCATTTCCACATGAACCTAGCTCAATGTCTTGCCGCGTCGAAACGGTTCGATGAAGCATTCATGGAAGTACGGAGGGCATTGGATCTGAAACCTGAGGATCCGGATATACAATTGGTGTTCGGCCGAATCGCCATCGACACGGGCCGATTTCAAGATGCCGAGCCGAACCTTAGAAAACACATTACAGTCAGACCGAATTCCGAGCCTGGATATGTCTATCTAGCCATGGCGCATCGATCGCTAGGAAACGAGGCGGAGTCGATGCGATGTCTCGACGCCGGTTTTCGTCAACTACCGAACTCGGCGGCCATCGCCAATGACTTGGCGTATATGCTTGTGACTTGTGAAACTTCCTCGCTGCGTAATCCTACACGCGCCATTGAACTGGCAAAACGAGCCTGCGAACTCACGCACAATGAATCGCCCGGTTTCATCGAAACCCTTGCGACAGCCCATGCCGCCGCCGGGGACTTTCGCAACGCCGCCGCTACGATGGAACGCGCTATCAAACTGTTCGCCAACGCCGGCGCTGGAGAAGCCGATCTCAAACCTATGAGGGAACGATTGTTCGACTACGAATCGAAGTCGGATCGCCCAGTGCCTTGATCCTCCGTCATCGTTGAATTCACATAGCAGCCTGTGGCAAAAGTCGTTTTTACCCCCTCTAGCGGAGTCAAGAATGCGGTTTTTTCGACTTTCACCACGGGCTGATAGAATCCCACTGCAACGGGAGAATAAGGTATACAGCCGATTCTTTGCGGTGACTTGAAAGTGTCCAACTGCGACGATGGTTCTACTCTGCTGCCTGATTCCGCTTGGCCTCATTCTCAGGGGCATTCGGTTCAAAAGAATAAGGGCGGTTCTCGTTGCCAAGAACCGCCCTTTGATTCTTCAAGGGTTGCGAGTTTCGATTGAAGCCCACGCTGACATCAGCCGAGCCTTAACGTCGGCGTCGAATCAGGCCCACGACGCCCAGTGCCAGCAGGCAGATCGTGCCCGGCTCTGGGATGTAGGTCAGCGAATAATCCGATCCCGCGTTTCCGGAACCGAAAGTATCGACGACGGCGTAGTAAGTGCCGGCGGCAAGGAACCCCAGGCTGATCGACTCACTAGCGCTGCCAGAAAAGCCCTGCGAAACGGCGACTGTATTCGTCGGAATACCTGTCGAATCAAGAAGCACAAGGTCAAGGTCGGTTGAAAGTCCGGTGAGGGACAGATCAAGCGGTCCACCGGCATGGTCGATGCGGTAGCCGACTTCATTGCCGACGAGATCCCAAGCGAATCCCGTATAGCGGCCGGTGGTGGCCAATTCGCCTGCACCGTCCGTAAGGCCCGGCTGAGGATTGTTGTGATCCCAGATCGTAGTTCCGAAGGCCTTATTATTCGGTGTCAGAACGTTGGGCGTGCCCGTGAAGTTGCCGCTGAACGCAGGCGGCGGCGGCGGCGGCGGCGGGCCTGCATTAATCGTGATTGACAGATTAGTCCATGTCGCGTCGATCCCGGCACCATCGTCAAATGTCTCAAACGCTTCAAAGGTCCACAGGCCAATCGAAGTTCCCGTCAAGGAGATTGGCGTAGTTGCGTTGATGTCAAGGGAACCGAATCCGCCTTGTGTGGTGGTAAGTGCACTTGTAGGCATGTTGAAGCAACTGTTTGGGTTGCAAATTCGGAAAACAGCCTCCCTAGCCCATGTACCGATGCCTGCATCAGTCAGGGTGCCGACAACAGTCGCGCTCACGGGAAAAAACTCCGCTCCGGCATAATTCTCCGACCAAGTTGAGTTGCTGGCGTTACCCACGGGGCCGGCGGAATTCTGAGTGCCGCCCGGCGTAGTGGTAAACGTCGCCATCGCGCTGCTCGCACTGATCGCGACCAGTGCCACAGCCATTGTCAATCCTCTTACCAATTTCATGCTCTCGCCTCCTCTTTCTTCTTTCTCTCGCGTGCGACGACGTTGCGTCTCGCAGCCGTGTTTCTGCCTGCGGGCACCATCGCCGCGGCACACCTCGAAATACGGAACAATTCCCAGAACAACTAAAGAAGACCCGTTGTCTTCCGATTCCCTAACCGTAAGAGCCGTGCGATTCAAACTCCGGCGCGCCTCGAACGAGCTTGATCACTCGCGCCGACCGAATCAGGCCATGTCGAAGTGGAACTTCGCTTCCCCTGCGACATCTTTCCCGCTTCCGCACAAACCCCTCAATAAGTCGTAATGTACCGCAGGCGAGACAGCAATTTCAAGAGATTGGCGATTATTCCATAAAAAATCTGCTTTTTTTCCGCGACTGCCGTGTTCCGGGCGGCGACAGGCCGGGTTGAGCGGTGGATTTATTTGTAAAGCCATTATTGAGAATGGGTTACGGACGCGCCCTGCGACTCATCCATGAAAACCGTTCGTCCTGTTAAACCCCCGGATGCTACCACATCAAGGGTGCAACTTCGCTGTTGTTTCGATTGTTTCCGTAATCTTGGCGTTCATCCGCACGTTACGCCGGTGCATTCGGAGCCGGGCTAAACGTGGCGCGTTTCGGCGTTTATTCCTACAATAGGCGCATCATTAAGCCGTGTTCGCTGCCGGTTGCCTCGCAGGAGCAAAAATGCACCGCTTCAAAATCGTCTCACCCATGAAGCCCGCCGGCGATCAGCCTGCGGCCATCGCTCAGCTCGTCGGCGGCTTTGGAAAGAGCCGCCATTTTCAGACGCTCATGGGCGTGACCGGTTCGGGCAAGACGTTCACCATGGCCAACGTCATCGAGGCCCTGAACCGCCCGGCGCTGGTCATCTCCCACAACAAGACGCTTGCCGCGCAGCTCTACGAAGAGTTCAAGGAGCTTTTCCCGGAGAACAACGTCGAGTACTTCGTCAGCTACTACGACTACTA
>CAZRFP010000071.1:0-14644 GCA_964599535.1 uncultured Planctomycetaceae bacterium
CGCGAGTCTGGCTCTTGCCGCCATCGGGCGGTGGCGATTTCCGAATCGGACTGAGCAATTCTGGAACTGCTCCGGCCACATCCGGAACAGACATTTGGTCAGCCGGTTTGAGTTTCGATCAAACGTATCGAATTGTCACTTCATACACCTTTGACGGCAGTTCGTCTGAACTCTGGATTGACCCGGTCAACGAAAGCAGCACGAAACTCTCGGTTACGGGTGAAGCTTCCAGCGCTATTGTCGCGTATGCATTTCGACAAGCCGGCAACGGCACCTCACGTCAGAACATCGACAACCTCTGCGTCGCCACGACTTTCAACGAAGTCCTCGTTTGCACGCCCCCCACGACCGGTGCCTGCTGCACCGGCACAAACTGCACCGAAGATGTCTCACAAACCGCCTGCACCAACGGCGGCGGTACCTATCTGGGCGACGGCTCTTTTTGCCAGCCCACCTCCTGCCAGAACGGCGCCTGCTGCATTCCCGGCGAGGGTGGCGAAACCTGCCAGCAGACCATCGCATTCACCTGCACCAACACGCTCGGCGGTTTCTTCCAGGGCGTCGGTGTGGCCTGCACGAGTCCGAACCCCTGCGGGCCGGTCGGCGCGTGCTGCAGCGCGGACTACTCCACCTGCACCAACTTCCTCACCGTCGAAGAATGCACTTTTCTCGATCCGACCGCGACATGGTTCCAGGGATTGTCCTGCGCCTTGGCCTGCGGACCGACCGGCTCCTGCTGTGAGCTGAACGGAACCTGCACGCTCAACGTCACGCAGGCCCAGTGCGACGCCAGCGGTGGACGCAACTGGACCGAAGATGCGACGAGCTGCACCAATTGCACCGCCGTCGTGCCCCAGCCCGTCATCATCTCCGAATACTACGAAGCCGCGCCCGGAAGCCGAAAGGCCCTTGAGCTATACAACACCAGCGCGAGCACGATCAACCTCGACGGCCATCGGCTCGCCCTTTACGCCAACGGCTCGGCCGTACCGACCGCGACCTTCAGCCTCGCCGGCCTGACGATCGCTCCGAATGATGTGCTCGTGTTCATCAACAATGCCGACGACGACATCGACAATTTCGACGAGAGCACGGCCATCCTCGCCCCCGGCGTCATGAACTTCAATGGCGACGATGCGATCGCGATCCTGTTCATCGACGCTTCGAATGTAATCGACATCTTCGGTATCCCGACGGACGGCGATAACGGTCCGCGCGGCTCTGACCCCTATGCGGATTCCGCGTGGGAACGAAAGTGCTTCGTTACGACGGGGACGTCGAACTTCGACTCCTGCAATTTCGATAACCTCAAGGACTGCGGCCAGCCCCATGGCGCAACGTGCCCGCGCGGCGTCAATCCGCCGCTGGCGTGCATTGACGGCCTCTATGCCGATACATGGGTTTATCTCGGCCGCAACGACGCGGGCGGCAACGGCAACCATACCCTCGGTTTCCACAACGACTGTTCGGCCAATCCGCCGACCGGTGCGTGCTGTCCGGAAGGCCTCAGCGGCGGCGGCGCGGATCCTCGCGGTCCCGGCGCTTGCGCCTGCCCCGGCGACCTGAACGGCGACGACGTCATTGACATCAACGATGTCCCGCTCTTTGTGGCCGCCCTGCTTAACAACGTGTACGACGCATGTGCCGACATGCAGCCCGATAACGATGACGACGGCGCCGACATTCAGGCCTTCGTCCTCGCCGTGCTGAACCAGACCTCGTGCGGCATTACCGAATGCACCGTCCTCACGCAGGCCCAGTGCATTGCCGTCGGCGGTCGCTATCTTGGCGATGACACCCTGTGCGATCCGGGCGCTTGTGATCCGCCCACGGGAGGCGCGTGCTGCACGACCGAAGGCTGCGTACAGGGCATGTCGCAGGCCCAGTGCCAAAGCGAAGGCGGCTACTTCTTTGGCGATGACTCCACCTGCGCCGAGAACGCATGTGTTCCGGACAACTCCGCGGTTGTCATCAACGAGATTCGCATCGACCAGACAGGTACTGACAACGACGAGTACTTCGAACTCGCCGGCGCGCCCGGCACGCTGCTCACCGGCCTGACGTACATCGTGATCGGTGACAACAGTGGTACGGCTGTCGCCCCCGGTGATAAGAGCGGCATCATTGAGCGCGTGATCAATCTATCCGGCCGGATCATCCCCGCTGACGGTCGATTCCTCGGCGTGACCGGAGCATTTACTTTACAGGGCCCGACACCCGGCCACGTGCCCGATATGGTCTTCTCGCCAACGATCGACGTCTTCGAAAACAGCGACAACGTCACGCATATGCTGGTGTACAACTTTACCGGCGCGTTGAACGACCTCATCGATGATAATCGCGACGGCATTCCCAACGCGATTCTGCCGTGGGACTCGATCAACGACTGGGTGTCCGTCATCGAACGAACAAACGATCAGGTCGGATTGGACGACGAGTGGGTCTACGACTTCTCGCCGGCGCCGGGCGGTTTTGTCGGTCCCGACGGTACCTTCGCGCCGGGCCATGTTTATCGCAACGATCCGAACACCAACACCGACGGCGCGGGTACGCCCTGGCAGATCGGCTCCTTCAATCCTGTCGGTGGCGATGACACACCCGGCATTCCCAACGTCATTCAGGGCGCGTGCTGTGACGGCGCAACTTGTACCGTTACAACCCCCGCCGATTGCGAAGCGGCGTTCGGCATCTACAAGGGAACCGGAACGACATGCGACGACAATCCGTGCGTCGGCGCATGCTGCACCGGTTCAACGTGCCAGGTTCTGCCGGAACAAGACTGTCTGATTTTCTTCGGCAATGTCTATCTGGGAGATTCGACGAGCTGCACGCCGAATCCTTGTGCGGATACATGCTCGAACATCCCGGCGGCCCGCGCATTGCCGGTCGGCTCGGCGGCGCGAATCTGCGGCGTGATCTCTTCCAATGCCGACCTCGTCGGTATCGGAAACAAGACGATCTTCCTGCAGGACAACAACGGTCCCGGCGGTCAGACGGCCATTACCGTCTTCGGCCCTGACGCGACGATCGACAACATCCTCGGTCAAGCCGGCGTCGGCGATTCCGTCGAATTGCTGGGAACCCTTCTCACTTTCAACGGCCTGCTGGAGTTGGGCAACGGCGCGACACCCCTCCAGTTCATCGCCAACCACGGCTTTGTCGGCGTTCCCTCGCCGATTGATGTGACGGTCGCAGACTTCCAGGATCAAAGCCCGACCGCGGAGGACTTTGAAAGCGAACTGGTTCGCGTCAAGTGTGTCACGTTCCTCGACGGCGATGGGCAGTCGTTCTTCAATGCCGGCACATCCGGTGCAAACTATCTGGTGACCGACGGCTTCCAAACCATGGTGGCCCGTGTGGCACACAGTGCATTGGACCTGCACTTTTCGCCGATTCCAGTCGGACCGGTCAACATTACCGGCATCTTCAGCCAGTTCGACTCGACCGATCCGCGAGACGGCGGCTATCAGTTGCTGATGCGCTCGGTATCTGATATCGAATTCGTCCAATCCGGAGATCCCGAGTGTCCGACGCCGATCGGCGCGTGCTGCGCGTTTGATGAGTGCATTCCGAGTACCTCACATGCGGATTGCGCGTTCTCGTTCGGAGGCCAGTGGCTCGGCGCGGGTACGAATTGCGATTCCGGTTGCCCGACCGACAACGCCTCGTGCATCATTATTAGCGAAGTCGTGGATGGTGATCGCGCCGGCGGAAATCCCAAGTACGTCGAAATCACCAACACGGGCAACACCGTGTATCAGTTCCCGGCCGGCGGTATTCGAGTTTACTTCAACGGCGCGGCGACAGCCGGCGCGACCGTGAATCTGACAGGTGTGCTCATCAATCCGGGCCAATCCTATGTGGTTGCGGGAACAGCCAACGACGGCGCGGCCATCTTTGCGAGCACTTACGATGCCAATTTCCCCGGCGGACCGATCGCGCCGAATCTCCTTTCGGCGAACATCACCGGTAATGGCAACGATGTCTATGCCCTATCGGATACGGCCGATGGCAGCAACATCATTGATGTCTACGGCGAGATCGGCGTCAACGGAACCGGCACGGCCTGGGAGTACACTGACAGCGTTGCTCGACGAAACGCAAGCGCCAGCTCGGCCAACGGCGGCGTCTTTGATGCCAACGATTGGACGATTATCTCTGTCGCCGGTGCAAACGATGCAGATAGGCTTGACCTGCTCCGAACGCATACGACCCCCAAGACGCATGTGTATGACCCCTGCGCGGCTCAGGCCTGTCTGCCGCCCGAGGGCGTCAGAAACATTACCAGTTGCGGCGGCGGCGGCCCGGCGTGCACCAGTCCGAACAGCAACTGCGCCTACTTTGTCGATGCTGATTCGCCGAACATCCCCATGAATTGTGGACGATGCACGGATATCAACTTCGGAACGGTCTGCGTACCCTGCGTCGGCTCCTGCCCGCAGAGCCAGCAGCAAATCTTCTACTGGGTTGAGAACGACTGCTACTTCGAGGGAACGATTTTCAGCGGCGGCCCATGTCTGACGAACTGCAGCGGCCCGCAGGGTACGTTCAATGACGCGAACTGACGGTCGTGCGACAACGCACGGATCGCGGTTGAAAATCGACAACTGACGAAATAGCGCCCCCGGTCGAACATCGGCCGGGGGCGTTTTTCTGATGTAGGGGCTTTCATTCACACTTGGCGAACGCCTATACTCAGGGGAGTGGGATGAATAGGACCCGTCGCGAACCTATGACCGGAATCATGATCTATCGGACTTTCCGTGCGCGCACAGCTTCGGCCGTGAAATCGCGTGCCGCTCGCGATCTCATCGCCTTCATGCTGGTGGCGGCGTTTTCGACATGGCTGACGCCGGTTCGGCTCGATGCCGACGTCCGCGTTTGCACCTACAACATCCTCCAGTACAGCAGTTCGCAATTTGCCTCGCGCGATCCCAACCTTCGCTTCGTACTTGCGGGCGTCAACCCCGACATCATCATCATCCAGGAAATCTCAAACACCAATGCCGGCGAGAACTTCCGAAACAACGTACTCAACGCCCCCGGCGGTCCCGGAAACGGAAATCCGTTTCAGATGGGTACCTTCACGGATACAGCCTCGCCCCTCGACAATGCGATCTTCTTCCGTTCAGGCCTCTACACTGAAATTACCGCGAGCTATCAGATCATCGTTACCCCCGCTGCCAGTCGAAACGCCTATCGCTGGCGTCTTCGACCGCTCGTCGAGACATCCGGAAACAGCGACATCTATCTGTACTCCATGCATCTCGCCGCAGGCGGAGAATCCGCCCTCCGCGCCGAACAGGCCGCAGACGTTCGCGCCGACGGCAACACGCTGCCCGCAGGCGCAATGTTGATCTACGGTGGCGACTTCAACATTAACAATTCGAACGAAGGCGCCTATCAGCGCTTCATCGAATCGCAGCCCAATAACAACGGCCGCGCGTGGGATCCGCTGAACCCCAACCGCGTCTTTCAGAACTGGTTTAACAACCCCTCATTCGCCCTCTTTCATACGCAAAGCCCATACAACGACAACCCCGGCGCGCCGGCCGGCGCGGTCGGCGGAGGCATGGATGATCGCTACGACTTTCTGCTGATCTCCGAATCGCTCCACGACGGTGTCGGTCAGGACTACATCCCCGGCACCTATCGCACCTATGGCAACGACGGCCTGCATTTTGACAACGACATCAACGATCCTCCCGTCATTCCCGAGGGCGCTGATATGGCCAACGCCCTCCACGCTTCGTCCGACCACCTGCCGGTCATTCTCGATCTGACCGATCCGCTCTCGAACCCCATCATCTCCACGCCGGGCTTTGTCGGTTTCCCGCAGGTGCTGACCGGCACGCACGTGCAGGCCGTGCTGAACGTCTCGAATACGGCAACCCCGCCGGGCATTCCGCTGCAATACAGCTTCAGCCCGCCCGTCGGCTTCCTCGCACCCGGGGGATCATTCCAGCTCAATCCCGGTGCGAACGCCGACCACACGCTCACGCTCGTCAACACCGCCACCAGCGGCACGCGATCCGGCACGCTCGCCATCACCAATAATTCCGCCGTGAATCCGCGAAACGTCACGCTTCTCGGAATCGTGCTCGATCATGCCGTGCCGTCCGTGCTGCCCGATGCCATCCTCACGACGGACGACCTCGATTTCGGCGAAGTCGAATCGAACGAAACGGCCCAGCAGATCGCGACCATCTACAACGCCAACGTGCCGCAGTTCCCCAGCCGCGTGAATCTTGCGATCGACTCGGGCGACATCACCGATGACGCGGAAAACCGCTTCAGCCTCGTTGACTTTGATCCGCCGATCGCAGGCATCAGCAACTCTGTTGCCGTCACGGTCGAATTCGACGCAACCGGCGCGGCACCGGGGCTGTACACCGCCACCCTCTCCTTCGAAACGCGCGACGACACGACGGCGCTCGGCGCGACGGCACTGGCCGATATCGTCTTCACCTTGCAGGCCGTTGTGCCCGGCCAGCCGGGGCCGATGCGCGGTGACTTTGATGACAATCTCATCGTCGACCTGGATGATGTCGCCCCGTTCGTGGCCGTGCTGCTCGATCCCGACAACGCAACCGAAGATCATCTCTATCGCGCCGACATGAACGAGGACGAAGTCGTCGACGCGCTCGATTTGCAGCCGTTCGTCGACGCGATCCTCAACTGATTTCTCAGCCCGGCGCTTCTACATTTCCTCAAACCGCACCGTGAAATGCCGCAGTACCGGTGGCGCTTGGACGATGCGCAGGCTGCGCAGTGCATCCCGCTCGTTCGCCAGCATCGATGCCGCCTCGATGACATAGTCGATGTGGCTCTGCGTATAGACGCGGCGCGGCATGGCAAGGCGGACGAGTTCCAGCCGCGGCGGACCCTCCGTGCCGAACATCACCGAGCCGATCTCGACCGTGCGAATGCCCGCGATGCGGTACAGCCCGACGACCAGCGCCTGCCCCGGAAACTGTTCACGCGGGATATGCGGACACATTGCCCCCGCGTCGATATATACCGCGTGGCCGCCCGGCGGCTCGACAATCGGGATGCCCGCCGCCAGCAGCGCTTCACCCAAATACGCAACGCTGCTAATGCGATAGGCCAGGTAGTCCTCGTGTGTCACTTCCTCGTAGCCCTGGGCCATGGCCTCCAGATCGCGGCCGGCCAACCCGCCGTAGGTGATGAAGCCCTCCGTCAAGATGAGCAGGTTGCTCGCCCGCTGGAAAAGCGACTCGTCACGCAGGAGTAACATGCCGCCGATGTTGACGAGGCCGTCCTTCTTGGCACTGATCGTCGCGCCATCGGCCAGGTCGAACATGGCGCGGACGATCTCACGCACCGACTTGTCGGCCATTCCCGGCTCGCGCGTCTTAATGAACCAGGCATTCTCAGCAAAGCGGCAGGCGTCGAGAAACAGTGGGATGCGATGCCGGTCGCACACCGCCCGCACGGCGCGGATGTTCTCCAGACTCACCGGCTGCCCGCCACCGCTGTTGTTCGTCACTGTAAGCATGACGACGGGAATGTTGTCGCGGCCGACATCGGCGATCAGCTTCTCCAGCGCGGCCACGTCCATATTGCCCTTGAAGGGATGGCGCTCGCGCGGATGCCTCGCTTCGGGAATGCCGAGGTCGACGGCCCTTGCGCCGGAGTGCTCGACGTTGGCCCGCGTTGTATCGAAGTGAGCATTATTGGGCACAACCTTGCCCGCGCCGCCGATCAGTTCGAACAGGATGCGCTCGCTGGCCCGGCCTTGGTGCGTCGGGAGGATGTGCTGAAAGCCGGTCAACTCCGTCATGCGATCCTGAAAGCGATAAAAGCTCGGCGCGCCGGCGTAGGACTCGTCGCCGCGCATGATGCCGGCCCACTGCTCGGCTGACATCGCGCCCGTGCCGCTGTCGGTGAGCAGGTCGATCCGCACGTCTTCGGACTTGACGAGAAACAGGTTGAAGCCCGACTCGCGCAGTATCGCCTCGCGCTGCTCGCGCGTGGTCATGCGGATCGGCTCGACGGACTTGATGCGAAAGGGTTCGATGATGGTCTTCATGGTCGTGTACCGATGCGTGTGTGACGCCGACGACGACCGCGCCAGGCCGCCGGTCAGATGTTCATCATATGATCCGGATGGGCGCGGGCAAACTCCTCGACGCTGGCGGCGTAGCGCTGCGCGACGAGTTGAATCGTTGCATCGTCGTCGCGCTCCTGACCCGGCTCGATGAGAGGCGGCATGACGATGAGCTGATAATAAAAGTTCTTCCGCGACACGACGAAGCCCTGAAGCGTCGTCGCCCCGCAGCGGAAGGCGATCTGCAGCGGACCGGCCAGCAATTCACGATCTTCGCCGAACATCTTGACCATCGTCCATTTCGCGCTGTCGCTTCGCTTGCGATCCGGATCGATCAAACTGGCGACGATCGTGTTCCTTTGCAAGCAGCGGTAGACGCCGCGCGGAAATGAATTGGCCGGAAAGACCTGCATCCGCGCCACTTCGGGAAACGTCTCACGATACTTGTCCTGAATATATCGCCGGACCGGGCTTTCCTTCGGATCGCGCAACCCGGATATCTCGTAGCCCAGAAGCGCCATCATCAACCCGGCAATGTAATGCGAACCGAAGTGGCACAGCGCCACATAGACGCCCTTGCCGCGTGCCAGTCCGTCATCGATGTACTCGCGATCTATCAGCTTGATGCGGTTCATCAGCTTCGCCCGCGGGATGCGGTCCATGATCGTGTAGAACATCTTGTCGCAGCGGATGCGCATGAAGTAGCCCCGTGCGTGCGCCAGTCGTTGCCGCGGCGTGAAATAGTCGCCGAACAGCTCTTGCAGCTTTCGCAGCACGCGGCCGCGGCGATTGTAATCCACGAGAAATTCGCACGTACCGAAGAACTGGCCCAGCAGATACAGCCCCCTCATGCCGAAGATGTGCGACCAGCCCATGAGAAAGTTGCGCACTGAGGCTATGCGAAATGCGGTGAACCACGGAATGCGCCGGGCATATCGCGCCAGTGGATCGGTCGTGGCCGACTCGGCCGAGCCGCCCGATCGCTCGCTCGAACCGTCGGTCGCACTGCCTCGCGTACGGCCGTCGCCGTTTGAGCCTTTGGCGTTTTCGTCGGAGGCATCAGCGCCATCGCCATTGGATGCGGGCGCGGAATCCCGCGCGGAGGATGTCGCGGCACTGTCATCCAGCGACGGAAGTCGATCATTCGAAGAGATGCGATCCATGCGTCGCCGCGCCGATTTGCTTATTCCTCGTCCGACTTGCGAGGCTGATATTTGGCGATGACCGCCTGAGCCTCGTTCGACGGAACGTTTTCGTAATGTGACAGTTCCATCGAGAAGCTGCCCTTGCCGCCGGTGATCGAGCTGAGCCGCGAGTGATAGTCCGACAGCTTCGCCAATGGAACCTCGGCCGAAATGACCGCCAGGTCGCCCGGCAGCATCTCCTGACCCGTCGGCCGGCCGCGCCGTTGGGCCAGATCGCCGGTAATGTCGCCTACGTTTTCCGAAGGCACCGTCACTTCAACGTTGACGATCGGCTCGAGCAGCACGGGCTTGGCCTTGAGAATCGCATCCTTGAACGCCAGCTTGCCGGCGATCTTGAAGGCAACTTCTTTCGAGTCGACGGGATGGTGCTTGCCATCGGTGATGGACACTTTGACATCCTGCAGGGGGAAGCCCGCCAATGCGCCTTCGCCCATCAGTTCGGTTACGCCTTTTCTGACGGCAGGCTCGAAGTTGATCGGGATCGTTCCGCCGAAAATGTCCCAGTTCCAACTGAGTGTTGGCTCGCTGCCGCGCTCCATCGGTTCGACGGACAGGTACACCTCGCCGAACTGGCCTGCGCCGCCGGTCTGCTTCTTGTGGCGATAGTGCCCGTCGGCCTTGGCAGTGATGGTCTCGCGATAGGGAATCTTGGGCGGCTTGGTTTCCACATCGAGTTTGAAGTTCTTCAGCATGCGCGAAAGGATCAGGCGCAGGTGCTGATCGCCCGTGCCGCTGATGACCAGTTCGTGCGTCTGCGGATCATGAACAGCCCTGAAGCACGGGTCGGTCTCCGAAAAGCGCCGCACTGCGTCGCCGATCTTGGCTTCGTCGCCGCGCGCCTTTGATGTGACGGCGAGCGAGTACATCGGCGTCGGCACCTTGGGCGCTTCGACAGCGCCTTCCTTTGCATCGTCGTAGACCGTCTCGCCGACCTTCATGTCCAACTTCGCAACGGCGAAGATGTCGCCGGCGATCGCCACATCGATGTCCTTGTGATCGTTGCCTTGAAATTTCATCAGGTGGCCGGGGCGATTGCCCTTGCGCTCGCCCGAAAGATACAACTGTGAATCGGGCTTAAGCGTGCCGCTATAGACGCGAATGAACGGGTACTTGATATGCGATTTGGGATCGATCGATACCTTGAAGACGCGGCCGACAAACGGGCCAGCCGGCTTGATCGGCTCCGACTTGTCGCCCTCGATGATATTTCGCTGACGGCCTTCCAGGGGCGACGGACAACACGCTGCGACAAAGTTGAGTAGTTCCTTAACGCCGACATCCTTCAAGGCGTTGGTGAAGAGAATCGGCACGATCGTGCCGGCCGCGAGGGCCTTGGTGAAATTTGCCTGCACGTCTTCCTTGCTGAGAGAACCCTCTTCGAGGTATTTCGCCATCAAGTCGTCATCACACTCCGAGACACGCTCCATGATGTTCAGGTGCGCTTCGGCGACGCTGTATACGTCGGCACCGCCGCTATCGTTGGCGATGCAATCGATCACGCCGGTTCCGCCGCCCGTGGGCAGATTCACCGTCGTAAGCACATCGCCGAAGCTCTTGCGCAAAAGACCCAACAGCCCGGCGAGGTCGGCCGTATCGGCGTCGATGTGATTGACGACGATCACGCGCGCCAGTCCGAAATTTTTGGCATAGTCGCGCAGCCGCCGCGTGTTGACCTGAATGCCGGCTCCTGCGTTCACAACGAGCATCGCCGTCTCAACCGCGCCGAGCGCGGCGATGGCCGGTCCGATGAAGTCCGGCGCGCCCGGCGTGTCGATGAGATTGATCTCCTTGCCGGCAACCGAGACGTGCATGACATGCGAGTCAATCGAATGTCCGCTCTCCTTCTCATCATCATCGGTATCAAGATGGCTGGACTTGGCCGCCACGCTTCCGAGACGATTGGTCACACCCGTCGAATGAAGAAACGCCTCACAAAGCGATGTTTTCCCCGATCCGGCGTGTCCGACGACCGCAATGTTGCGGATGTCCTGCGTCGTATAACTGGGCATGAAGGCCTCCTTTAGAGGGTTTCCACGCTCAGGCGTGCCGACACGGGGATCGCTGAAACTCCCGCTGCGCCGCTGCCACGCCCGCGCTCTACGCAAGACTTTGTATGCTAGCGATTCACGTGCCGACGGACAAGACGAAGCGCAGCCGCAGGGCGCCAAAACTCATGCACTCCCGCCAACGCGAAAGCCCCGCGCGAGGCTGAACCTCGCCGGGGCTTTCAGGGTGGAGTGGGGTTCGGTTGAACAGGCTCGGACAAGCGGTGTTACTGCGGCTTGCCACAACCCTCGCCCATGTTGGCGAAGGCCGCCTTCATGCGCTCCGCACACACGTCGGGCGCGACGTCCTCGATATGAGTTCCGATCGACCAGACATGGCCGAAGGGATCCTTCACTTGCGAATATCGATCACCCCAGAACATGTCCATCGGCGGCATGACCGGCGTCGCGCCGGCCTTGGTGGCCCGCTCAAACGCCGCGTCCGTATTCGGACAGTAGATCATCAGCACGCCCGTGGTGCCGTTGAGCGTCGTCGGCGCCTGCGTCGGAGCGCCTGGCCACTCCTCGGCGAGCATGACCATCGAATCGCCAATGCGAATCTCGCCATGCATCACGCCGCTGCCGTCCGGTCCGGGAATGACCATGACCTCCTCAGCCCCGAACGCCTTTTTGTAGAATTCGATCGCCGCGCGGCCGTCTTTAACGACGAGGTGCGGCGTAATCGATCGAAATCCGTCGGGAATCGGCTTGACTTGCCCTGCCATGAGTTAATCTCCTTTGTCTGATGTCTGGTCCGTGACGGTCCGACGCATCCGTCGAGACGCCGGAGCCTCCCTGCCATTCCATTGATGCGACCAGCCGTCTGTTCGGGCACGCGCCCGAAACGCCTCCGGCCGCCCTGTTTACTTTGCGCGGTCGTAGGTGACTTCAATCACTTTGTAATTGTCGCCCGCGTGCAGATCATAAAGCGAAAAAACGCGGCGGTCCTTATTGACGATCGAGATCACATATCTCACGTGACGACCAAACGTCTTGAGCATCGGCTCGTCCATCTGACCGTAGAACGTGATTGTCTTGCCGTCGCGGCTGGGGTTGCCGGTATACGTCAACATCGCCGTGCTGACGTTGCTGAACCAGCTCCCAACATACATGTTGCGATCGTTGTCATAGCCCACCATGCCGATGCCGTCGTGCGGCATCGTCGTAAGCTCGCCCTTGTCATTGGGCATCTTCAATTCGCCGTGGTGCTCCTCCATGATGAAACGTCCGCCAAGCACCGACCTCACTTCGGACTTGCCTTCCGTCACCATCGGCGGGCCGTTGCCCTCTCCGGTATACCAGAACTTGGACGTTGTCTTCCACGAACCAACAAAACCCTGAAGCACTTTATGATGTTCTCCGGGATTCATGTTCGCCATGCATTGCTCCATGAGCGCCAGCATCTCCGGTGTCATCTGCGGCATGCCCTCAGCCGGCGCCTTGTCATCATCAGACAGCACCTGCGCTGCGCCGAGAACCATCAACCCGAGTCCACAAAGCAACCCCACGATAGATCGAATCTTCACTTGTCGTTTCTCCTTCAAGAGCGCACCCCATCGTCAAGGCCGTGAATCGCACATCAGTTTGATTCGGAACATGGCCAATCATCCGTTTGTGAAACCATGCGGTGGCCTACGAACCGCATGGGCCATTCACCGACGCGCGGACCTTAACTTTAACCGAATCTTGAAGTCAACGCAAGTCGAAATTCCTTAGCCGAGACTCAATTTCCACGCTCGCGCCCAACCCCGAAAGATCGTGAACCCACTAGATGAAAAAACAGTCATCGTGGTTGGCCGGGCGATTCGACCTGCCATTTATCCCCATACACTTGAAGCCGCGAAAAGGCTAACCCGTTACACGGGAGCCTTGTCGGCTCGTGCCGAGTCTGAACCCCAGCAGACCGCCCAGCGCACCTGTCGCGGCAGAGCTGAGCGTCCCGAACGATAAAACCATCGCCGGCGTATCGCCCAGGAACACGCTGACCGCGATCCCGATGACCGCGCACACACCGCCGACGATCGCCCCGCCACCGGCGCCGTCTCCGCGGCTCGTCGAACACGTCATGGCCCACGCCGCGCCGAACAGCAGCGAGATGACCATGCCGCCGATGGCGAATAGATTGTCCTTGATGAACGGAACGTAATGGCCCGCGACCACCATTCCGATCTGCGTCAGCGTGCCGACCAGCGTCATTGGCACTAATGTGGCGCCGAACGACCTGTTTACTCGTACCATCGAGTTCTCTCCTTTTTCGTTAAGGAAACCTGTCTTGCGAAAGTTCCATTCGCAAGCGTTTCAATCATTTGCAAACGTACCGTTCGGGGCAAACTTCTCCTGCAAACGCTGCAACGTCCAGCGATTGCCTCGATCGAAAAAGTCCAGCATTCGCCGCGACTCTTCATCTTCGCCGTAGCCCATTCCGACGATACGAACGCGCGTCCTGCCGTCGGCCGTATCGTCGAAGTAGATCACGGTCCAGGCATTCTTCGCCGCGTTCTTAAACGGAAACTTCTCCGGCGGCTTGCCGATCTTCAGCGAAAACATGCGCTGCGGTTCATAGCACAGGATGATGTTCTCGATTGTGTTCGGATCGCCGATCTCGCCCTTCGCGTCGTAATGCGTTCGCCACGTCCCGCCGACGCGCCAATCGATTTCCGCTTTGGCGACCATCCAGGATTCCATGCCCGTCTTCGTCGTGAAGGCCTCCCAGACATCCGCGCGAGGCGCTGCAACGATGCACGTCATTTCCATCGACGAATCATCACGTGACACATCGACCGGAAACGCCAGCGCATCGTGAATCCACTCCAGAAACGTCGCGTTGTTTTTGAGAAAGTAGTCAAACGCCTTTTCCCACTCGTCGCCTTCTCTCCAACCCACGACGCTCAGCCGAAGCCTGGTTCGACTCGACCCCATCGGTTCAAGCGTGTACACGCCCCAATGTCCGCCCTTTTGCACTTCGGGAAACTGCGGCGGCGCACTGCCCGTACAGGCCAGCAATTCCTTCGGCACATAGGTCTGCACGCGCGTCGGCGAACCGGGCCAGAATTCCCACTTCCCGCCCGGCTTCAGTTCCACCAGCGACTGCTTGCCGCCGATTTTCTCCAATCCCTTCCCACTTGCGATGATCTCCCACACGGCGTCGACCGATGCCGGCACGATCGTCTCGAAGTCCTGTCGCTTTGACGGGCCGTGCCTTGCCGTCACCGTGACATGCTTCTCAGTTGATGACTTCGCCAGTGCTTCACCCGATGCCTTTGACGGCTCGCGACCTTCCAAATGCGCCTTCATCAATTCAAGAACTTTACCCCAAGCCTTAT
>CAZRFP010000071.1:14654-22148 GCA_964599535.1 uncultured Planctomycetaceae bacterium
TATCGAAGTATGCGAATCCCGCGTCCCAATCCTCACCCTTGCCCCAGCCCACCTGCGACAGCGTGACCATGACGCGGCCGCCTTCCATTTCGAACATGCGAATTACGACGTGTGTCTTCGCGCCGCTCTTGCGCAGATTCATCACCGCCGGCGGAAAGTTCCATTCGAACGCGATCATCTCGCGATCGAGATAGCTCAAAATGCGACAGCTCTCCGAACCGCGCAAGCCGCTCTCGTCCGGTTTGTCCATCCCCATGAAAAGCTCATAAGGGCCGCCGATTCGCAAATCGACGCTGGACTCCGGCGCGAAAAAGGAGGCGATGCCCTCGCTCGTCGTCCATGCGCGCCAGACGTCGGCGATCGACGTGCGAACGACTATTTCCTTGCGGAGTATCTTTCCGCTGCCGTCGTGCCACGCCACATATGGATCATCCGACAGGCCCGGTTTGGCCGCCGGAGCATGTGTCTCAACTGCGGCACTCGCGCCTTGAACAGCACCGAAGACCGAGAGCACCCATGCAGCCGCGCGCCAAATTGATCTGATTCCCGTTGTCGTCATCGATACACCTGTCATGATTAAGGTCCGACTTTCTTATCCGCCAGCAAAAGATCAAAATAGTCCCGCAAGTGTGCCACAGATGCGTCATACGGATCGAGGCTGCGGTGCGCCCGGGCCTGCATCATCCCCCCCTCCATGACCGTCAGAATAAATCTCGATAGGCTTTCAAGATTCACATGCTTCGGCAGCCGGTCCGCCGCTTCTTCCAGGCAGCGCCGAATGGCAGCGCACCAGGCCTCAAACAGTGTCTTCACCTTTTCGCGCACGCCTGGGTACGTGTCGCTCAATTCGAGCGCTAAATTGCCGATCGGACAGCCCATCGTGCAGCGGGTCATCGTCAACATCTGTCGATACCCCGCGAGAACCCCGAAGATGCGCTCAATCGGATCGGTCGTCTGGGCAAACGCCGGATCCATAATGACAGGCCAAAGCAACTCCATGTAGTGATCGAGCACCGCTTCCAGCAGCGCTTCCTTGGATGGGAAGAAGTAGTAGAGGCTGCCGCTGTTGACGCCGGCCTCTCGCAAGATCGTTGATACACCTGTCGCGGCGTATCCCTGTTCATGAAAGAGCCGCATGGCAACTTCGATCAGGCGTTCGCGTGTGGAGGACTCGGTCATCGATTGATTGAACGCTCAAGGCGCCTTTATTGAACACTCAATCAAGACAATACCCAAACGAGCGAACATGTGTCAAGTGGTGAATAAAAATAGACTTATGGAAATGAGTTATCGGACATGAATTGGCGCAAGCCGTTGATAATCCAAATCACGGGCCGCCTGTCGCATCAAACTCGCCGTGGTGAGCGTGGAACTTGTCCTGCGCCGCCTTGTCAGCAACGACGAACTGCGGCCCCAGCAAGACGATCTGTTCATTGAACTGTTCCAGGTGCCGTTGCGTCACGCGCTCAGGTGGAATCGGCAGAAGCAGCGACCAGCGCGTCGGTGGCACGATGGCCACCGTCGTTCGCAGCGTCGCCAGTTTGCCGACGTTGCGCTGATAACCGTCCCAACTCTTTCCGATCAACTCGCGCTTCCAGAAGTACTCGACACGCGAGCGTCGGCCTTCACAATACTTCGGATTCCAAGTCTGCGGCCCCGCCATGACTTCGAGCAGAACTTGCTGCGATACAGCGGCATGGCCCGTCTCGTGCTCGATGCGATAGGCCGTCTGGCGATCACGCTCGGCTTTGTCAGGCGTTCGTTGATTGTCGACGCGCACGACGACCGATTGATCGAGACTCCAGATGACCGGCGTCAACAGCGTCGCTTCGATGCGTGTGCCGGATTTTCCGTCAAACACGCCGTTCATCGGCGAGCCGTCAGGATTGTCCGGCGGAACTTTGTGAAGGGTGTACAGGATGCGCGCTACGTCGTTTGACACATACTCATGAAAATGGATGCCGACGACATCCTGCAAGTCGTTGGCCATGCGTTCGCGCCAGACAATCTCCGGCAGTTCGATGACCGGCAGCTTCACTTCCGCGGGGTCTTGCGCGGCGCGTGCGGCGCCGATGAGGAACTCCGGCATCGCTTGATTCAAATCGCCGCGCCGCCATGTGTTCGACTCGCGATCGGCCGGCTCAACATAGAGCACCCACGGCACGCCATCGAGGGCATCGGCGCTGCGTTCAGATCGATACGACCATTCGCCGAGAACCAGCCGGCTGCTCATCGGACGACGTTCCGGTGCGTCACCCTCCGGCGGCGGCCACAGGCGAACCGGCTTCTGACCCGGCCGCCAAGGCAATCCGGCCGTATTGTCGCCCTTCCAGCGCGGAGGGCGATCGGCGGTGCGCTTGCTCGGACGCGAACTTGAGCGATCGTCCTTATTCTGAGCTGATTGCCCCTTCTGCCCCCCGTCATCACCCCGTGCGAATGGCAAGCGATCAAACGGCGGCAGCACTGACAGGGTCAGCGCGCATATCGTCAGCAACGATTGTCGGCAGATTCTCCGTGCTGCGCCGGCGGGCATGGGGCCTCCCATCATTAAGGCCGGGCGAGTGGGCGTAGCGCCTTCGCCTGATTGTATTCGATCCGTTCGGCAAAAACTACGCATTTTCCCTCACGGCGTGCCGCGACACCCAAACCCGTGGCATCCGTGCCCCCCGTGCCGGACCTCGTGAAGCAACCGCGCCTCGCGCGACCCCATACGCACTCACAACATCCAAACGAATCACAACGCCGCACATCCCTCGATGGACACGGGCAAATTGCTCCCCTATACATGATGAAATGTCAGTCAGTGATTTACTCTCAGGGTTGACCCCGCCGCAGCGCGAGGCCGTCGCACGTACCGACGGACCGCTCCTCGTGCTGGCTGGCCCAGGCTCCGGAAAGACGCGCGTCATCACCCGCCGCGCCGCGTACATCGCGCAAACCGTTGCCAGACCAAGCCAGGTCCTCGCCATCACGTTCACCAACAAAGCCGCCGGCGAAATGCGGGAACGCATCGATAATCTCGGCGTGGCCGGTCGCATGTGGGTCTGCACATTTCACTCGTTTTGCGCCCGGCTGTTGCGCGAATACGGCGATCTCGCCGGCATTCAGACGAATTTCTCTATCTTCGACACGGCCGATAGTCGCGCCGTCGCCGCCGAGGCCGTCGTGGAATGTGGATTGCATGCAGACCACTGGCGCCCGGCAGCCGCCCTCGCCGCGATCAGCGACATCAAGACGCAGCTTCTCACGCCCGAGGAATTCGCCGAACAAGCCTACAGCTTTGAGACAAAGTCGCACGCCCGCATCTACGAAGCCTACCAGGCGCTCCTACGCAAACAGAACGCGGTTGACTTCGACGATCTGCTGATGCTCGTCGCCCGACTGCTCGAGCAGAACGCCGACGTGCGCTCCGAACTCTCCGATCGCTTTCGATATCTCCTGATCGACGAGTATCAAGATACCAATCGCGCCCAGTACATCATCGCCTCACAACTGGCCGAGAACCATCGAAACATCTGCGCCACCGGTGATCCGGATCAGTCCATCTACGGCTGGCGCGGCGCTGACATTCGCAACATTCTCGATTTTGAGAGCGACTATCCCGACGCGGCGGTGGTCCGGCTCGAACAGAACTTTCGCAGTACGGGCGCGATTCTTTCGACCGCGTCGCGGCTGATCTCCGCGAATGAACATCGAAAATGGAAGGAGTTGTGGACCGAACTGGAATCCGGCGAGTCCGTCCGCGTCTGGGCCTGCGATAGTGAGATTCACGAGGCCGAGTTGATCGCGTCGGATATTCGCGATTGGTGTGATGCCGGCGGTTTGCCCGGCGATGTCGCGGTCTTCTATCGTGTCAACGCTCTGTCACGCACCCTGGAAGATGCGTTCCGCCGCGCTCATATTGCTTACCAGATCGTTCGCGGCGTCGAATTCTACGCGCGCAAGGAAATCAAGGACGTGCTGGCATGGCTGCGCGTCATCGTCAATCCAGCCGACGAAACCGCCCTGCTGCGCGCCATCAACATGCCCGCGCGCGGCATCGGGAAGGTCACGATCGACCGGCTTCGAAGTCTGGCCGCGCGCGACGGACTTTCGCTTGACGAGGCCATTCGGCGCGCCGCCTCGGACGAGTCGCTGAAGTCCGCGCGTAAAAAACTTACCGCGTTTGCAGAATTACTCGCTGAGCTGCGCCGCCTGCCGCGCTCGCCGGTCCAACCGCTTGTGAACGCGCTTTTGCGAAAATCCGGAATCGAGGATGTCCTTAGAGATGATCCCGATCCCGAGCAGGATCGGTTGCAAAACGTTCAGGAATTGGTCTCGGCGGCCCACCAGTTCGACGACGAGAACGCCGAAGGAACATTGGAGGAGTGGCTGCATCAGATCAGCCTCGTCAGCGATACCGACGGCATGGAACTCGCCGGCGGCTCGGTGACGTTTATGACGCTGCATGCCGCCAAGGGCCTCGAGTTTCCGATCGTCTTCATGATCGGCATGGAGGAAGGCCTGCTGCCGCACCAGCGATCCATTCGCCACGGCGGAATGCAGATCGAAGAAGAGCGGCGGCTGGCGTTTGTCGGCATGACGCGGGCCATGCGCCGACTGACTCTGACGCACGCCCGCTATCGAACCGTCCGCGGCATCAATGAGCGCGCCGTCGCGTCGCGTTTTCTCAACGAGTTGCCGGCCGATCAGATCGCAGAATCGGACTTCAAGGCCGAAAAGGACCGAAGTCGCTCCCATCTGGGGCGATACAACGCCGACACCGTCGCCATGCTGGTCGAATCGGGCTATTACCCCGGTTGCCGCGTGCGGCATGATGAATACGGCGAGGGCGTGGTCGTCGGCATGGAAACCCGGCTGCGGTCGAAGTTTATCCGTATTCATTTCCCCAACGACGGTGAGCGCTCCTTTGCACTGGATCACGTGTCGCTGTATATGATGGAAGACTAGCGGCCTGGTGCTGCCAGATTGGCCTGTGGAACAGGCGCCTCGCACGTGAGCGCAACAGAATCGCCGTGCGGTTCAATGGGAATCATCGCCTTGCGAAAAGCCGCCGTCATCATGGCCGGAGGTTCGGGAACGCGGCTCTGGCCGCTCAGCCGCGCCAACCGTCCCAAGCAGTTGCTCAACATTTTTGGCGGGCGCAGCCTGTTGCGCGAGGCCTATGATCGTCTGCGCGCCGCCCTGTCGCCGTCGGACATTTATGTCATCGCATTGACATCGCATCTGCCCGCGATAGCCGCAGTTCTCAATGAGATACCGCGCGAGAATCTCATCGGCGAACCCATCGGTCGCGACACCGCAAATGCCGTCGCGCTCGCCGCCGCCGTGCTGCATGAACTGGACGCCGACACGATCATGGGCGTTTTCACCGCGGATCATCACATCCAGCCGACCGATGCATTCGCTGATAATCTCGCAATCGCTTTCGCCGCCGCAAATGACTATCCCGACGCGCTGATTACGATCGGCATCCCGCCGATCGAGGCGCATACCGGATACGGCTATATCGAGCGTGGCGAGCCGATCGCCCCCGGCCTGTATCGTGTCGAAGCCTTCCGCGAAAAGCCCGACGCAACGACTGCCGCGAACTACCTGTCGTCCGGCCGACACTACTGGAACAGCGGCATGTTCGTCTGGCGAACAGCAACGATCCTCAGCGAGATCAAGCGCCGCCTGCCGGACACCCATCAGGCCATGCAACGGCTTGCCAAGATATGGTTCACCCCAGGCGGACCGGCCGAAGCGGCGAGGATCTATCCCGCGCTGACCCGCATCAGCATTGACTTCGCCGTCATGGAGCACGCCAGGCGCGTGCTCGTCGTCGAAGCAGGCTTCAACTGGCGCGATGTCGGCGACTGGGCGGCTCTCTCCCGCGTACTTCCGGCAGACGGCGAAGGCAACATCACCTCAGCCGTGCATACGGCTCTGCTCGACAGCCGCAATACGATCGTCGTTTCGGAAGACGATCATCTTATCGCGACGATCGGCGTCGACGACCTGGTGATCGTTCATGCCGCGGGCGCGACGCTGGTTTGTCGCCGCGACCACGTTCAAAAGCTGCGCGATCTCGTCGCTCTGCTCGACCAGGAACACCCCGGGCGATACACCTGACATCATGCCCAAGCTGCTCGCAATCGACTATGGCCATAAGCGAATCGGCATCGCCGTGGCTGACACGATACTGCGCATCGCCATGCCGCTTTCCGTCGTGCAGGGGCGCAACGATGTCACGCGCGATGCCCGCGCCGTCGCCGATCTCGCCCGATCGGAAACCGCCGACGAACTGATCGTCGGCCATCCGATCAACATGGACGGAACCGAAGGACCGCAATCCGAATTGACAAGGCGATTCGCCGACGAACTTGAGCGGCTGTCAGGACTTCCGGTCCATCTCCACGATGAACGCCTCAGTTCTTTTGCTGCCGACGAAGTACTCGACCAGTCCGATTTGACCAGCGGCAAAAGAAAGGCACGGCGCGACGCCATCGCCGCGCAAAAGATTCTTCAGGCCTTTCTCGATCAATCTCCCCGGTAATATAAAACGCCCCGCGCGGCGTCTTCCACCGGCGGGGCGTGCATGATTCTGCTCCGGAAACGCGAACAGGCCGCGTTATTTCGCCAGCGTCTTCGCCTTGGCTACGGCTTCATCGACGCTGCCCACATAGAGAAACGCCTGTTCCGGCAGGCTGTCGTGCTTGCCGTCGCAGATTTCCTCGAAGCTGCGGATGGTATCCTCAAGCTGCGTATAGTTGCCGGGGAAGCCGGTGAACTGTTCGGCCACGTAGAACGGCTGCGAGAGGAAGCGTTCGATCTTTCGGGCGCGAGAGACGACGAGCTTGTCTTCTTCGCTCAGTTCTTCGACGCCGAGAATGGCGATGATGTCCTGCAAATCGCGATAGCGCTGGAGAATCTTCTGCACGCGCTGGGCGCAGTCGTAATGCCGCTGGCCGACATACTGCGGATCGAGAATGCGGCTCGACGAAGCGAGCGGATCGATCGCCGGATAGATGCCCTTTTCGGAGATGGAACGCGCCAAGACGATGAACGAATCCAGGTGCGTAAACGCCGTGGCCGGCGCGGGGTCGGTGAGGTCGTCGGCCGGCACGTAAACCGCCTGCACGGATGTAACCGCGCCCTTGCTCGTTGACGTGATGCGCTCCTGAAGTTCGCCCATTTCCGTCGCCAGTGTCGGCTGATAACCGACGGCGCTGGGCATGCGCCCCAGAAGCGCTGATACTTCCGAACCCGCCTGCGAGAAGCGGAAGATATTATCGACGAAAAGCATCGTGTCCGCTCCGGATTCGTCGCGGAAATATTCGGCCATCGTCAACGCCGAAAGCGCGACGCGCAGACGCGCGCCCGGCGGCTCGTTCATCTGGCCGAAGACCATCGCCGTATGCTCGATAACCTTCTTGGTCTTGCCGCTGGTATCCTTAAACTCGGCCTCCTGCATTTCGAGCCAGAGGTCGTTGCCCTCGCGGGTGCGCTCGC